>JBLIGS010000135.1:0-8057 GCA_047637095.1 Neolewinella sp. | reverse complement strand
TACACGAGAGCTTCACCACCTATATGGAAGCGCTGTATGTAGAATACATCTATAGCGAAAAGGACGCTCGCCGCTACCTAAAAACGCAACGGCCATTCATCAAAAATGAATCCCCAGTCCTTGGTCCGCTTGGTGTAAACTTCGACGATTTCGGCAGCTCCGATCATTACTATAAAGGGGCATGGATACTCCATACCCTTCGGCACGTCATTAACGACGACGAGGTCTTTTTCCCAATGCTAAAAAGCTTCTACCAAGATAATAAGCGCAGCATCGTCAACACCCAACAAGTGGTGGATTATTTTTCCCGTTTCGCCAAGCGAGACCTGGGCCCCTTCTTCGAACAATACCTGGAGCATCCTGATCTCCCCGTTCTGCAACTGCGCCAAAACGGTGATCAGGTAGAATACCGGTGGAAGGCCGATGTAGCCGCTTTCAACATGCCCGTTGGCATACTTATTGGGGATGATCCGGTGCGGGTACAACCGCTAACGGATAAGTGGCAAGTGATGGGCAAAGGGTTTGAGCCGGCGGAGGTGAAGGTGGACGAAAGTCGGTTTTTGGTGGACTTAGAAGTAGTTAAATAAATCCCCCCGAAGGCAACAAATCAACACTTAGGGACGGGAAAGACAAAGTTCTTTGGATCATTCTCTTGCTCCTTTTTGGCCTACCTGCGTTGATCGTTTACTTCGTTAAGCGGAATGACCTATTGGCTCCGCAGGAAGGGGCGGTCGTGGCAGATGGGAGTCCACTCGTGGCGTCTCATCTACCACGACGGCCCACTCCGGCGGAGCCAGAAGCGTAGCCGCCGGACGGAGAGACTTTCTTCGAGGCTTTGTGCATTTTGTTATGCACATAGCGATATGCGGTAAAGTCCCCGGTGGAAATATTTTCATTAATTTCGCATATCCCCTAATCAATACAACTAAACCTATCTCAGATGCAACTCTTAAGTTCTGTAGGCCCGGAAATAATAATCCTTTTCATGTCCATCCTGATGATTGCCCTGATGATTGCCTCTCTGGGCCTTACCATCGGGACGGCCATCGAAATAGCGACAAAGCCCTTTAAGAATCCGAAAGACAAAACCCTCTGGTTAATCATTGTCCTTCTCCTTGGCTTTATTGGGCCGGTCATTTACTTATTTATGCGCAAAGGCTTACTTGCCAAGTATGCTGAAGAACCTTTTGAAAGCCTAGACATCAATCAGCCAAAAAAGTCAGCGCAACCACAGCCAAGGGCCAGCGATGAAGACTACGTCTGATTACTTTCCCCATTTAACCAGCCGATCGTACACCAAGTGTACCGGCAGGCCCATAATCGTGGGGTAAGTCCCCTCAATGCGGTTGATTTTGGCCAGGCCAACCCATTCCTGGATGGCATAGGAGCCGGCTTTGTCGTAGGGCTTGTAGGTGTCGACGTACCATTCAATTTCATCTCGGGTCATTTCGTCGAGGTGGACCTCGGCGACGGCGCTAAAGACCTCTTTTCGGGTGTGGCTTTTGAGGCAACAACCAGTTACGACTGTGTGTGAGACACCGCTGAGTTTTTCCAGCGTTTCGATGGCTTCCTCCCGGTTTTTTGGCTTGCCGTAGATAACGTCGTCGATGATGACGACACTGTCAGCCGTAAGTAGAACCTCCTGGTCCGATTCGAGCAGGTGAACGGCGCCTTCGGCCTTTAATTCTGCCAAATAGGGAGCAACGTCCAGGACCGGAGTTGATTCCGGATAGACTTCCTCAACGTCCGCCGTGCGGATGATAAAGGGAATACCGGCCTGTTCCAATAGGTAGGAACGGCGGGGAGACTTGGAGGCGAGAACGATGTGGAGGTCGGGAGATATTTGCATTGCAGACAGGAACGGCCGAAGGCGGGCAAAGTTTTAACAACTTGCTCCTCTCTGCTCTTCAAAACCCTTCTTTGCACCTGCGTCCGCGGCCCCACTAAGCCTGTCGAAGTACCTTGGTCTATTTCAGCTATCTCACGATACGCCATTTCACGACGCAACCTGCCGCAAAAACGACAACATCACAACCTTGTGTCCGTTACCTTTACAGTAACTATCAACGGCAGAATCCCGCCAACTATGCGTCACACCTTTACCGTAATTCTATCCCTTCTTTTCACTTCTGTTCTTCTCGCCCAAATGCCCCAAGCGGACGGTTCCGTTCGCTACGGCAATGAGTGGATTGACTATTCCTCCGATTACCTCCGCGTTCCGGTGGCTACGGACGGACTTTACAACATCAGCCCTGCTCAGCTGACCGCAGCAGGGCTTCCCCTGACTACGGCCAACGAGAACCGTTTCGTCCTTCACCATAACGGTGAGGTCGTACCCATCGGTGTTTCAAGTTCGGGCATCGTATTTGTCGGAGAAAAGAACCGGGGAAACATGGATCGTTTTCTTTTTGAAGACCCCGATAACCAGCAGCTGAACACTCGGTACAGCATGCACACGGATACGGCAGCTTACTTCCTGAGTCTTGCCGACGGTGGAGGTCTGTTTTACGATGCCTCCAGTCCAACGGGCACACCGGAGACACTGAACAGCGTACTTCGGGAGTCCGAAGTCATCTACGCCGACAATTTCAGTAAGGAATATTTCCGTAGTGGACGGTCCAGTATTTACTACTCCCACTACGACGAAGCGGAAGGGTTTGGTACCCGTGACAGTGGGGACTTGCTGTCTTCTGACGGGTCTACGGTTTCAACTATTGACCTAAACATGCCTGGATCAGATGGCCTCAAAGCGACCCTAGACCTGCGTTTTGGGCTCGGTTTCGATTTTCACCGCCACCGCATTGACATCGACGGTAGCGAAGCCGTGACCATTGACACCAACGCATGGACGGTGCTGCAACCAAGCCTTGATTTCATCCCTTCTGGGGAATCTATGACTGCCACGCTTACGGGTACTGCTGGCGCGCGGGACAAGGCCAACCTTGCCTGGGCCAACGTTACTTACACTGCTACGTTAACCTACGATGAAGGGATGACGAGTTTCATCATCCCAGCTAGGGCTCAGCCTTCCCAAGTAACGCTTACGGACCTGGGCGCGGCCGCAGGTGCAGTGGAGGCTTACGGAGCAGGGAATTCAGCCCTGGTCTCCGCCGCTTCCGCCGGCGGTTCTGCCACCCTAACCTTCCCATCCAACTCCGTTGACCAGCGGTACTACCTCTCCATCAGCGGCCAGGTCACGGCCACCGAGAGTAGCCCTTTCCGCTTCACCTCTGTCGTCCCCACTGACTTCCGAACCAGCTACATCCTCCTAACTAGCCGCCGGCTCCACGGCTCTGCAGTGGAAGACCTTGCAGCCTACCGCCGCTCCGCCCCAGGCGGAAGCCACAAGGTTCAGGTCGTTGACGTCGAAGACCTCTACGAAGAATTCGGCTACGGTATTGGCACCCACCCGATGGCCATTCGGAATTTCCTCACCCTGGCTAAAGACGTTGCCCCCGAGCTTAACTATCTCTTCATCATCGGTAAAGGCCGGGAGTTCTTCGAACTCCGTTCGCCAGAAGACTTCGCCGATGCGCAGGCCACCTTCTTCGTTCCTTCCTTCGGGTTCCCTGCTTCGGACAACCTGTTGACCGCGCCTACGGGAAGCGTTGTCCCCGTCCTGGCCACTGGCCGTCTCACCGCCATCAACGACGGCGAGGTTCGGATTTATTACGACAAACTTGTCGCCGTAGAGCGCCAAACCTCCCTCGGCGGACAATCCATCGAAGACCGGGAATGGATGAAATCCGTAATGCACCTCGGCGGCGGCACTACCCCCGGCGAACAGGCAAGTATTCGCAATGGCCTCAACCAGATTGAGCAAACCATCGCAAACTCTATGTTTGGCGCCAATGTGGTCTCCTTCTTCAAAACCAGTGGAGAACCAATTGAAGACAGCCGGACCGACGCCATCTTCGAACGCATCAACAACGGAATTTCGATTATTACCTTCTTCGGCCACTCCAGCACCCAGGGTTTTGACTTCAGTATCGACAACCCAGACAACTACAACAACAAGGACAAATACCCCTACATGATGAGCCTCGGCTGCTACAGCGGCGACGGTTTCACTGAAGCCAGGAGTATCTCAGAACGGTTCATCTTCCTCCGGGACAAAGGCGCCATCGCCTTCGGTGCCTCTAAAGGTGTTGGCTATATCTCGGCGCTAAGAACCTGGGCCGACAGCCTGTACACCATCATGGGCAATGAATACTACGGCGAGGGTATTGGCGACGCCATGCGCGCCAACATTGAATCCTTCAGCGGAACCAGCAACTTCACCATTGCCATCCTTCTGGAACAGTTTGCCCTTACCGGTGACCCTGCCTACCGGCTGCACCCCCAACCCGGCCCAGACCTCGTCATTGACCCCACCAGTGTTCGTTTTGAGCCCGATGTCGTCCCCGCCCAGGAACCGGAATACACCGTCAACCTAGACATCATCAATCTTGGCAAAGGCGCCTTACCTGATTCCATCAACCTCTTCATCCAACAACAGTTACCGGACGGAGAGATGGAAGATCTGCTTACGCACCGGATGAAAATACCAAATCACAGAGCAGCGCTTTCTCTGCAACTCCCCAATCTCGGTATCCCTTCCATCGGGCAGAATCGCATATTCATGACGATTGACAATGATGGCGAGTTGATGGAGTTACCTACTCCTGGTGCAGAGAACAACAACCAACTCGTTACTGGCGGAAGTCCTGGTGTTCCCCTGACCTTTATTGCCAACACGGCCAAGGTGGCCTACCCTCCCCGATTTGCCGTTACCACTGGCCAGGTAGAACTGATCTCGTCTTCTACCAATGCGCTTGCCCCCGCAAGAGACTACGTTGTAGAGGTCGCAACGTCCAAATATTTTGCTTCGCCAATCGTTTCCGAAACCGTCAATTCTCCCGGCGGCATCATCCGTTTCACGCCTTCGATCAACTATGTCGACAGCACGACTTACTACTGGCGCATCAGCCCCGATAGTACGACAACCGAAGGAGCAGGTTTCATCTGGAGCGAAAGCGATTTCACCTGGCTGGCCGATCAGCCTGAAGACAAGGTTGGCTGGGCAATGCAACACCAAGGACAAACCATCGACGGGGAGTTCACTAACCTCCGGGGCGATGCCCTGGAAGAAGGCTGGGACTTCACCCAAACGATCGTCGACCTAAGCATGACCAATGGTTTCTTCGTTGACCGGCAGCTTCCTCGCCTGGAAGTAAATGGCGGACGGGTAAACTCTGCTTTTAACTGGCGAACAGTAAGAGGTATCAACGTTTTGGTTATCGACAGCATCGACTTCTCAGATTGGCTCCCAAATATCGGTTCGGGAGAGTACAACTCTGTTCCCCATAGTGGTCTCCCACAAAATCAAGATGCTTGGGCTTTTAATGTTGCCACCCAAGCCAGCAGAGCGGGCTTAATGGACTTCATCGAAAACGGTATTGAAACCGGCAAGTATGTCTTACTTTATACTTCCCAGCGCGGAAGTAATACGGTGTACTATAACGACGGCTGGCTCGCTGATTCTACTGAATTAGGTAAGACTTTATTCGACGTTCTCGAAGACCAAGGTGCTTTGCAGGCCAGGGGAATCAGTAGTGTTGGATCTGTCCCCTACATCTTTGCTTTCCAAAAAGGCTTGGGCCGGATAGGAGAAGCCATTGCCCTCACTCCCGAGGACATAATCATCATGGATGCAGCCCTTTTGGCCAACTGGCAAGAAGGCAGCTGGAGCACCGGGCCAGTTGGCCCAGCCTCCTACTGGGAATCGGTCGACATCAGCCTCACCGGCGAGGCCGTATCCGAAGTTGACAGCGTCAACGTCCGCATCTTCGGCCAGTCTCCTACTGGCATAGAAACAATGATCCGAGACGAAGTCTTGCTTGTACCGGGAGCCCCGGTTCCTGGCAATCAATCCGTAAACTTTGACTTGAGCGACATCTCTGCTACCGACTACCCAACCCTCCGGGCCGACATAGAGTTCTTCGACGAGCCTGACCGCAGTGTCCCAACCATCAAATACGTCTACTTCAACTACGGCCGTCCAGCCGACGTTGCCGTCAACCCACAGTTAACTTACTCCGCTCCTGATTCCCTGGACCAAGGCCAGGACTTTGCCCTCACCGTCGGGTACGAGAACATCTCCTTGGTAGACATGGACAGCCTGCTCGTTGAGCTCCAACTCATCAGCGCCAATAACGAACTGACCTCCTACACCCAACGGAATGCTCCAATCCCCGCCGGAGGAACCGATGAAATCACTTTCACCGTTCCAACCTCTGCCTTTAGCCAAGACCTCCGCCTTCAGCTTCGCCTCAACCCTGAGCGCGACCAGCCGGAAGACGTCGTTTTCAATAACGACCTCACCACCCGCCTGAAAATTGGCAAGGATGTTATCGACCCCAACCTCCGGGTTTACTTCGATGGCCGGCGGATCAACGATGGCGAACTGGTTAGTGCGGAACCGGAAATTCTCATCCAACTTAGGGACGAGAACACCTTCCTTCCGCTCAATGACACCAGTGCTTACGTTATGGAACTCATCTTCCCTACCGGCCAGCGGGAGCGGTTACACTTTGCCGACAGCAGAATTGAATTTCTTCCGGCAACGACGAGTGAAAATGTGGCGGAGATTTACTTCCGCCCTACCCTGCCCGAGGATGGCATGTATGCCTTAACCGTCCGCGCAGCGGACCGCAATAACAACATCGCCGGCCAGCTCGACTTCCGCCAAGAATTCGAAATCGTCAATGCCCAGCGGGTTGCCAACGTACTGACTTATCCCAATCCGTTCACCACGCAGACTAGGTTCGTCTATACCCTCACCGGCAGCGAGCCACCAGCCGTTTTCCGGATCCAGATCATGACCGTTTCTGGCCGTGTTGTTCGGGACATTGACCTACTGGAGTTGGAGGACGTAAAAATCGGAACCCACCAGACGGATTTTGCTTGGGACGGTACCGACGAATACGGAGACCTACTCGCCAACGGCGTATACCTTTACCGTGTAATCACCTCCGATGCATCCGGTAGTCTTCTCGAAAAACACGACACAGGAACCGACATTTATTTCAAGAATGGCCTCGGTAAAGTAGTTATCCTCCGGTAGATGGTTACTATTGCGATCTGTACTTACAACCGGCCTGAGTTACTCAGAAAATGCCTTGATAGCCTCGGCAGACAAACCGTCGGCAGGGACAAATTCAAGGTATTGGTTGTCGACAATTTTGGCGATAAGACCTCTGAACAAGCAGCAACAGAACACAGCGCTTCCTACGTCCACGAACCCGCAATGGGCCTAAGTAACGCCCGTAACCGGGCCTGGAAAGAAGCCGACACCACATGGGTTTTCTACCTGGACGACGATGCCATTGCCCATCCAAACATGGTGGAGCAATTCCTAGCGGCTACAGCTGATGAACAAGTCCAGGTCCTTGGTGGGAGGTATGCTCATTACTTCGCTAAACCGCCAGCTAGATGGTTACTTAGGTATTATTCTGGGTCCGTTCGGGCCTCCCCGGAGGCGGGGGTTGTGGTGCTTAAGTCGACGGAGTACCTGAGTGGAGGAATCATGGCTTGCTGGCGTAGCCTTCTGGCAGAACACCCCTTCCGGTCCGACCTTGGCATGATGGGCTTACAGCCAGGCTTCGGAGAAGAAGATGAATGGCAAGACCGCCTTAGGTTGGCGGGAATCACCGTTCACTACAGCGAAGATATTGCGATGGACCATCTGGTGCAGGCACACAAGCAGACCATCCGGGATCGACTGAACCTTGCACGCGCACACGGGGAATACTGGGCATTTCGGCAGGCTCAGCAGGGGCCGGGGACGCAGGTGCAAGGGCAAAACCAAAGGCAGGGCTTAGCTACCGAGTTCCTTCGGATAGCCTTCATCACTGCTCCTTACGATGTAGTCAGGGTCTTCTTTAAGCCAGGTTTTTACTGGCAAAATGGTGTGGTAAGCACCTTCGGGAAGGTGGCCTTTACGAAGGCGAAATACGGTTGGTAATCCTTTTGTCATCGGCTCCGGCAAACTGTAAAGTCTCTCCCCCAACGCTGGG
>JBLIGS010000134.1:0-8079 GCA_047637095.1 Neolewinella sp. | reverse complement strand
CATCGCGGCACTGTACTTCCCAGCTGAAAACCTCACGTAGCTAAGGCTATGATCGCCTTTCAGCTGGTCGTCCAGCACCGCGCTGCCGGCGTTCTAACTAGCACCAACTTCAATCTTGACGCACTAGGCTCTTACGCCGTATTTGACTACCAAGGATTGGCTAAGGACTTCGGCCTCGTTGCAGCCCAGGTTTTTGGCGAATGGCTACCTGCTGCAAACCTAACCGTTGATAATACCCGGCCGCATTTTGAATACCTGCCGCCGGGTTATCGAATGGATGATCCGGAGGCGAAGGAGGAGATTTGGATTCCGGTTGTTACATAAAAGTTCTTCACAGCCAAAGAACGGAACCTGAAGATTAAATCTCTCATCAGAGGGCTCAATCCACTGCTCCTTAAAAACTACCTTTGCACCCGCGTCCTCGGCCCCTGCTGAGCCTGCCACAGTACCCAAGAAACATTCCAACCAACCATGAGTCATCTCATCAACGATATTCAGCCCCTGGGGCAACCCGAGATGTTCGCCAAAGTTCTGGTGGATAAAGGGAAGTAGTGGTCACTTTCTCCTGACCATAACCATTCTTTTATCCTTACAATTTTACCAACCATGACTACGACAATGACTAACTGGACTACGGAAAAAATCCAATCCCTCGTCCGTCCCAACCTTCTCTCCCTCAAAGCCTACTCCAGCGCCCGCTCGGAGTTCAAAGGCCTTGCAGAAGTACTATTGGACGCCAACGAGAGCCCCTGGGAAACCGGCCGCAATCGCTACCCCGACCCGATGTCTACCGATCTTCGGATGGAACTCGGCAAGTTCAAAGGCTTCAACCCCGATCAGATCGTCTTTGGCAACGGCTCTGATGAGCTGGTTGACCAGATCACCCGCGTCTTCTGCAACGTCGGCGACGCCGTCCACGCCCTGCCACCAACCTTCGGTATGTACAAGGTCGCCGCCGGTATCGCCGCTGCGGACTTCCGTGCCACCAACCTGAAAGCCGACTTCACCATTCCTGTCGACGAACTGAAGTCCACCTGGGACGAGAAGAGTAAAGTCCTTTGGCTCTGCAGCCCGAACAACCCAAGTGGCAACGCCATCGACGGTGGTGTCCTGGAAGACCTGATCCTGACGTTCCCGGGCATCGTTGTTTTGGACGAAGCTTACATCGATTTCGTGCCGGAGCTTAGCTTCCTATCCCGCCTTACCGAATTTCCGAACCTGATCATCACCCAGACGTTGTCTAAAGGCTGGGGAATGGCCGGTATTCGCTGCGGCGCGGCTTTCGCCTCGCCCTTCATCATCCGGATGCTCAACACCATCAAGATGCCCTACAACATCAACGTCCTAACCGCCGGCGTTGCCCTGGAATCTCTTCGCCAACCAGCGAAGATGCAGGAGAAAGTACAAACCCTTATCGGTGAGCGAAAGCGCCTCGAAACGGCCCTGGCCAAGTTGGACTGCGTAGACTACGTCTTCCCCTCCGTGACCAACTTCCTGTTGGTCCGGTTCAAGGACTCAGATACCGTTTACCAGCACCTGCTGGACAACGCCATCGTTGTTCGCAACCAGGCTTTTCAACCAAACGCAGAGAACTGCTTGCGGATTACCGCTGGTTTGACTGCGGAGAATGACCGGTTGTTGGAGACTTTGAATAAACTGGCCTGATCAGACAATTTTCCGGTGGCTCATTGAGGAGTAGGCTAAAACCTACTCCTCAATAGCTTTCCTCCACGTAAATAATATTTTTGTCCGCTGCCCGGTAGAAAGGCTACGTAGATATTACCGGCCTGGGAGTACAACCTGGAAAAGACAGGAGGAAGAATTTCTCCTTGACGGTTGACGAGTCCGTACAGTTTTCCAACCTTGATAATGAATGCGCCATCAGCCTGCGGCCTTATGCCGTTAATGCTGCCTTGAACAAGTGGTCTTCCGTCAAAGGTCAGGTATTCGTTGTTGGAATAATTGCCTCCGAACTGGAGGCGTAGAATTCCTTGGTTGTCGTTGTACAGGCCGACGAAGGCACTCGTGCTGTCCAGCACTACTGTTCCGTCTTTCAACATTACGCTGGTTCCTCCACAGACTTCGGGGTAATGAAAGCCCAAAAGGTCATCTCTGCCGATTTGATAGCCTTGAATCCACCTAGGGTTGATCTTTATGTCCGGATGACCAGCAACGCGAAGAACCCGGTATTCGATTTCGGTGGAGCAGTCTTTCTTGGGACTTAGGATAATAGCGTAGTCTCCAACGAATTTAGCTGAGTGGAAAAGTTCGTTGCCGAAATCGTCCTTGATGAGATTCCCAGCGTAATCGTAATAACGTCTACTACGGCAGCACACCTTTTCGGAGTAGGGATAGACTGGGCGTCTTGATTGTTCCGTAAGGCCGTTTAGCAGCCGTTGCTCGTTGTTTATTGCTCTGAGTTTGGGGTCTAAATGAACCTTGATGCCCTTAAAGTCTCCTGTGCGTGACAAGCGTGTAAGGTGCGGCAAGGTGTCGATTACCTCTTTGCGGGAAATGCTGAAGATGTAGGAAGCGTCTTCGAGCCCTTCTGGGCGGTCATCCCAAGTGATGCGTTGTGTGAGTAGTAGGGTGTCCTTGCCGATCGGGTAATGCCTTACCTCGCTGACTAAACGGAGTAGGGTATCACCAGCCTGGTCGAGAAGAAAAGTCTTCCAATCTTCTTTTACAACGTAAAGGGAGTCGGTCCCAAAATACTTTTGCTTACCTGGGGCTGTGGTGTTACTGATTTCTTGGAAGTCGAGATCGTAGTATTTGTAAAATTTGTCAGGGTAGGTTTTGCCCTCTGTCCAAATGATATCACTACAGATTCGATAGTACTGTTCTTTGGGATTATAAAAAAAGTCCGAATATTTAGACCAAAAAGAGGTGAGGTATTTACCAGATATGTCCACAAGGTGAATGACATTGTCATCCTTTTTTAAGCTGTCTTTGGTGGTCGGATATAAATCTGGCGGCGGGCGATTTTCGACGATTGCCATTACTCCTGCGTCCGGGTTGATTACCTTGGTAAATTCCTCTCCTCCGGGGGGTAGAAGCCATTTCCTCTTATCAGTGTCAAACACATTGTTCAAACTCCAGACGTACCTGCCCCCCATTAATGAGCCTCGGAAAAGATCAGCGTTCAAAATGTCCTCTCCGCGGAGAAACGAAATCTCTTGGCGGTCACCATACCTTAATTGGTAATTGTTGGCTGCAATGTCTTTGGGGATACGAATGGAGGATGCGATTGCGGGGACCAGTTCTTCTCCCTCACTACTCAGAAGGCCAAGATGGCCTTCTTTGTAATACACCAGATCGCCAAGGGCCGTAAATTGCAACAAGTCGTAGTCTTTAGCCCAGTTAACGGGCTTTCCTGTCTCGTCCAGTAATTGGCAGGAAAACTGATTGCAGGCTAGGTAGGTGTTTTCAAATGGTTGGTTTGTTGGTAGCTGGTCGAAGGGATCTCCCTTTGGTTTTAGTTTAGTGGAGAAAAGCTGCCAGCGCTGGTCCTGCCTTAGACGGAGTCGAGCCCCGGAAGTGAGGATCCTTTCTGGGCCGTTGTAACCCATATTCCTAGGGCCGGTAACAGCATTGGCCTGTAGGTAATCGCGTAGTGGAGCCAAAGAGGCGTGTCTTGCAATGTCTTCCGGGGATAGTGATTGGAAATCGTGTGTCGGCTTTGGGACCGATAGGATTAGCCCTTCGTTACTAAGCCCTAAATCGTTAGGCAGCTCTTCCAAAGATGGTGCGGAATAAGGGTAAGCGTATGGAGTTCGGAGGCTTAGGGGAGGTTTCAGAAGCGTAAACTGCTGGGCTGCAACGGGTATAAAAGATACGAGGAGGAGTAAGATGGTAGACCACAAACGCATAGGTGCCGTAATTGGAAGATGTGATAGGGCAAAAAGTTACAACTTTCGGGTTGACTAATAGTTTCATTTGGCATAGATTGTTGCGTAGATTGCTCCCAAAAATTTATTACTAATTGTATTTTCAGACGTCTAGCTATGCCCCCAAAAGTACTCTTCCTCGACCGCGACGGCACCCTCATCCTCGAGCCCGCCGATTACCAGGTTGACCACATCGATAAGCTGAATTTCTACCCCGGCGTCTTTCGCTGGCTGGGCCGCATCGTCCAGGAACTAGATTACACCTTGGTGATGGTCACCAACCAGGATGGTTTGGGAACGGACAGCTACCCGGAAGAGAACTTCTGGCCAACCCACAACGCCATGTTGCGGGCGCTAGAAGCCGAAGGCATCACCTTCAGCGAACAGATCATTGACCGGACCTTTGCCGCAGACAACCAGCCGACCCGTAAACCGGGCACAGAACTGGTGAAGCACTACATGACCGGCGAGTACGACCTGGCCAACAGCTACGTCGTTGGTGACCGGTTAACGGATATTAAACTCGCCGAAAACATGGGCGCCAAAGGCATCTGGATTGCCAATGATCCTGAACTCGGTGCCGAAGAACTCAGCCCCGTACAGACAGGGCATGCCCTGTCTCCGGATGCCTTATCTCCAGATGCCCCTTCTCCAGATGCCTTATCTCCGGATGCCTTATCTCCAGATGCCCCTTCTCCAGATGCCTTATCTCCAGATGCCCCTTCTCCAGATGCCTTATCTCCAGATGCCTTATCTCCAGATGCCTTATCTCCGGATGCCGCTTCTCCGGATGCCGCTTCTCCGGATGCCGCTTCTCCGGATGCCTTATCTCCAGATGCCCCTTCTCCCGTACAGACAGGGCATGCCCTGTCCCTTCTGTCTCCCCAGGAAACACTGCAAGGCACCATCGCCCTACGAACTACCGACTGGGAAGACATCTACCGCCTCCTCCGCCTAGCATCCCGCACGGCCAGCGTCCGCCGCACTACCAAGGAAACGGACATCCAGATTGAACTGGACCTAGACGGGACGGGTAAAACAGACATGGATACCGGCCTAGGCTTCTTCGACCATATGCTCGACCAACTCGGCCGTCACTCCGGTTGCGACCTAAGCGTTAAGGTGAAGGGCGACCTTCACATTGATGAGCACCACACGATTGAGGACACGGCGATTGCCTTGGGCGAGGCCTTTGGGCAAGCACTGGGTGACAAACTCGGCATCGAACGCTACGGCTTCAACCTGGTGATGGATGAATCAATTGTTGATGTTCGTCTTGACTTTGGCGGCCGGCAATGGCTGGTTTGGGATTGTGAATACAAGCGGGAAAAAGTTGGCGATATGCCGACGGAGATGTTCCACCATTTTTTCAAGTCCTTCAGCGACGGAGCGAAATGTAACCTGGCCATCAAAGCCGAGGGAAACAATGAACACCATATGATTGAGGCGACCTTCAAGGCGCTGGCAAAATCCATCAAGGCTGCAAAGCGGCGGGATGTGGACAATATGCGACTGCCTTCGACGAAAGGAATACTTTAGAACGTTTTTGGGGCAATTGGTTTTTTGGGTGTCACACCTCCAATGTCCGCCCAACGAACCAAAAGACCAACGAACCAAAAGACCAAAAGCCCAACTGACTAAAAAACCAATAGCATGATCGCAGTAATCGACTACAACGCCGGCAACATCCGCTCCGTCCTCTATGCGCTTGAGCGCATTGGCGTCGAGCACGTGTTGACCAAGGACCACGATGTTATCCGGTCGGCCGACAAGGTCATCTTCCCCGGCGTTGGCGCTGCGGAGAGTACCATGAAGCACCTCAATGAAACGGGCTTGAGTGACTTGATCCGTTCACTGAAACAACCGGTTTTTGGCATCTGCGTCGGTATGCAACTGCTGTGTAGCCACAGCGAAGAAGGCAACGTTCCCTGCATCGGCATCTTCCCCGAAAAAGTGAAACTGTTCAGGCCTACCAACGGCGACAAGGTGCCGCACATGGGCTGGAATACCGTCTCGCTGACGGAGAACAATGACTGGGTTAGCCCGGAGGTGAACGATGACTTCTGTTACTATGTGCACAGCTATTACGTGGAGCCAGGGGAGCACACCATCGCTACAACGGAATACTGTGGGATGGAATATGCGGCGATGTTGCGGAAGGATAATTTCTACGCGGCGCAGTTTCACCCGGAGAAATCGGCGAAGGTGGGGGAGCGGGTTATTCGGGATTTTTTGGCGGTGTGAATTAGGCAGCCATAGCATAGCTAGGGGTGCCTGAAGGGTCTATCTTTAAACGAATGTTTGCTGCGAACCAGGTTTGACAGGCAGACAAATCCATTAACCCTGAAGCAACAGCGACAGTGAAGCGATAAAGCTCGTCTTTATGACTATTTCCAGTATTAATAACGTCCACATTAAACGAAATAGGAGATAACCGCTCTTTAAGGAGGTAGCCATTCAAATCAATGAATATCAGAGCTGATGCAAGGCCTGTTCTCTTGTTTCCATCCTGAAAAAAATGATTGCTAATTATGCTAAACATGTATAGTGCTGCCTTGTCTGCAACCGTTGGATAAAGAGGTTGTCCAAACATTTCAGCCTGGACTGTTTCGGCCAGATACTCAAGCGGATCATTGTGTAGAATATTTTCTGGAGGGACGAAATTACCACCATGTTTTTCTACTGTCCTTTTGTTAATTGTGACAATCTGTCTTCGATTTAAACAAAACATACTGTTTAAGCAAGTGCTTTGAAAACGTCGTCGTACTTATCGAAAATGGTGTCTGTAATCAGATCAACCTTCTTATCGTCAGCGACCATAGGACCATTAGAAACCTTTGTGTTAATGCCAGAGAAATGCAATGAAAGTTCATCTCTTACGATGGTTCTCATCATGTTTTCCAATTCCTCCTTTGTAAGTCTTTCTAAAACCATGGCAGCTTTTATTTGATTGACAAGATAGTATGAAAACGCCCAATATCGCAAGTAAGTTGCCTCAGTAGAGACGATTACACTCTATTTAGCACGAATGTTTCGCGACATAAATTCAATCAAATTTTCTAATGAAACGGAACCATCACGAACTTCTAAGACAAGCTTTACCCAAATCTCACGACCATTCCCTTCTGACGGAACCCGCCGACCATCGACTTCGACGGCCTTGATCTTTTTGTGGAAAGCGCCGCCATTGAGGTGGACGAAAGTCCTGGCAGCTTGCAGTGCAGTTCGTTCGTTGGCTTGTAGAAAAGGCTGGTGACGGATTATCTGGAATAGGTAGGCCGCTGCAGCATCGCCAAGGTGATTGAAACTTTGATTTGCGATGGATTCCACGATGGGGGCTAGGGCCTCTTCATCAACTAAATTATGGGGTGCTTCGAACTTGCCGCCGTGGGCTCGAATGGTCCGCTCATTGATGTGGACGATGTCGTTTCCATTTAAGTAATCAATCATTAGGCGAGCTTTTTGAAAACGTCTTCGAGGTCGGCGAAATCTTCGTCGATGATGGCATCAATGTTGGCACGGCGGGCCTTGATGTTATTGTCGTTGTTCTTGAAAATGTTGACCAGCTTTTTCAGGTCTAGGGGCTTTGGGGCATCGTCTTTTGGGTCCATTCTTTTTGCTGAGACAACGGTGTTCTTTTGGATAAAGTTTCTTTTGCCGCGGACGCAGGTGCAAAGGATTGGACAATAGCAAGGATCGTCCTGAAAGGACTTCTTCTCCCAGCCCGGACTTAAGTCCGGGTAATGTCGTCCCTTCCCTGGCTCTTTCCTCCACCGCCCTGCATCCTGCGTCCGCGGCCCCAAATGCCACCGTTGAAGCGATAACTCCATAGAGAAGCCGCCTTATTTCTAAAAATGGAATCCGGTATCCTCTATCCTTACGTATATTTGCAATACGTAAGCGGTCAATCCCTACCGCATCTTTAAACCGATTTTAAGTATTATATCCCAATGACTAATTCAATGCCCCGCATACGCGGCGGAAGCAGGCTGCGCTAAGCCCTGCTCACCATTCTTTCTATTTACTGCCACTTCACGTAATCTCACTCACGGTATGAACCGTATCTCAATTTCTATCCCCAAGGGATGGCAAGCATTTCTTTATGTATGCATCTTCATGGTGTCTACACCTGAGCTTCGCGCCCAAATAACGCCCGTTTTCATTGATCAGGCTCCGCCCGATGAAACGGTGG
>JBLIGS010000133.1:0-8090 GCA_047637095.1 Neolewinella sp. | reverse complement strand
GGATGATCTCCCGCCATTGGTCTGGGTGTTTGACGGTGGTGTTGACCAACTCCGTTCCTAGGACGAGCCCGTCGATACCATGGCGCTCTGCGAGGGCAGCGTAATGGACTATCCAGTAAGTGTAGTTTTGGAAGAAGGCGTCCCAGTCTTCCTCGTTTTCAAAATCGACAGAGCCAGGCCAATGGCCACCGCCAACCCAGATCTGCGGCTTGAGTAAGCTGAACCAGTTTCGGCTTTCGGCCTCTCGGGCCGAGCAGATGGTGGCCCAGTCGTTCTCCGAGCCGGCTCCCTGGGGAATGAACAAGGTTGTTGGTTTGAAGGGATCCCGCATGAAGGTGTAGGGGACGATGGCTAGGGAGTTGACGTTCAACTGGGAAAGGCTGTCCAACGAAGGTTTGATCTTCTCCCCACCGTAGCCATTGTGGACGCGGTAGCCTTCGTGGGCGAAGGTCATACCGGCTAACTTACTTTCGGGCATTATTTTACTGGCAAGCGCAGGCGCGTTGCCTAAGTCTGTTTTCTTGGTTGGCAGCTTTTTTCCTGCAATGTATCCGGCGATGGCGGCGGGGAGTTTGTCGGCAGGAAGTAGACCGACCATTGCCGCTGCAATCCTGGCTTTGGCCTCCAGGATGTAATCGCTGGGATCGTCCTGGTTTGGAAGGGCAAGGATGCCTATTTCGTGGAGGCGGAGTGCCTGGTGGAAACGGGCTTTATGGGCCTGGCCGAGTTGCTCGGCCACCTGCTGCTGTACAACGGCCACTGCTTCTCTTTGAAACTCACCTTGCACCTGCGCCCGCGGCAAGTCCGCTAAGAAAGGTAGCCATGTCTGAATGTCCACCAACAAATCGCCTGCCTTGAGGAAGGTTGGAACAACGTGGAGGATATTTTCTTCGGGGTCGAATTGTATCGGGTTCATATTGCCCTGGCGTAGACCGATTCGCTCCAGATTTGGATACAGCCGAACTTCCGGATACACTTGTTTAGTTGCCGGCAGAAGTGATGCCACCAACGTTTGAATTTGCTGCAATGGCTCCGTTACCGCCGTGATCTCTTCTGGCCGCACCGCTCCGTCGTACGCATAAACGATAAGCCCATCCTCCGAAAAAACGGGTTCGTTTGGCGCTTTCAATTCCACATCCTTCGTGTGGTCAAAGGCCCAGGTTGTATCGGCAAAACTGCCATAAATCCGGTCGCCATTCTCCCGGTGAATCTCGTATGCCCAATTGGGCCAAAACAGTTTGTCCCAGTTTCCTTGAATCTCCTGCTTCAGCACGGAAACGATGTTATTGGACTTCTCCGCTAAGTAAAAAGCGGCAACAGCATTGCCTTCACTCCAGGGGTTTTTGTAGTAAGGAAGTAATAAAACGTCCTCTTTGTGCAGGGAGTGATGGCCAGCGAAAACCTTTTCGCCTTCGCCCATTTTAAGCGGTAATTCCCTAGCATCAGTGGGCATTCTACTGCCAAAAAGGGAAAAGGAGGTCGTGCCGAGGCTGTCCTTTTCCATGTCGTCGCAGTTGATCACTTCAATCCGTTTGCCGAATGGCTGAGCGGCGGCGACTTCTTCGAGAAAGCTGACCAATTCGCCTTCGTCATCGCCAGGTTCTAGGCAGTAGACGAATTTCCAGACCGAAGCGCGCATGGCTTTTCTGGTCAATTCTCGCCTTGTTGGAGGGGCTTCTGCTTCTTCGGTCGTAGCAATTGGTTTGCTGCAGTTCAGAAGGATTGTGAAGGAAAGGAAGGCGAGGAGCCCCGAAAATAAGCGCATGTTATTTGTTTTTCACCAGTGCTTCGGCAATTCTATTGGGGTAGTCTGTGATGATGCCATCAACGCCTAGATCGAGCATTTTATGCATGTCTTCAACGGTGTTGACTGTCCAAGGAACAACGGCCATGTTGAGGGCCTTGGCCTGGGCCATTATATCGGCCGTAACGTGGATGTGGTAGGGGCTGTAGGCTGGCGGGACGAAGCCGATGGCGTCCATTTTTTGCTTCAGGTCGCCGGGGAATTCATCTAAGTAAGCGATGTGGATCTCCGGCCGTTTGTCGTGGATGACTTTGAGGGTTGGCGGGTCAAAACACTGTAGTGTAACCATTTCTGGATGCCCCCATGCATCGACGTCTTCGAGGACCAGGTCGACAAAAGTTGGCCGGTCCGGGTGGTATTCACCTTCGTGCTGTGCTTCGAATTTTAGCTCAATGTTATAGCGGGGAGAAGGCCGTTTGTTTTGGACGCAGTAGCGGTCAACGGCGGCAAAAACGGCGGCGAGTGTTGGCTTGTGGGCGGGGCGTTTTGCCTGGTCTGGAAAGCGGGAATGCTCTAGTTGTCCACAATCGTAGGTCGTGATTTCTTCGGCCGTCAAGTCAATGATCTTGATCCGATCCTCCTCCTTATTCGATAGTCTTTCTCCAGATGGCGAGAGACAGATTTCCGGATTCATCCAGGGCTCGTGGCTAACGATCACTCGATTGTCTTTGCTGATGACCACGTCCAGTTCGAGGGTTTTAACCTCGGGGTAGGAGAGGGCACGCAGGAAGGCAGGAACGGTGTTTTCGGGGAGTAATCCCCGGCAGCCACGGTGGCCCTGCCAGTCGATTTCGGAAGTTAGATTTTTCAAAGGAACATCGTTTTGGGTTGCGGTAGTGTCGTTGCCCAGGGCGGGACCAACGGAGTTGGTGTTTATGCCGAGCGGAGTCGAGGTACAGCTGCAAAGTAAGAGGACAAGGAGAATGGAAATGCGGTTCATTGGGTAAATGTAGGGGTGCGGACGGTTAGAAAAGACTCAATTGGTCCAACCAATTACTGCTTTAGTAGAAACCGGCCATATTGCTAAGCTTTGGATGGATAGTTTTACAAGCATTAACACTTGTGGTCGAGTTCATAAATATTCATCCATTTAACTTGCCATCGCGGCGCTGTACTTCCCAACTGAAAACCTCACGTAGCTATGGCTATGATCGGCTTTCAGTTAGTCGTCCAGCACCACGCTGCCTGCGTTAAATGTTCGAAGACTTAAGAACTCGACCACTTGTACTATGACTACCGAGACCATCACCCCCCACCGCGCCTCCATGTAGGAAGGCAATGTCATGCTACTGCTGGTAGGCTTCTTGCTTTTGTTCTACGGACTAACCTTCGCCAGTCACCACTACAAATGGGACGCTGTCATCATTGGCGTCTTCCGCGAATTGTTGACCATCCCAACCTTGGCACTCTTGGTCGTTCTTCCCGTTTATAACCTCGTACGGTACTTTCGCTCTAATGCAATTAACAAGTTACCTTACGTGATCTCTTTTCTGATTGAGGCCGCAATTATTGCAGCGATCGTTTGGGCTACGGTCAAGAGGGCGGTGGGCAGTGTTTAGATGTTAGAGTGTGATCAGAGGATTAGGATATAAAGGATACACCAAGATGTGATGCTCCAACTTGCGGTAGCTGACTGCTCGACTTTTTTGCCTTACAGGCTGTTTGACTTATTTACCCCGTAATCCGACGCCCTTCCCGGATATATTCCTTCACATTCAGCCAAAAAGCCACGAAGAAGTAGAACAGCAGAGAAGAGCCTAACGACAGGCAAGAGAGGTAGATGAAATACATCCGCACCCGACGGGCGGAGATGCCCATTTTGTCGGCAAGCCAAGCACATACGCCAAAGGCGGAACGTTCAACTCTGTTGCGAAAAATATCCATTAATGTTTATTCTGTCGGTTAAGATACGAAGGATAAATAGTAAACGCTGTATTTGGGTTCATTCGTCTGTCTGGAAAAAGGCATTCTGGCCAAGAAGTCTAGGAGCTATGATGTGAGCAACAAGCGCGCCAACGGCATTCCAAAACACGGTAAATCACAGCTTTAATCCAGATAAAAGCCACTCCTTGTCTACCTTTCGGACGGTCTCGCCCTCTAAGTCCTTTAGGGTAACGTCCTCAATGGCTACTCGGATTAAGCGCAATACCGGTAGGTCGACTGCAGCACACATTCTTCTCACCTGCCGGTTTTTGCCCTCTGTCAGTTTAAGTTCCAACCAGGCGTCGGGTATATTCTTACGATACCGGACCGGAGGGTTCCGTTCTTGGATATGAGCAGTTTCTTCTGCGGGCAGCACTCTCGCCTGGAGGGGCAGACACCGATGGACCTTCTTCTTGATCTTGATCTCAACGCCTTGCCGAAGCTTCTCTAGTGCTTCCTCTGTCGGCGTCCCTTCCACCCGCACCCAATAGGTGCGTGGATGCTTCCTTGCTGGGCTCAGTAGCGCTGAGTTTAACCGCTTGTCATCCGTCAAAACCAATAAGCCCTCGCTGTCCTTGTCCAGCCGGCCTACGGGATACACCGTTGGCGGGAAGTCGTGTAGGTCACCCAGCACCTTGTGGCTTTCTTCTTCGCGGGTAAATTGGGAGAGGTAGCCGAAGGGCTTGTTGATGATGTAGTAGTACATGGAGAGTTAGTAGAGAGGCGGGAGTATTGAGGCGGGAGTAGAAAGTAATGAGGCAGGAGTATTACCCTCCAGTCATCCAAAACACAAAGTTAGCCAATCCAATCCCTAAGTAGTTTCCAATGCCAAAGCCGAGCAAGGAGACGGAGATTCCTGCCGCCAACAATCGTTGGTTCTTGAGGGCTGCTGCGACTTGTACGACGAAGACGGGGCCATAGAACCCGGCTACATAACTAAGGATAACGGTGTCTCGGTCCAGCTTAAATAGCTTACACAGAATGATGTGCAGCAGGGTGGTGGAGATTAGGGCCAGGGCGGAGAAATAGAGGAGTTCCATACCATCGGCTGCGAGGGCTCGAAAATCGGCCATGAGGCCGAGGGCGACACAGAAGACGAGGATGAAGTATTCGCCGAGGGGGTAGGTGTTGCCGAGGTCCCGGACGAAGTTTATGGAGCTAGCGACTAAAGACACGGTAGTCAGTAGCAGAATCATGATGGTCAGGTTGTCTAGCCCACCGGTGAAGAGGTAGGTTAGGCCGACGCTGATGGCCGTTACGGCAATGCCGGCGCCGAGTTGGGGGAGTTGGACCTTGAAGGGGATCAGGCTTTTGCCTGCTTCTTCAACGTCCTCTTCTTCTCTGTCTGCTTCGGCGACGGGGAAAACCCAGGCGTAGACTTTAGGGAGGAAGGTAACGAGGCCAAGTAGGTAGGCTCCGCCTAGGAGGACGTCTGCGGCCTGGACTAGGGCTATGTATTCCGTTGGTGCATCGAGGGCCAGGCCAATGGCCTGGACGTTCGGCGTTCCTCCGGTATATAAGCCAACCAGCATTCCGGCAACCTTCCACGAGTCGGTCAACTCACCCGTCATCAAATACCCAACAATGGCCGTGCAAAAAAGCCCGGCCCCACAACACAGTCCAAAACCCAACAGCATCGTCTTGGCATACTTCAGGCTGTCCTTTATCCTTACTGCGAACAACAAAAGCGGGAGGCCCAAAAGCATTGATGCTCCGGCGACCTTTTCCATCAGTTCATTGTCCACACCCCAAACCCGGAGGTTGCTGATCAGGATACCGATCAAATAGCAGGCGATGATCGAACTGATCCAGGAAGGAAACCAGCCTTTCCGCTCCGCCGTACGGGCAAAGAAAGGGAAGCCGATGCAGAGGGCGATGGAGAGGAGGTCGGAGGGAGAGATAAGTAGAGAGGAGAGAGGAGAGAGGAGAGAGGAGTATGCTACCGACTACTTATGATCAATACCTCATTTTTATCACCCGTGTCTTACCAATCCGGGGAATGGTAACGATGTAGTAATTCGTGTAATCCAGCTCACTGAATCGGGGGTGTTTATCGGTTTTTGCCAGGTAGTTGGCGAGTGCAGGGGTGGTGTTGCTGTGGCCGACGACGAGGACAGTTTTACCCTTGTAGAGTCGCTTGAGGTCTTTGGAAAAGTCCTTCATCAGGCTGGGGTCGTAGGGCAGGACAGGGAGCTTGTGGAACTCGGCAGTCGGAGCGGCAGTCATGCGTGTACGCTTCGTTGGGCTGCTGTAGACGGCATCGAGGTCCACCCGTTCAAGGATAAAGGCGAGGCGGTCGGCGCGTTCCATACCCTGTTTTGTGAGGGCTGGTTTTGCGTCTAGCTCTTTTTCTGCGTGACGGACAAGAATGAAGGTGGCAACTTCTTCTTCTCCTAGTGTTTCTTTGGTTGTTTTTCGGAGGACGTCACAGGAAGAAAAGAGTAATGCAATAGGGAGTAACAGTGTGAGTATACGTAGCAAAAGTTGGTCGTTTTGTTGCCGCTTCGACGGGCTCAAGAGGGGCCGTGGACGCGGGTGCAGGCAATAGTTAATTTAGCAGGGGAAAAGGTAGTGTTTATTTACTACTCGATACTCCGGTAAAATTCCAGCAGTCGCTTCGACTTCCGGTGTGGGTAAAAACGGGGTTCAATGCCCCAGGGGTTAATATAGATCCCGGGCTCCGGACGTTCGTCGACGAACTTGGCAATCAACTCAGGGTCATAGCCTTCAGGTAGCTCTTCTATGATTTTTGCCTTGGCGGTTTCCCAGGGCTCACTGATACGGGCCCGGATTAAACGGACGTAGACGAGGTCTTCTTCGGTGTATATTGCTTTTGGCATTGTTGTGTTTTAAGTAGACAAGAAAGTACATACTCTAGGAGCTCCGTCCCAAGGGGGAAGCGGAGCTTCCGTTGTTAATTGAGAAGTAAGGTAAGCCAAGTAGCCGTAGACTGTAGGCCTCCGGCTACTGGCGTGTGTAATTGTCCGAGTACTTACTCTCCAATCGAAGTACACAGGTAATCCGGAAATATTCCCGAAGCAATGATCTCCGAATTAACGGTTTCCTTTCTGGTATTGCCAGATAGGACCAGTGCGGTGTCAATTCCAAAGGAGTTGCCTCCGAGGATGTCGGTATGTAGGGTATCTCCGACCATTAGGATGTCGTGGAGGGCAACGTTGTTGATTTCTCGGCTAACGTTGTCGTAGCCCAACTGGAACATCTGCATGGCTGGCTTACCGAATTTTACAAACTTACGGCCAAGGACGTATTCCGCCAGCCGGGCGATGCTGCCCGTTGCCAACGCAACGTCGTTAGCTGCTACCGGATACAACAGATCAGTATTGGCTACAACGACGGGAACAGGACACCTCCGCAGGAGGTTGATTACCCGGTTAATGTCGGTGTTCAGGTCATAACCTTCATCGTCGAGGAAGGCGATGGCCTTGATGTCTGAAGGATCATCGAGGTTAACCTCCGAGATGGGCACGGCCTCAAGGCCGGCACCGATGATGTACTCCGCCGCAGCGGGCGTACCGAGGTAGGCTACCTTTCCCGTCCTGATCTTTTGTTCCAGGAACTGCCGGGTGGTTGCTCCGGAGGTGATGATCTCTTCGGGTGGGATACTGGTTAGGCCGTAGTGGGCCAGCCGCCGCGAAGCGGCGGAGGAAGACCGTGCCGCGTTATTGGTCAACACCCGGATGACCTTGCCCTGTGCCCGTAACCGGTCCACGCATTCTACCGCTCCGGGGATGAGGCCGCGGTGGTTGCGCAGTACGCCGTAGCTGTCGAAGAAGATGACGCGGTATTTGTCGGCGACGGAAGCGAAAGAAGAAATGTCCAATTGGTAGAGGTTAGAAGTTAGAGAGCTAGGAATTAGGAATTAGGAGCTAGAGAGTTAGGAGCTAGAAGTAAATCGCTAAGACTTGGAGGTTCGAAACTAGCCTCTAGCTCCTAGCTTCTAAAATCTAAGCCCCAACTTCCATCCCAAGGGCTTTAAGTAAGACTCCGTCATCGAACTTATCGTCTAGCGATGGGAGGTGAATCGTCAAGACTTCGTCTGCTAGCTTCTGAGCAATTTCAGGTTTGAAGAAGTAGCGGCCGATACGAAGAACATAGTTGAGAAGGAAGAAGCGGTAGGATTCTTTGATGAAGAGAACCTCGGTCCTGGTCAACGGGAAAACGGCGTGGTATTCTTGGAGGAAAAGGATGAAACGGGGTTCCATTAGTCGATCTACCTCGTAGGTGAAGATGTCTTTGTCGCCGACGTCGGAGACGACGCGGCTGAGAAAGTAGAAGTCTGTTACGCGGGTTGACATTCGGAACCAGTCGTAGTCCCAACGGCTGGCCAGTCGGCCAGCGCGGT
>JBLIGS010000132.1:0-8090 GCA_047637095.1 Neolewinella sp. | reverse complement strand
CAAGCTCTTGGTCCAGTACCGTTAACAACGAATCCAACTGTGCTCTTCCCGGAGAGGAGAGACAGAGTAGTAAAAGACTAATACTCAGGTAGCGGAGCATGAATTAATGTCGTAGAGCTCATCGACGTACATCGCCAACGGAATTTTTGTTACAGTGTACTAGTACACTGTACTATATTTTTAGAGGAAGGCAATATACCTATTCCGTAGGGTAAACGGTGGGATGTTAGGATTGCCCTAGTGGCGAGCTTCGCTTATCGACCTGACTGCTTGCCTTGCTTTTCTGAAAACCTCCTTTGTACCTGTACTTCGGCTCCGGACTCCACTGAGCGCAGCCGAACGTGCTCAGCAACCACGTCCGAGGCACGGAATGTAAGATCTCAATCTGCTTGCCTCCCGCCCCTATACTTTCTTCTGCCTCGTGCGGAAGCACTATTGCCTACCGCCGAATGCCTCTCTACTTCCTCCCCAGCCGCTCATGCGCCGAAGTAAAATGCCCCGCCGCCAGCGCTGCCAAAATAGACAGCTCGCCAGCCAAACAGACGGCAGCCGTAATCTCCGCCAAACGGCCGGCTTTGCCGGCCCCATAACAATCCATCAACTCTAAGCACTCCCGTTGGGTGGGCAGGCTCGTCCCTCCGCCAACGGAGCCGACAATCAAATTGGGCAGGGTGGCCGAAGCATATAAGTCGCCTCCGGCAGTCACTTCTAGCCGGACCGTCCCCGTCGCGGCTTCCGCCACGCAGGCAGCGTCTTGCCCACAAGCGATGAACAATGCTGCCAGACCGTTGGCAAAGTGGGCCTGGACGCCCAGGGTGCCCGATTGAAGCGAGCCATAAGCGGCCACTTGGCCGAAGCGTGCCATGGCCTCCGGCGTCGTCTTCAGCACGGTGGCTACCGCCGCCCGCGGAATAACAACCTCTACCGAGACCTTCTTCCCCCTAACCCGTTGGTAGGCCAACCGATTAGCTTTTTTATCTCCCGAAGCATTCGCTTCGATGTACCATTCTAAAACTTTCTCCGGACTCTCTTCTAGTATCCACCGACAGATTCTATCCGTACAAATCGTCACCATATTCTGCCCCGCAGCATCACCCGTAGTAAACTCTACAAGGAGGGTGACGGCATTGCCGTCGAGGAAAGGGGTGATCGTCTTAAACTGTGCATACCTGCTTGTCCGGCCTGTGATCTCCTGGAATTTGTCGCCATTTATGGCAATCCAACTCAGGAAACGGGCGGCGGAGGATAGATTAGTAAAGCGGAAATATGGTGCCCTTTGGACGCCCTCGTCGAGGATGACGGCGGTCGCGCCGCCACTTACGGTGATGGCTTTCATCCCCCGGGTATAGGAGGCAACTAAGGCACCTTCGCTAGTAGCCAGTGGAATATGGTATTCCCCTTTAGCATGGTCGCCGTTGACGTGCAACGGGCCGGCTAAGCCAACCGGCAGGCGGGCCATGCCGATATAATTTTCAATATTACCGTGCAGATCGTCGGCCTTAAGGTTGTCCGTTTCTCCCCGAAGATGGGGTAGGGGATAACCTTCTTCGGCTAATTGCTGAAGGCGGAATTGTTCGTCCTTGGTGGTGAGTGTGGGTTGGCTGGGCATAAAACAGAAGAAGTTCGCTTTGGGAGGACGTTGGACGAAGGACAATTGTTTTGCCGAATTAGCCTTAATTTGCTGCATACATTTGCCTTGAAGTCTGTCAATCCCTCAATCTTGTCTATAAAAATCGCCCAAATAACTGATCTACATCTGCTCGCCCAGGGTAAACAACTCATGGGGCTCGACGTCTATAAGCGATTATTGCAGGTAATAGAACATGCAAAGACCTTTGATCCGGATGCTTATTTTATCACCGGAGACTGCTGCGCACAAGAACCCGTCCAGGAGGTTTATCATATGCTCCGGCCGATTTTAGACGGCCTAGGCAAACCATATTACCTAGCTGCCGGTAACCACGACGACCGGAGAATGATGCGTAATGCCTTCTTTTTAGAAGGTCACAACCACGAGCCAATTAAGGGGGGGATCGAAGTAAAAGGTAAGCATTTTTTGCTGTTAGATACTTCTCCTGGCCATGTCGACCAAGATCAAGTGTTTTGGTTGTCCCGTGCCCTGAACCAGTACCCAGATGCCGACATCGTGATGCACCATCCGCCTATCCTTATGGGCCCTTCCTTCATGGACCAGAAATATCCACTGATGGATACGGATGATTTGTTGAGGGTGCTGACCTACGATGGTCGCCCTCGCAAAGTGTTTTGCGGTCACTACCACTGCGGACGAACAGCCTCCTATCGTAACCTGCAGGTTTTCCTCTGCCCACCAACGAGCTTCTTCATTGATCCAACGACTGATGAGTTCAAGGAACAGGAATTACCGCCTGCTTACCGGCAACTAGAATGGACGGATAGTGGTGGCTTTCGGGCGGCTTCGATTTACGTTCCGGCGTAGCTAATAGCTGAAGGAACGACAATTTGCTGCGCAGTACTTCGACGTTCCTAAAGGAGAGGATGGGCTTAGTCGTGCGGACCAACTCACCAACTCAGCGGCCCATTCTCTTAAAGCTCTTCCTATAGATCTCCACCAATCGCTTCGGACTTACGCCTAGGTAGAACAAAAAGTAAATGCGGGTGAAGACGGCTTGGGTATAGACGACGCCAAATTGATGGTAGCGGCGGGAAGAGGTGACAACACTTGCGGGTAAAAGCTGAAAGCCTCCCGCTTGCTTTTGAAGGCGGCGGACGAATTCATGGCCTTCCATCAGCTGTAAATCTTCACGGTAGCCGCCAGAGGAAAGGAACTGTTGTTTGGAGAGAATCAGCGATTGATCGCCGAAGCGAACGAAGCTGCTATTTACCCGACTACCCGCGGCGTAGAATCGGAGGAAAATATTCTCATGATCGTCGAAGCGAAGGCTGAAACTTGCGGGCAGACCAACGGAAATAGCTTGCTTGAGAAACCTGCGCCAGTCCTTTGGGGGGAGGGTGTCGGCGTGCAGAAACCAAAGGTGGTGACCAGAGGATACTTTCCCTCCAGTGTTAAGTTGTAGGGCGCGGCCGCGGGTGCAATGGAGGGTTTTTAGCGCAGGGAAGGCGTTGGCAATCTCAACCGTCCGGTCATTACTGCCTCCATCTACAACAATGATCTCAATGCCTTCGTCTTGGGCTACCGCCAGCTGTTCGAGGCAACGCCGAAGGGTTGCCTCCTCGTTTAAGGTGGGGATTATGATGGAGCACCAGGGGAACTGGGAATTGCTCCTATTCAAAGCGGTAGACGGTTTCCGTCCGGTAGGTCTCTCCCGGCTTCAAGAGCGGTGTTTTGAAGTTGGGCTGGTTGGGCGCGTCGGGGAAGTGCTGGGTCTCTAGGCAGAGTGCACCGTGAACGGGTAGTGGACTGCCGTCCCGGCCGGGGAACAGTCCCGGCTTGAAGTTCGACGTCCACAACTGAACCCCAGGTTCAGTTGTAAAACACCGCATCGTCCGGCCACCAGCCGTCACCGTCGCAAACTCCCGCAGGCTGCCATCGTAGCTGTTCAATACAAAATTATGGTCGTAGCCGTTGGGAATGGCCAGTTGGGCATTGTCTTTTTTAATGTCCTGGCCAACGGACTTTGCTTCCCGGAAGTCAAAGGGTGTTCCTACTACGGGAGCTTCCTCGCCGGTAGGCACCATGTTCTCGTTAACTGGTGTGAACCGGTCAGCTTTGATCGTCACCTTATGGTCAAGAATGGTGCCTTCGCCAGCGAGATTGAAGTAGGTATGGTTCGTCAGGTTAACGATGGTGGTTTTATCCGTCGTTGCCTGATAAGTGAGCTTTAGTTCATTGTCATTTGTCCATTCATACCGGCAGCTGACGGTGAGGTTGCCGGGGAAGCCTTCTTCACCATCCGGACTAAGCCGGCTGAGCGTTAGACTCACCGATTGGTCGTTGAATGCCGTCTTCGCCTGCCAAAGGTGCTTGTCGAAGCCTTTGATGCCGCCGTGGAGGTTGTTGTCGCCGTTGTTCGCTGCCAGGGAGTAAGACTCTCCGTCAATGTTGAAACGGGCATTGGCAATGCGGTTACCGTAGCGCCCGATGAGGGCACCGTAGTACGGGTTCGGTTCTAGGTAGCTTTCCATGTCATCAAAACCGATGACGACCTCTATGCCGTCAACAACGATGGAGGTGATGATGCCTCCGAAATCTGTAATCTTTACGGTATTGCCCTTGTCATTGAGTAGGGTATAGAGCGTAGCGAGGCCTTCGGGTGTCTGGCCGAATTTTTCTTCGCCGATGGTTGGCATGAGTTTTTCTTTTTCAATGTTCGTCGCGTCCACGGCGGGTTGCCCGCAGCAGGCTGTAAGCAAAAGCAGCAAGAAGGGGAAGAAACGGTGCATAGTATTAAAAATCGGTTACTTCGGCGAAGCCGCCTTGCTCCTGAATTGCCATATACTTGGACCAGGTTGCTTTAACGAGCTCTTCGGACAGGATGGCGACAGCCGCGCTGCTATCATCGCTTAGCTGTGCGCCTTCGAGGCGCAGCTGGTGCTGAACATTACGGGTGTTCTCCCGGCCGGCGGAGCTGGCGGAGTGGAAATGCTCAGAAGCTGGAGCTAGGAATATGAGGTCTGCGCCGCCGTGGGCGGCGGCGGTAGCCTGAAGCTGTAGCCGTTGCAGGTCGTTTTCTGCGTCGCCCGTGAGGGTAATGATGTCTGAATGAGCCGCAATCTGGGTGTCTCCGGGTTGTTCGATGTCAAATTCTTTCAGGACGTTGGCCCACAGAATTCGGAGGGCATGAAGCTTTGCCACGTCGCCGTGGAAGGAGGTGCCGACGGTCAGCGCAAACTGAAGGTGGCGGTTGGTCAGCGCGGGTGGGTAGCCGCGGTCGCGGAGCTCCGTCAGGTACTGGGCACCTTTGGCAATGGCCAAAGCCAATTCCACATCAGCCCCTTCAATACCGTTGTTGAAGCCTGCCGTGTTCACCTGTAATACCCTGAATTTTGGCATCCAACGGGAAACGAAGAACAGCAGACGGATGAGGGGCGGGAAGGGTGGTTCTGACCAGTCTAGCAAGGGGTCAAAGTCAACGGAGCCTCGGATGGAAGCGAGGTCGTAAGTTGATTTTCGGAGGAAACGGATAAGATCGCGGAATAACTCCGCGGGGTCTTGGCCGGGGTAACGGAGGGTACAGTGAAGCGACTTCCGCTCGACGTCGACGCCCTGCAGCAACTGACCAATATCGTTGCTGTCGGGTTGTTGGTAGAGGCGAAAAAGTAGGGCTTCTGCCCCTCCGGCGACTTCCTCTCGGGCGTAGGCATTCGTTTCTACGTTGGTGCCGGTTTCGATGTAAGCTCCCAGCTGCCATCCCGCTTTGGCCGAAGCGGTAGCTAGCTCCTCGGTCTTCAACCTTGCACCTGCGTCCGCGCCCACCTGATCATCAAGGTTAGTAACGTCGCTTCCGATGCGCGTATTTGCCCGTTCCAACCAGTCGATTTGAGGCGCGTTGGAAGGCGTTGAGGAGTGTTCTGTGCGGGGAGGCATGGGGGGGGGCTTAGTGAATAACGGAGGAAAGGTACACCGATTTGGGAAAATGAGTTACTTCAACCACTTATCGTTTCTGCGGAGGATCAATTTCTCTTTGCCTGAGGATATGACCAGCGTTTCACCGTCGGTGGTCTTACAACTGACTTTTCCGTTTAGCATGTCCAAAATCTGTCGCTCCTGATCTGCAACTTTGTCACAGTACATCTTGGTCGACATTACTCCCGGTACTACCATTTGAGCGGCACTCCCAGTCCATTCTCCGCCAAAGACGTTGCAACCGGTATGTCCTCCAATCTCTCCTTCACGGATGGCGATGAAGGCTTTGTCGTTGCCGGCAGGAATGGTTTTTCCGTCGCGTTCGCAACTGATGAGGTCCCAGGCGGAAGGGATGGGTAAGGAAGCCATAGCAGTAGCGTTTTTTGCTGGTGAATTTGCCGTTGTCGGCTTCGGTGTACAGGCGAAGCTGAGAAGGGGGAGGAGTAGAAGGAGGAATCTCATGAGGGGAAGATAAGAAAGTAGTCTGGTACTCTTGTGGTCTGGTAGACTGCTACATGTTGGAGTGGGGCAGCTCGCTTTACTTTTTTCCGGATTTCATTCGCTGTTTCTCAGCTTGTTTCATCCGGGGGTATTCGGGTTCGACTCCTAAGGAGTCAGTATGACTTCTGGAGTCTAAACCTTGGTATCTGAAACCTAACTTCAGGCCCTGCTTTTCCGCCAATGGCGTGCGGCGCCTACCAGGTTATTGAACTGCCAGATTACAAAGTAATCAGCACTTCACCATCCATCTCTTCCGGTGCCTCAAGCCCCATAAACGACAACAAGGTCGGCGCTATATCACCCAACTTTCCACCGTCATTCAGCTGAAGGTCCTGGGGACCAACGTAGATGAGAGGAACCGGATTCGTGGTATGCGCAGTGTGCACACTACCGTCTTCGTTACGCATTACGTCGGAGTTGCCGTGGTCTGCAATAACGAGGGTGTTGTAGCCGTGTTTGTTAGCGGCTTCGAGGACACGGCCAAGGCATTCGTCGACGATTTCTGCGGCCTTAATGGCCGCGTCCCAAACCCCAGTATGCCCCACCATGTCGGTGTTGGCAAAGTTGAGGCAGATGAAATCTGGTTGGTTGGCGTGGATGTCTTCCACGATGGCATCGGTGATGCCGTAGGCGCCCATCTCTGGTTTTAGGTCGTAGGTTTCTACGTCGCGGGGTGAGTCGATCAAGATTCGGCGTTCACCGGGGAATTTATCTTCCTGGCCACCGCTGAAGAAGAAGGTTACGTGGGCGTATTTCTCCGTTTCGGCGATGCGGACCTGGGTTTTACCGGCAGCACTGACGACTTCGCCCATGGTCTTGTTCAGGTCGGCTGGGATGAACAACACTTCGACGTTTTTAAATTTTTCATCGTACTGCGTCATGCAGACGTAGTGCAGATTGGGTAGGCGATGCATGCCCTGTTCTGGAAAATCTTCTTGTGTGAGGGCACGGGTGATTTGCCGGGGACGATCGGTTCGGAAGTTGAAATTGATGACGACATCGCCATCGGCGATGGTGGCAACGGGGCTTCCGTCGGCGTGGGTCATTACGATGGGCTCAACGAATTCGTCGGTCTTCCCGCTGTCGTACCAGGCCTGGATGGAGGCGAGGACGTCGGTAGAAGTTGTGCCTTCAGCACGGACCATGGCATCGTAGGCTTTTTTAATCCTTTCCCAGCGGGTATCCCGGTCCATAGCGTAGAAACGGCCGGTTACGGTAGCTAACTCAACGGGCTGGTTGGCGATGTGCTTGGTCAGGGTATCTAGGTAGCCTTTGCCGGAGGTTGGGGCAACGTCGCGGCCGTCGGTGAAGGCATGGATGAAGACCTGGTCGTTGCCAGCTTCGGTGGCAATGTCGCAGAGCCGGGTCAGGTGGTTGATGTGGCTGTGGACGCCGCCATCGCTAAGCAGGCCGATGAGGTGCACCTTGCGGTTGTTGTCCCTAGCGAAGGCCAGGGCAGATTGAAGTTTCTCCAACTTAGCCAACTCTCCGTCCCGGATGGCTTTGTTGATCCGTGCAAAGCTTTGATAGACAACCCGGCCAGCACCAATGTTGAGGTGGCCAACTTCGGAGTTGCCCATTTGTCCTTCTGGCAAGCCTACATCTTCACCGTAGGTAACCAGTGTGGCGTGGGGGCAGTCGCGGTAAATACGATCGTAGACAGGGGTGTTGGCCTGGGCGATGGCGTCGGCCTCCGGCCGTTGGCCGATGCCCCAACCGTCGAGAATGACGAGGAGTGCTTTGTGAGAGTTCATCTGGGGTGTAATTTGGATGGTGAAGGTAAGCAGGGGAGGGCGGTGAGGACGAATTCGTTGGCGGAGTTTTCCGGCGGCTAGGGAGCGTCATTGAAGATGTGAACTGAGTTGCCATCGCTCGTGGCGACCTCCGGCCTTGATGTGCTGGAGTGCCCTAGTGCATCAAGATCAAAGTTCGGTACAGTTATAACTTACCATCGCGGCACTGTACTTCCCAGCTGAAAACCTCACGTAGCTTAGGCTATGATCGCCTTTCAGCTGGTCGTCCA
>JBLIGS010000131.1:0-8134 GCA_047637095.1 Neolewinella sp. | reverse complement strand
TACTTCTGACCAGGTTTCAGCGTCCGTCAAGAGCACTATTGGTCGAGCTACAACTGCTACTGCTTCAGCTTCTGAGGCTTGCTCATTGGGCGCGCACGCAGGTGCAAGGAAGAGGACAAAGAGCAGGCTAAGAAATCGTTGCATCAGTCAGATTCGTTAAATAGAAAATCAATATTACGGCGTAAGCCGACGTACTTCGTTCGTTTCACGGCTGACTTTCGGAAGACCCTCCGGAACACCTCTTCCGTCATCTCCGTCATCTCCCGCTGGTCCATTTCTGGCAGGTCAGGGTGGGCATTAAAAGCAGGCTCCTTGTGGGGTTCGCTAAAGCGATTCCAGGGACAAACTTCCTGGCAGATATCACAACCAAAGGCCCAGCCTTCCATCCTCCCAGCGAACTCATTAGGGATGGCCTCTCGCAGTTCAATGGTTAGGTAGCTGATGCACTTACTTCCGTCGAGCAGGTAACCGCTGGGACTGATGGCCTCGGTTGGGCAGGCATCGATACAAGCCGTGCAGGTTCCGCAGTAGTCTTTGATGGATTGATCGGGAGCCAACTCCAGGTCAGAGATGATCTCCGCGAGGAAGAAGTAACTACCTGCTTTGGGGTTGATTAATAAGGTGTTCTTGCCGGTCCAGCCAATGCCGGCCCGTTTGGCCCAGTCCCGTTCTAAAACGGGGGCGCTGTCCACAAACACCCGTCCATCAATGGGACGACCAATCTTGTCTTCTAGCTCTTCAACAATGTCTTTGAGCTTGTGCCGAATCACCTTGTGGTAATCTTCGCCATAAGCATAGCGGCTAATCTTAGGCGCTTCCTGGCTGGGCCGGTCGTCCTCTGGGCAGTAGTTGTACATCAAGGAGACGACGGACTTCGCCCCGGGAACCAGCTTGGTTGGGTCCACTCGTTTATCGAAGTGGTTCTCCATCCAATGCATCGTACCGTGTCGTTTCTGGTTAAGCCATTCTTCTAGCCGGCGCTCCTCCGGCTCCATGCGCTCCGCGCGGGCAATGCCCGCGAAAGTAAAGCCCGCCTTAAAGGCAGTCTCCTTAACCAAAGTTGAAAGTGATTGGGGATTGTTGATTACTGAAATTTATCGTCCGATGGGGCTTTCCACCTGACTGGCCACAAGATAGGTCCGTCGTCTTCATCCTAAAAATAAAAACGGCCGCTTACCCGAAGGAAAGCGACCGTTTTTAACTCCGTAGAAGAATAGTCGGTTGACTAGAAGTCGTTAATCGAACGACCAGTGTAAGACATTACGTTACGGAAACCGATGTAAGATTTGGTAGAATCTTGGTATTCGTAGTTACGGGTACCACACTGAAGGTAGAAGCTGATGTCTTTCCAGCTACCACCACGGGTAACCTTACGCTTCTTAGTGATTGGGTCATCATCCTTGGCGTTGTAGCGAACGTCAGGGTTGAAGTCGTGTACGAAGCTGTTAGCGTTCTCGTAGAAGGCCGTGACGGTCCATTCTGCGGCGTTGCCAGACATGTTGTACAAGCCGTAGTCGTTAGGGTAGTAAGCGTCGGCGGCAACGGTATAAGCACCGCCATCGTCTGGGTAGTTACCACGGCCAGGCTTGAAGTTAGCCAGCAGACAACCTTTAGAGTTGCGAACGTAAGGGCCACCCCAAGGAAAAGGAGCGTGCTCTTTGCCACCACGGGCGGCATATTCGAATTCGTACTCAGTTGGGAGGCGGAATTCATCCACCAGGACATCGTTGTACTCGTTCCACAGGGTCGTACGCCAGTAAGAGAAGGCGTTGGCCATGTTCCAGTCTATACCAACAATTGGGTAGTTGTCATAAGCTGGGTGAGAGAAGTAACTACGGGCCATTGGCTCGTTTAGGCTGTAGGCAAAGTCACGTACCCATACAAGTGTATCGGGATAGATGTTAGCCGTATGCTCCGTGATGTACGGATCCATACCTTGGTTTTCCGTTCCGTTAGGACGGGCGCGGGCAGCAGCTCCCCAATCAACCGTCTTGTAGACGTAGTTATAGAGTTGCGTATTAACCTGGCGCTTACCTGCAAATTGCTCTTCGAGCCAGAGGTCACCAAGTTCCTCAGCGGTGAAGTCAAGGTCTTCACGGGCTTCCCAGTCAAGGTTACCGTCTTCGTCAAACCATCCCATCATGTCGATAGAGATAGAATCACGGACCCAGTGTATAAACTGGCGGTATTCATTGTTGGTGATTTCCGTGTCGTCCATGAAAAAGCCATTAATAGTAATGGCCTTTGGGCGCTGGATAAATGTGCCAGTAATGTCCTGATCGGAGTTACCAACGTGAGCGGTTCCTGGAGGCACGTAAACCATGCCGTAAGGTTGGACACCTTTCCAGTCGGGGCGATCGAGGGCACCGACGAGTTCGCCGGTTTCGCTGGCACCGCAGCTGGAAAAGATGAGGGCCAGAAGGGATGCGGCCAGAGTGGGATAGAAAAAATTCTTCATTAAAAGACCCGAGTTTTCCTCTTGATTTCAAAAAGCTATACAAAGATAGAAAGCTAAGCGGGGGTAGACAACTTTCCGGCGAGAAGGGAAAGTATTTAACAGCGCCAACGACTTCTACCCGACCGAAACGCGATCTAGCAGCCACTTAGTATTGAGTTACCGTCTTAAACCAACTTTTAACACTCATTTGGTGTCCAAGTCGTCGGCTGGCTTACTCTTTTGCCCTCGGATGGTAGATTCGAGGAGGAGGGATGCCGGCACCAATGCGCTGCCTTAAGTTGTACTTGATGGTGATTTCATGGCTTCCATCCTGGACCGTCTGCAAATTGGACAATGTTAAGTCAAAAGCATAAGCAACGGTAGTTTTCTCGCTGATATTCAGGCCCGCAGAGATTACGACGGCGTCGCTGGTAACACCGCTGTGGCCACGATAAGCCGCTCCAACGAAGATATTTTCATTGTACCTGGCTACCGCTCCAAAACTGATTTGTTGCTGTGGTCCAGCTGCAATTGCATAAACCATCGGCATTATTTCCCAATTCCGCAAAATATCGAATTTGGCACGTAAATATGCGTGGTACTGCCGGTCTAAAGAATAATCTACCCCCGGAAAAGAAATTACCGGTGCATTAATATTTCTTGCAGAAATTCCACCTTCGAGACGCTCGGCCTTGTAAAAAAGGCCTGCACCGAAGGCTAAAGCACTTTCATTAACCATCCCCGTCGGAATCAAATCATCGTTATGAATGATGGTATTGGGATCCTCATAATTGCCCTCCGGCGTACGCAGGAGGTTCCCGTTCAGGTTCAGTTGGAGCATTCTGGCGGAGAGGCCGAAGGACCAAACGGAAGCACCTTTTACGAGTTGGTAGTTATAGGACAGCCCAAAGCTGTTGAGGCCACGGCCGCCAATTTCGTCTATTTCGACCTCTACCCCTACCCCACTATTGAGGTAATAAACGGGTAAATGGGCACTTATCCGCTGCCCTACGGGCTGCCCTTCCAGCCCCGTCCACTGCGTCCGGTAAGAACCTGTTATGCTCAGGCTGTTGTCCAGGCCTGCGTAGGCAGGGTTGAACTGAACGGGGTCCAGCCAGGGCATACTGTATCTCGGTAACTGCTGGGCCATGGCTACATAGCCAAGGGCTAAAAGAGGGAGGAGGAGGAGCAGGCGTTTGGTCATTGAGTTGCGGGTTGCGGGGTTACGGTGTTGCTGGTTGCGGGTTGCGGGGTTGCGGGGTTGCGATGTTACGGTGTTGCGGGTTGCGGTTGCGGTGTTGGGGTTGCGCGTTAGGTGAGTTGCTCCATTGCTTCAGCTGCTGTGTTAACGGGTAAACGACAGGACTGGTTTTCACATACGAAGAACCGGAGCTGCTGGTTAAGGTAACGGTTTTGGAGCAGGGGAAGGTCTTCGCGGGGGGATTCAGAGGCGACGATTAGCAGGCCAGGTCGGTAGCGCGACAGGAATTGGGTGGCAGCAGCCCGGGCACCGGGCCCGGTAATGGCCAATTCCGTCGGCGGCAGGGCATGTAGCAGGGCGGCGTGGGCCCAGCCGCCAAAGCTACTAGGATAACGCTCCATACTGCCAGCCATGGCCGCCAGCATGTTCTCACCGTGGGTGAGATAGCGCTCTTCACCCGCTAGGCGGTACAGCCGGAGGAGATTAGACACCATCTGGCTGTTGCCGCTGGGCAGGGCATTGTCGAAGAGATCAACGGAGGCGACGGGGAGTTCGCTTCCTTCGGAAGGGCGGAGGTAGAACATTGGTCCGTCGGTCATGCCAAATTGGTCCAGGACCAAATCGGTAATGGCGGTTGCCGTGCGTACTGCTCCTTTAACACCCTTTGTACCTGTACTTCGGCGACGCTCAGCATAAACGCCAACTGCGTTGGCCGCGCCCACCAAGACATAGTCCAGGTCAAACGTTGCATCATGGAGGTCCAAGGCAGCTTCCGCGAGGGAGGCGTAATCGTCCAGAAAAGCCGGCGCTCCAAGGTTGCCATTCGTCAGGTTACGGCGCCACTGGCCGTCAACACAGAGTTGGTTATTAAGTACTTCCCAAAGGTCTGTCGCCAGCTTCAGGTAGCCTTCATCCCCTGTTCCTCGGTAACACCAGGTCCAACCGGAGATCAACATCGCATTCCACTGAAGAATGAGTTTATCATCGGCTCCGGGGTGAATTCGAGTAGTAAACTGGTGGTCATGCAGGGTTATGCGGGCCTTGGTCAACATCGCCTGCGCCTCCTCAAGCTCCAGTCCTAGTTTCGAAGCTACCGCTGGCAAGGATTCCGGCCGGTAGAAGATATTGATGTGTTCTTCCTCCCAGTTACCGGTTTTAGTCAGTCCGTAGAAGTCACGGATCAAGGCAAATTCATCGTCGGGAAGCAGGCCTTCGACTTCGTCGAGCGTCCAGGTGTAATATTTCCCTTCCACGCCTTCGGAGTCTGCGTCTAGCGCGGCGCGGTAGCCGCCGCCGGGCAACAACATTTCTCGCTGCAGCCAATCGGTGGTCTCCCGGATGGCCGTCTGGTAGCGCTCATTGGGCTGTGTCAAGTTCAGCTTACCCAGCAGGCGAAGCAACAAGGCATTGTCGTAGAGCATTTTTTCAAAATGCGGCACTCGCCACGCTCTGTCAACGGTATATCGGCTAAAACCGCCGCCCAACTGATCATAAATACCACCATCCAGCATCGCGAGCATGCCGTGAGCAGCTAAATCTTGGTCGTTATCTTCTTTATGGACAACGCCGTTGGCCAATAGAACCTCCAGCGATTGAGAACCTGGAAACTTGGGAGCTCCGCCAAAGCCGCCGTTTTTGAGATCATAGTTGGTCCGTAGTTTTCCAATCACTTTTTCCCGCCACTCGTCGTGGTCTTCACTTTCCGGCTCAATGGCCAGCAAACGGGTTCCGCCGCCAGCAATGTTCTTGATTAAGTTTTCGGCCTGTTCTTCCACCTTGGCCCGATCGTTGCGGTACATGTCGCTCAGGTGCGCCATGACTTCCAGCCAACTTGGTCGGTTGGACTTCCGCTCGGGCGGATAGTAGGTGCCGGCGTAAAAGGGCCGTCCATCAGGTAGTAAAAAGGCATTCAAGGGCCAACCTCCGCCGCCGCTGATGGCCTGGCACGCTTCCATATATATACGGTCGACATCCGGCCGTTCTTCGCGGTCGACTTTGATGCAGACGAAATCCCTGTTCATCACCTCTGCTACCTTTTCATCCTCAAAGCTTTCCCGTTCCATGACGTGGCACCAGTGGCAGGTGCTGTAGCCGATGCTGACGATGATGGGTTTGTCTTCGGCTTGCGCGCGTGCGAGCGTGGCCTCGCTCCAAGGCTCCCAGTTTACAGGGTTGTGGGCGTGCTGGAGCAGGTAAGGGCTCGATTCGTTGATGAGGGCGTTGGTATGCTTGTGGTTGGTGATAACGTTTGGGTTGGTTCTCTTCGAAACGCGGAAAGTTGCGTTTGGTTGATGCGGCAAACGACTCGATTGCACTTTTGGGGCGAAAGGTTCCCATTGCAGACTTCAGTATGATGTTTTGAGGGCGCGGCCAACGCAGTTGGCGTTTATGTTGAGCGTAGCCGAAGTACAGGTGCAAGGTGAGTTGATGGGCAGGGTTAGGGTTAGAAACCAAGCCATTTTGATCCTTTAACAAACACCCCGTATTACTCCATCGTAAAGTTTTAATGACCGATGGCTTTGGTAGTACAAGGCTGGTTACATCCTGTAAATATCGCCTTACCCCTCACGTTTAGACATGAAATTATCTTGGTTGATGTAATTCCAAAGGCCCGACACGAACATCAATTGGTATTTGAATAATGCTACCGGTCAGAAATCATCCTTATCTTACTTCAGAACACGGATACCTTTCACCAACAAAATCAACCACTTATGAGATTTTTATCCGGGCTGCTCCTAGTAGTCTCAATTCTATCCTTTACCGCTTGTGGCGACGAGAAGCCATCCACGGAAGACCTCGCTGCAGAAGCCGAGGCAGAGCGTATCGAAGCCGTTACCATCGACATAAACACCTCCGTTGAGGCCGTTGAGAATTCAGCAGACGAACTCATCGACGCCCTCGACTCGCTTGACATCCTCTTTCCCGAAACTGAATAACACTTCATCCAAAACAAAACCAACATGTCTTTTAAAACAACGATTAGTATTTGCTCCCTCCTTCTGGCCTGTGGCCTTTTCTCCACTTCCCTAAATGCACAACCTCAGGGCAAAGCAAAAGGCAAGGAGAAAAAGGAAATGAAAGCCAAAGGAGAAAAGCAGCAGGCCCGCCCCTCCTTCGACGAGCTTAAGGACAAGCAGCGTGGTAAGGGCAAAGAGAAGGCTGAAGAGATGAAAGCCGACGATATGCGCGGCAAAGGCAAAGAAAAGGCCGACGAAATGAAAGCCGGCGAAATACACGGTAAGGACAAGGGAAGCCGTGGTCAGGACGACGACGACGGAGGAATGGACGACGACGATGGTGCCAAAGGAAATGCCTACGGCAAAGACAAAGGCGCGCTAAAAGGCAAGCAGTTTGGGCAGGCCCGTGCAGAAGCAGCTAGAGCTAAAAAAGAAAAAGCTGTTGCGGATGCAGAGCTAACGACACAAGCCGCAGAGACTTTGGAAACGGATGCTCGTAAGCGCATCAAACGTGCACGCCTGCAGCTTGAAGAGGCTAAAGCGTCAGGTGAATTCTCTGCCGATCAAATTGGCCGTCGTGAAGCGGCTATTGTTAAAGCAGAAGCCAAACTTGCAGAAATTGAGGGCAAAGTTCAAATCGTTCGCTCCAAGATTAACCAGTAATATCCTCCTAAACCATTAAAAGAAGTAAGTCCCAAAGCCTCCAAAGCGACTGGCCGAACGGCTAATATCTGACCGGTTACGGTTCCCTGTATAGTAACGAACTTCCAGGTCTATTTTGTCCAGCGCCAGTCCGCCCGCCAGGTAGATACCGTAGATGATGTGTAAAAATTGGCCTGACACAGCGCTAGAGGTCAAACCCAATATCCCTCCGGTAATTCACTCCTTCAAAGGAGATCTTATGGGCGTCAACGTAACTCAGGGCCAGGGCTTCCTCGATGGTTTCGCCATAGCTGGTTATGGCCAGTACCCGGCCGCCATTGGTAACGATGTCTCCGTCGGCGTTCCGCTTAGTACCAGCATGAAAAACGATGCTGTCTTTAACATCGTCTATGCCGGTAATGACTTTGCCCTTCTCGTAAGCACCGGGGTAGCCGCCGCTTACCAGGACGATTGTTGCTGCCTGACGGGTTTCGATCTCTACCGTCGAAGTGCTCAGTTTTTCATCTGCCATATCGAGGCAGAGTTGCATCATGTCGCTGTTGAGGCGGGCCATGACTGATTGGGTTTCAGGGTCTCCCATCCGGCAATTGTACTCGATGACGAAGGGTTCGTTTTCCACGGAGATGAGGCCGATGAAGATGAAGCCTTTGTAGTCCAAGTTCCGGGCCTGGATGCCTTCCATTGTTGGCTTGATGACCTGTTCTTCAACCTTGGCCATCATTTCAGCATCGACAAACGGTGGATGGCTAACGGAGCCCATGCCACCAGTGTTGGGGCCGGTGTCTCCTACACCGATTCGTTTGTAATCTTTAGCGACGGGGAGTACCTGGTAGTCCTTTCCGTCCGTCAGGACGAAGACGGAGAACTCGATGC
>JBLIGS010000130.1:0-8326 GCA_047637095.1 Neolewinella sp. | reverse complement strand
CCGGAAAAGATCGATGTTGTAGTTCAGTTCAGCAGTGTAAGCCCTGGTCTTGGCAATCTCTTCCTGGCCTTCTACCAGCTTGTTCATCTGCGTTAGCAGGCCAGCATAATGCTCGCGCTCTTCCGGCTTGCTTTCCAATCGTTTCAGGTATTCTTGTTCAAATGCTTTACGCTTTTTAATGCCTTTAACGGCGGCAACACCCTCGCTTTCACCTCGCCATTTTTTCCAGGCGTTAGCGATTCGGGACTGCTTACTGGCGTAGTCAATTTTAATCTGTGGGTTAACGCGCATGGCGCTGTCAATGACGGCCAGGCTGCGATCACGCATGCCAATACGGATGGGGTTGATTAGCTCAGTGCGTTGCTGCATAGCGCTTGCTGGCAGGTACTGATCTGTCCGCCCTGGGAACCCGAAAATCATGGAGAAGTCACCTTCTTTTACACCATTCATGCTCACCTTGAGGTGCTCTTTGGGCTTCATCGGGACGTTGTCTGCGCTGTATTCGGCGGGGTTGCCGTCCTTGTCGGTATAAATCCGGAAGAGGCTGAAATCGCCGGTGTGGCGGGGCCATTCCCAGTTGTCAGTGTCGGCGCCATACTTGCCAATGGAAGAGGGTGGGGCACCTACCAAACGGATATCGGTGTACTTTTTAGTCACAAAGGCGAAGTACTGGTTACCGGCGTAGAACGGCTTAATGATCAGGCCTTCGAAATCCTTCAGCTTGAATTTCTCCCTGGTTACTTTCAGGTTTTCGGCGATGGCAGCCGAGCGTTCTTCTTCGCTCATGCCACCGTGTACTCCTTTGAGGACACGAGTGGAAACGTCTTCAATTCGTTCGATGAAGGTGACAAACAGTCCCGCATTGGGCCGTTCATCAGCCTTGGTCTGTGCCCAGAATCCATTCTCTAGTAGGTTGTCTTCGAGGGTGGAATGGCTCTGAATGGCACTGAATCCACAGTGGTGATTGGTTAGAACTAGGCCCTGGGCACTGATGACCTCTCCGGTGCAGAAGCCGCCGAAGTGAACGATGGCATCCTTGAGACTGCCGTTGTTGATGTCGTAAATGTCCTTGGCGGAAATTTTCATTCCCATGCCTTTCATTTCCTCTTCGTTGAGGTTTTCAAGCAGCAGCGGGAGCCACATACCGTCGCCAGCGGCGAGTAGGACGGGGAGTAATAGGGTAAGGGTAAGCAGAAAGGCTTTGCGCATGTTGTCGAGTAGTTAGAATACTGAATAAAAACAGTTTGAGACTTTTAAGACCCTAACTGCACTGTAGCCTAGCCCCTTGCGGATCAGGCAGGTCCAAACAATTTTGGTTTGGTTACAGTCGACAAGATAACGTTGTGAAGGGGCAAATAGTCTATTCTGTTGTTGTGACAATGGGCGCGTACGCGGGTGCAAGGGAGGTTGTAAGGCGGAGGCTTAGCCGTATACATGTATATGTACGGGTAGCTTCACCTCTGTCAAATGTATACATGTATATATACATTTGAGGATTCGTCTCGGGGCCTCCAACGTTCGCCTAAACCAACTCTCCATCTCCCTGTCCAATCCGGATCTTCCGCTCCAGTTCTCCCAGGGCTTTCTTGATCTCGTCATTGGTTTCCATCAGGTCCTTAACCGTTTTGATGGAGTAGAGTACGGTGGAGTGGTCTCGGCCGCCAAACATGCGTCCGATTGCCTTGAGGCTCTGGTCTGTGTACTCCTTCACTAGGAACATACTGATCTGGCGGGCGAGCACGACTTGTCGGCGACGGGTGGCACTGGCCAGTTTTTCGACATCAAGGTCGTAGTAATCTGCAACGGTGCGTTGGATGACCTCCGGAGTTACTTCCTTGTTGATCTCGGTAACGAAGTTCTTAAGCACCTGCTTGGCGAGTGAAAGGTCAATTTCTTCTTTGCCAAGTACTCCTTTGTTGAGTACCAAGTTGTTGAGTACGCCCTCGAGTTGGCGGATATTATGTTGGATGTGGAAGCAGATGAACTCTACTACTTCAGCAGGGATTTCTACTTTGTTGGACGTTGCCTTGGAGTTCAGGATAGCCATACGGGTCTCCAGTGCTGGCATACTGAGGTCAGCACTAAGTCCCCATTGGAAACGACTGCGCAGGCGCTCTTCGATGTCGAGTTCGATGATCGGCCGGTCACAGGTCATGACGACCGCCTTATTGTTCTGGCGAAGAACGTTGAACAGGTTGAAGAAGACGTCCTGCGTCTTCTTACGATTTACCAGTTGTTGGATGTCGTCTACTAAGAGGACATCGATGTTCTGGTACCAGTTAACGAGGTCGTTGGTTGTGTTACTACCAATGGAGCTTACCAACTGATTGGTAAAAGTGTCGGTACTGACGTAGAGTACCGCCTTGTTCGGGTATTTGGTGGAGATGTAGTTACCGATGGCCTGCAGTAGGTGCGTCTTACCCAGACCTACATTTCCGTGAATTACCAACGGGTTGAAGGCCGTGTTGGAGGGGTTGTCGGCAACGGCCTTGGCAGCGTTGCGTGCCAAACTGTTACAATCGCCCTCGATGAAATTGTCAAAGGTGTACCGTTGGTCTAAGTTAGAAGGGATGCGTGGACGGGTTACACCAGGGATGACAAAGGGGTTGCCGGAACGGGGTGGGGGGCCAGGTACTGGAATGGCGTGCTGGCCATTATTCGTCGCTCCGTTCTGAGTAGATTGTTTGTTGGGGTTGATGCGGTACTGGAGCCGGCCCGCCGTGCCGAGTGCCAGACTGAGACTCGTCTTCAGTACATCAATGTAGTGCTCCTCTAGCCACTCGTAAAAGAGGCGGTGAGGAACCTGAATGGTAAGCTCGTTATTGTTTAACGCTATAGGGCGAATTGGTACAAACCAAGTTTGAAAACTTTGAGGGTCAACACTTTGACGAATAGTTTGTAGGCAATTGTTCCAAATAACGTTATGATCCATTTTGTATCCCGGTTGCAAAGGTGTAGTTTTCTGGCCAAGGGGGCGAACCCCGGTCGAGTGAGAAGTTTAATTTCTTGAATTCAGTAAGTCTAAATATAAAGTGTAGTGAAAGCTTCTAGATCACGTGAAATGAGGTGCTCGCAGCTTGTGGGTGGGCGAAAATCACGTGAACATTATGCTGTTCCCCAAGACACCGTAGCAGATAACGGCGGGAGGACAAATATGAGGGTAAGAAGGGCAGCTATCCAAAAAAAACCTTTGTTATTTAAGCAGAATCTTCTTTGGCAGGGATGAAAAGTGGAACACGACTTTTTGTCGTAAGCAGTACGCGTATAGTTTTTGTCTTACACCCGCAAATTATTGCAAGACACGCAACGTCTCTTGCTTCCTCCGGGGAAGGTGATGTCCATACGGCCAAGCCGCAGTCCACCAAAACCTACCTGGTTGACGATTACCGGCTCTCCTTTTGCGTTGGGCACTTCCGTGGGCGCATTGAGGAAAGTATGGGTATGGCCTCCTAGGATGACGTCGATGTTTTCTGAGCTGCTCGCCAGTTTGATGTCATCCACTTTGTTACTGCGGTATTGGTAGCCAAGGTGGCTTAGGCAGATGATCAGGTCACACTTCTTTTCTTCCCGCAAGAGCTTAGCTGTGGCATAACCCCGTTCCATTGGGTCCTGGTATTTGGTGTTGCCAAATAGGTCGTCTGGTACAAGACTGGTCAGTTCAATGCCAAGTCCGAAGACGCCCACTTTGATGCCATCCTTGTCGAAGATCTTGTAAGGCTCCGTCATGCCCGCCAGCGGCGTGCCTTTAAAATCGTAGTTTGCCGTTAGCATCGGAAAGCTGGCCGAGTTCATCTGCTTGGCAAGGTTCTCCATCCCGCCGTCGAAATCGTGGTTGCCGATGGTGGCAGCATCGTACTTCATCTGGCTCATCAACTTCATCTCCAGTTCGCCGGCGAAGAAGTTGAAATAAGGGGTGCCCTGAAAGATGTCTCCAGAGTCGAGCAGCAGGACGTTAGGTTCCTGAGCACGGACTTCGCTGATCAACTGCATGCGTCGAACGGCTCCACCTTTGTTGGCGTTTCGTCCGCCGTCGTTGGGGAAGGGCTCAATTCTACTGTGCCAATCATTGGTGTGTAGAATGGTCAGTTTTGGTGCGGCGGTGGAAATGGCAGCCTGGGCCAATCCGGGAACGAGGAGAAGGCCGCCGCCGATGGCTGCCTGACGGAGGAAGAAGCGTCTTTGCATGTGGGCGAAGGTAAGATTTTAGGAGTTAGTTAATGGCTTTTAGCGCTCAGTGTATTGTTTTAAGTTAAGACCTCGGGCCAGAGGCCACTCGACCATTGGTTTGCTGGTTTATAACAGTGCTTTTAGGGACGCCGTGTAAATAACTTACGCCTTTTGACCGCCTTATTTTGCCCCCACCAAAATTAAGAATCCTTTCCGTAGAAAAACCAGTAAGTTATTTATACGGCGTCCTTAGTGATGGGAAATAAATAAACCAAGACTCTTGCTCGGTGCCTTTTAGCCGCTGGCGTCGTTGAAAAGCCTCGCTAACACTACGGTGTTCTCGACGCCTCGAGGTGGCCTACGTTTTTCGCCTTGCCAGCGGCCAAAATTCACCAGATCAAGAATCACGTTTTATTTTATTCCCATCCCTTAGCATTGAACTACTGGCCAGCCCACTAGATTTGATGACTTTAGCCCATGATTGGCGTTGTAAACTAAATTTCATTGCCTGATTGACGTCACAAGATTAAGATGGGCGCGGCCGCAGGTGCAATGGGAAGTTTTTTGAGGAGCGTGCTTTAGCCAATCACTCCCTTAAAAACTACCACTGCCGGCCCTTCCAGCCACAACCCAGTAAACCGCTCACCATCATAGTGGCCTTTCACTGAAAGCTGGCCGCCTTTGGCCTTGACTGGGACCAGGAAATCGCCAGGGGCGGGGTTCATTTTTTTTACTGCGGCGATAGCCGCAGCAGTAACTCCAGTCCCGCAGGCAAGGGTTTCATCCTCAACGCCGCGTTCATAGGTCGCAATGCGGAGGTCAGACAAATCGCCGCTGACGAAGTTGACGTTGATGCCTTCGGCGGCATAGGTCGGAGACTGCCGGATGGCCCGGCCATCAAGCACAACGTCTACGGCGGTAGCATCGTCGACGAAGGAGATGTAATGGGGGCTGCCGGTGTCGAGGACAAAAGCCTCTGGGTTGGGGCAGTGTACGGAGCTAACATCGTTCATCTCTAGGGAGACGTTGCCATCTGGAAGCAGCTTTGCCCGGTGTGGACCGTCGACGGCAAGGAAGTGGTATTCGTCGCGGAGAATGCCGAGGTCGGCGGCGAAGCGGACAATGCAACGGCCACCGTTGCCGCACATCGAACTCGGCGCTCCGTCGGAGTTGTAGTAGACCATCTCGAAGTCGTAGTCTGGGTGCTTCCGCAGGAGCATCAGCCCGTCTGCACCGACGCCGAAGCGGCGGGTGCAGTAGGCCGCGATGGTGGGCTGGTCGAGTTGTGGGAGCAGGTGGCCTTCCCGATCGTCGAAGAGGAGGAAGTCGTTGCCGGCGCCGTGGTACTTGTGGAAAGTAATTCTTTAGATGTTGGACATTAGATGTCAAAGTTTAGAAGTCAGCGTTTAGATGTTAGAATTTAGATGTCTAACCCCTGGCATCCAAAGTCTAACATCTGAACTCTAATCTCTAACATCTACTCTTTGACGACAGTCAAAGTATCCCTCTCTCTCTCCGCCTTTTCCCGATCCGCCTTCCCCGGAGGAGCAAAGCGTGCTTTCTGTTCTTCCATCGGATCATCGATACCCAGCGGGACATCCATCGTGATGTGCCGATAAGCAGCGAGGGCGGTGATGCTAGAGATGACGAACAGCCCGATGAAGGAAATCTTCCAGCCAAAAATGTTGCCGACGTATTCACCGTCGTAGGGATCCTTTTTATCTTCCATATTGTATCAGTAGGGATACGAAGGTACAACAACACTACGCTGAAAATCGTTATCGTGCTCCCTTATGAAACTAACACAAGTTCTGGTCCTATTGCTTTGTTGTCTGGTATCTGCTGGCCTGGCACTCTTTGCTGAAAGGACTTTCTTTGCACCTGCGTCCGCGGCAGAAAATGCGTTTATTTCAAGCGAATGTCCTGATAGAGAGACACTTCGCAAACAAGCTTTTATTGGAAGTACGCCCACTAGCTTCACCGATGCTGCGCGGCAGGTAACCCCAGCCGTCGTCTTCATCCGCGCATACCCTGCCAACGTCAGCCGGCTCGAGCCTTCCGTTCGCCACACCACCACCGGATCTGGTGTAATAATTGCTCCTAACGGACTTGTTGCCACCAATAAGCACGTCATTGAAGGAGCCGTCCGCATTCGGGTAATGCTGGAGGATAAACGAGAATTTGATGCTCGAATCGTAGGCATTGACGATGCTACCGACCTTGCGCTATTGCACGTCGACAACAAGAAACCTCTTCCAGCTTTGCCCTTTGGCAACAGCGACAGCTTACAAATTGGCGAATGGGTGATGGCTGTCGGAAACCCCTTTAGCCTTAACTCGACCGTCACCGCCGGCATCGTTTCCGGAAAGGGTAGAAGCATTGACGTTTTGGAACCTGAGGATCGAATCGAGAGTTTTATCCAGACCGATGCCGCCATCAATCCAGGAAACAGCGGCGGCGCACTGGTTAACACCGCCGGCGAACTGGTGGGGATCAACACGGCTATTCTGACCAATAGTGGCCGGCACGAGGGGTTTGCTTTTGCCATCCCGGGCAACCTGGCCCAGCGGGTATTGTTTGACCTTCGGGATTTTGGCAGGGTCAAACGCGCTGTCCTCGGCGCGTACGTCCAGAACGTCAACGCCGCCCAGGCAAGGAAACTCGGCCTCGATGTCGCCTCCGGTATCCTAATTACAGGACTTCGTCCGGGTAGCCCGGCGCTTCGCGCCGGCCTTGAAGTAGACGATGTCCTGACCGACCTCAACGGCGTCAGCATCAATTCCCCCGGCGAACTGCAACAACAACTTAGTCGCTACCGGCCAGGAGACAAGGTTCGGGTGAAGTACGTAAGGAACGGCCGGAGCCGGTCCTTAAATGTCCTGCTTCGGGACAAGAATAGTTCTACCCGAAAACTGGTTCGAGGTGTAGAGTAAGCCTTCGTTTTCGTCCGGAACAAGGCAATAATTATTAATTGAGAATGTCTTGCTTTAAAAAAGTCATTTTTCTATCGACCTTTACGGCCTTTAACTGTTATTGTAATGAACATAAAAACCAACTCAATGCTACGATATAGCTTCTTACTGGCTTTTGCCTTACTTGCCTTTACCTCCTGTGATCCTAAAACTGATGTCCAAGATGCTGTTGACAAAGTTGATGAAGTGGCCGGTGAGGTGGCCGACAAAGTTGACGATGTCGTGAACCCAGTGGTCGACATGGACGCCGTTGAAGGTGACGGAGAAGTAAAGGTGGTTGACGGAACCATCAAGTCCCCTCGCAAAGAACTCAGCGGTACAATTGCTGGTGTATCTGTATTGATCAACTACGGTAGCCCCGCTGTTAACGAGCGCGTTATCTACGGTGACCTCGTTCCTTTTAATAAGGTATGGCGCACCGGTGCTAACGAAGCAACAAGGATTACCTTCGGCGACGACGTCATCGTTGGTGCTGATGCCAAGAAATTGAAAAAAGGTACGTACTCTCTCTTCACCCTTCCTTCTAGTAAGGACGAGTGGACGATCATCTTCAACAATGAAGCTGAACAGTGGGGTGCCTACGATTACAATGTCAAGAAAGACGCTGTTCGTGCTGCAGGCATGTCTACCGCTGCTGCTGCTAAAGCAGAACGTATGGACTTCCAACTCGACGGTGAAACGATCAAGTTGATGTGGGACGACCTCGTGGTCGAATTCCCAGTTAGCGCTAGCAGCAAGTAATTGCTTGGGAGCGCAGTTCTTAGGGATGGGAATAAAATAAAACCAGTCTTTCTGACCTGGTGATTTTGTTCGCGTCCCTTATGCCGCTTCCTGAAATGAAAAGGGCCGTCTTGCTGATGCAGGACGGCCCTTTTTCTTAGGTTTTAGAGGTTGGGGGTTAGATTGTAGGCGTCTGACATCTAATGTACTAACGCCAATCATGAGTCGACCTCCGAAGGAAGCAGCGCAGCTAAAAGCGCATCGAGGGGCATGAATTTGTGGTTTTAGCCCATGATTCGCATTAGTAGAGAGGCATTAGGCATTAGTAAGAAGGCATTAGGCATTAGTAGAGAGGCAATAGTAGAGAGGCATTAGTAGATAGGCATTAGGCATTAGTAAGAAGGCATTAGGCATTAGTAGATAGGCAATAGTAGATAGGCAATAGGGTACAGTATTCTCGCCTAATG
>JBLIGS010000129.1:0-8344 GCA_047637095.1 Neolewinella sp. | reverse complement strand
TTTTTTGATTAATCCTGCCGCAGGCGGGTGGAAAGGAGGTGGGAAATGGCGGCGGCTTTTGCCGCGCCTGCAAACGGCCTTGCCAGCAATGACCTGGGCGGAGAGCACCTCCGAAGAAGGGATGGTTCGGTTGGCAGAGAAGGCTGTCCGCAGTGGTAAAATCCGGCTGGTTGGGGTAGGAGGTGACGGAACCCACCACGAGGTTGTTAACGGAATTGTTGCCGCCGGAGGATTAGGAACGGTTACCTACTGTCCGTTGTCAATGGGATCAGGTAATGATTGGGTGCGGACGTTAGGGACGCCGAAAAATATTGACCATTGGTTGGAGATGTTGCGAAAGGAAAAGACGTTGGAGCATGGGGTAGGGCGGTTAATTTTTGCCCCGTCCCCACCGCCTAAGGTTGCAGCGCCTCCCACTCCTTTCCTGGAGAGCCTCTCTAACCAAGCAGGTGCCACTCGCGGGAAGAGTAAGCTCTTACCTCCCGCCTCGTCCGACGAATTAACCCGTTACTTCATCAACGTTGCTGGAATGGCCTACGATGCGGAGGTCGTTCGCAGAGCAGATGCCAGCAGGTTCAAAAACCGTTGGATATATCCGTTAATGACGCTGGCTTTTCTCCGCCACTTTACCGCGCCAACGGTTAGGGTTGACTACGACGGAAAGACTTGGACCGGGCCGGTTCATACCATCAACCTTGGCATCGGTCGCTACAGCGGCGGCGGGATGCGCCTCGTGCCGCAGGCCAATCCCGAAGCGGAGACGTTGGCCCTGACGTTCGCCAAAGAACTGTCTCTTTGGAAAATCCTTGCAGAGTCTTGGCGGTTTTACGCCGGCTCCATCGGCAAGGTTAAAGGAGTAACCCTTACCGAGGCGAAGTCTGTAACCGTCACTACGGTGGCCGGCAACCTAGAGTTGGAAGCGGATGGAGAATGGCTGGGATATGGGCCGGTTAGTTGCGAACTGTTGAAGGAAAGATTACGGGTGGTGGTTAACTTTAGGGACACCTGAGCATGAATGAGCGTTGGTATTTGATGCCTCGCTAAATTAGTCACGCTTCTTAGTGCCAAAACGAGCGCAGCGAGCTACCACACTCCAGCACGCGGAGCCTCCCGCTTTTCTACTCCCGCCTCCCTACTAACTAACTAACTACCTCCACAACCACGCCTCGCGCGCCTTTTTTCCCTTGCGCTTAACCTTCTTCGCTTCCAGCTTTAACGCTGGGCTGGCAGTTGCCACAAATCGGCCAGTTTTTTCTTGGCCGAGTTGCTTGAAGGTGATGGTGTAAGCCTGGCCAAGCTGAAGGGCTTTGAGGGTAGAAGTCCAGATTTCTTTGCTGTCGATTCCGACGCCGTTGAGGGTCAGGATTTGAGAGCCTTCGTCTAGGCCCGCGGCGTAGAGCGGGTTGTTTTCCTTCACAATGCTGCGGACAATTAAAGTGCTGTCTTTGTCCCGAAGACCAAAGTTTACGAAGCCAGCGGTGTCGGGCTCTGCCTGGGTAAGTTCGAAGCCGTAGTTGTCCAACAGCGCGCCGATGTCGGGCAGTTCGCTGCGGTATACGTGTGCTTTGAACCAGTCTTCTGCCCACTGTTGATCGCCGTCCATTACCTCGCCGAGGGCGAGCTGAAGGTCACGGATGTGGTAAGGGATTTCGGTTTTGCCGTAACGCTCCCAGATGAGCTTCATGACTTCGTCGAGGGTATGTCCTTTTTCCCGGAGGGTGAGGTCGAGGGCTAGGGCGACGGTGGCGCCGTATGGATAGTAGCTGACGAAGGTGTTGGTGAAGTTGTCTGGGTCGTTGGCCGTGGCGGCGTCGACGAAGGGTGCTTGTTGGCTCATGCCAACGGGGCTGCGGTGGTTGCGACCGGGGTTGAGCAGTACATAATTTAACTGGCCTTGAAGGCCTTTGGCGTAATCTTCGGTGCTCATCACACCGGCGCGGACCAGGCTTAGGTCGTCGTAGTAGCTGGTGAACCCTTCGGCGAACCAGAGTTCGCCACTCATGTTGGCGTGGTCGAAGGAGAATGGTTCTAGGCTGGCGGGGCGGATTCGCTCGACGTTCCAGCAGTGGAAGAACTCGTGGCTAACGGTGCCGATGAGGCGATCGGCGTAATCTTCAAGTCCGACGGAGGCGGAGCAAATGGTAGAATTCCGGTGCTCCATGCCGTCGCCGCCGATCCAGGGATTGTAGGCGCAGAGGAAAGTGTATTTTCCGTAGTCGTAGTCGGGCAAACTTCCGAAGACCTTTTGCTGGGCGAGGACGATGTCTTTGGTCCAGGCTAAGTAGTCGTCAAATTCTTCCTGGGTGCCTTCGTGCATCATGGCGACTTCGATGGTTTGGACTTTGCCGTCGGGGTTGGTGACTTCGAAGGCGCCGCGCATGATGCTGCCGATGATGGTGGGGGAGTCGAAGAAGTAGTAGTAGTTGGGCGCCGCGAAGCGGCGCTGGCCAAGGTCGACCAGTTGGCTGCCGACTTGCCAGTCGACCTTCTGTCCTTCCTTAATTTGAAGCATCACCGGCCGGTTGTTCAGCTGCTCGCCGTAGATGAAGCTGGCGGGCATGTTGAGGTGAAGCTTCCGGTCGTCGATGCCGGAGTAGGTACCGTCGCCGCCGTTGGCGAACAAGGTGTATTCTAGACGGACGTAACCGTCGTGGCCAGTGATGGCCCACTCGCTGGAGTTTTCCTGGCTGAGGTGGATCACCGTTCCTTCGGAATCAAAGGCCGCTAGGTCGTAGACGTTCTTGGCGAAGTTGTGGGTGGCGTAGCGGCCAGGGCTGGACTGTGGCATCTTGACGGTGAAAACCCCCGGCTTAACCGCCGGGAATTCTACGGCGATCTTTAGCTCGTGTTGTTGGACGTTTTCGAGATCCAAGGTGTAGGTGATGGTACCAGGGTGGTCGGCGACCCATTCGAGTTGTGCGGTGGCGGTTAGGGAGATGAATAATAGGGTTAGGATGGGGAGAAGGCGCATTGGCTTGGTTTTGGGATGCCAAGATAAACAGACATTAGAGATAACGTATTTCAGTTCAAATCAAGAAGCTGCCGCAAGCGGACTCGCTTCGCTCGAAAAACTAAGGGTGAGTGGGCTGTACCCTGAGATGAAATGTTGTAGAGCCGCAAGTGGCCTTTTTGGGATCACAGAGTTCAGAAGAGAAAACACAGAGTGACACCGAGTTTGCTGCCGCACGAACACTCGCTTCGCTCGGGTTGCTACACTAGATGTAATCAACAACGGCTCCCGCATCACTGCGAGAGCCGTTGTCATTTTAGAAAACTGGGCTTGCTTCTTAGAGCAGGAGTTCCCCCGGCTTAGGGACGCCGTATAAATAACTTACTGGTTTTTGACCTGACGCTTTTGTTCTCACCGAAATTACAAATCCTTTGCATAGCCTTAGCTACGGAAATGATTTTTAATTTTGGTGGGGGCAAAACAAGGCGGTCAAAAGACGTAAGTTATTTACACGGCGTCCCTTAGCACGCCAAATGAAACGCTGCTCTTCTTAACCGAAAAGGTCGCCTCCCGATCGGGGTTGATGCTTCCTGATATTAGGTACTCCATGATATTATCTGTAATATTTTACGGTTCAGTCCTTAGCAAGGGAGCCTAAGCCTTCCCAGGCCTTCTCTCCTAGGATTAGTAGTGGTAAATTGGTTATGCCGGCGGTCTCCCGGGTTTCACTGTGGGACAAAAGGCGGCTCCACCACCCTCGGTTAGGCTTTACCATTACCAGTAAATCGTGGTGATGCGTACCGAGATAGCCGAAGACACCATCCGTGACGTCATGGTTAGTCACGGTAGTGAAGGTTGCCTCCATACCCTGCTGCGGCCGTTCAAAAGCACGCCGGAAGAAATCGATGCCTTCTGAGGGTTGCGCTTCCTCTGGGTCTTGAACGTGCAGGAAATGCATATGGGGCAAGAAAGGATAGAAGACCTTGATCAGGCGCGTCGCGTTCTTCAGGTCGCGGTCCCGAAAGTCAGTGGCAAAGCAGACAGATTTAAACGGTCGGTACTCCGTACCAGAGGGGAGAATGAGTACCGGCGTTTCAACTTTTCCAGACAGGGCAGTGGCGTGCGTCCCAAACAGTCGGTCCCAGTTGTCCTGTACCCCGTGTGTACCGATCAGCACAAGGTCGATGTCATGTTCCTTACTCTCCCTATTGATACCATCTTCCAAGCTTCCTATCCTGACGGATCCTATTACGATGGGAGTATTGTTTAGAGCAACGCGGGCAATGCCCTTTTCCTTAAAGGTTCCAAGTGTTACTTCCGCCGACTGCAGTAGCTCTTCCATTACATTGTGAAAGATATCAGGATGGGTTGTTACGCCGGGAGCGGAAGACACACAGTATAAAAGGTGAACGGAGGCAGACAGCTCATCGGCTAACTGGAGAGCAAACTGGTAAGATTTAGCGGCCAGGTCGCTAAAGTCTACGGGTACGAGAATAGATTTTATAGCATTCATACAAATAGCATTTTATCAAAGCACAAGCTGCGGCAATTGCATCTATCATATCATGATTTCTATCATTAGCAGTGATGAGTTGAATCAGTGACGTACCTCGTACTGAACGGCAACTTTGTGGGGCGAATAAATCAATGATAGACATGAACCGTTACCTGCCAATTCTTGCAATACCATTCTTCATGCTATTACTAACCAGTTGTATCGAGGATACTCTGGAAAATTCTCAGACCACTGAGATGTATTACGTAGACTTACTTGATGCTTTACACCACCACGACCAGGCGGGAGCGAAAGGTGCAGCCCAACATTTCACCAAGAGTATTTCGGGTTTTCTCCCCGGCCATTACAACTTACGGTCAGAAGAAGAAATCGAGGATACGCGCTTCTACTTAAACAAGGCGGAACAAAGTTATTTTGAAGCGAGCGCATCAATAGAGAAGGGTGAACTGGAACAAGCGATGATACAATTGAACCGGGGAACTACCGCACTGGAAGCCGCTAGAATCCCTGGTTTAAGAGGACTATACATCGCCAGTGTTCACGGCTTTCTTAGCTCATGGTTGGAATTGAGTCGTATCTCGCGTAAAGAAGATTTATCCCCCAGAAAATGGCGGGCAATCAATCACCGGATCAAGGCCATGCATACTTTCTGGCGCCAATGCCGCGGAGCTCAACCCTCACAGTCGGTGTATTTTTTTTCAGCTGAAGACTCCGAAGAATTCACCAAGTTGCACGGTGAGGTAGACCGCCTGATCGGATTATTAAAAAAATCCTTATCCGAAGAAGATGAAGTGCTGACCAAATCTTACATAAACGTTACTGACGCTGCAGTATGGGACCTCGTTCGCCATTTCGGAAGTCCTAAGGAAGGAGAACTAAGGGTGACAACTCCAAAAACAACGCCTTTGCGGTAAAACCCTGGCTGGCCTCAACTCACATTGCACCTGCGGCCGCGGCAAAACTAGCTTCAACAACCATCAAACCTGCTTATGAATGCTTCGAAATTGGTCATGGTAGTAGGGCTTCCAGGCACAGGTAAATCGACTTTCTCCCGCGCCCTAGCTGCAGCCCTCGACGCACGCCACCTGAACAGTGACGTCATCCGAACGGAACTAGGCCTGCGTGGCAAGTACTCACCAGAGGAAAAAGCGAAGGTTTATGGGCAATTGCAAGAACGCACCGAAGCGTTGCTCAACGCCGGCTCGACCACAATTGTAGACGCAACACTCTACCGGGAAGATTTACGCCAGCCTTACATTGAAATAGCCCACCGTTTAGCATGTCCCATCCTATGGATTGAGCTGCATACGGGGGAAGAGACCATCAAAGAACGCGTGTCCAAACAGCGCCCTTTCAGCGAAGCCGATATGGCTGTGCATCTAAAAATAAAAACGCTTTACGAGCCTTTAACAGCGCATCACCTCAGCCTAGAAACCGATGTCCTTTCTCTAGAAACACTGGTAAAAGCCGCTAAAAAATTCATCGACCATGAACAGACAACAAATTGATCTGCTGAGAAAAAATCCAAAATTGAAGAATGCGGAACTAATCGAGACACACATTTCCTGGCTGCTTTTGACGCCTGACAAAGTGTATAAGATGAAGAAGGACGTGCAGTTCTCTTTCCTGGATTTCTCAACGCTGGCTATGCGAAAATTTTATTGTGAACACGAACTGATGCTTAACCAGCGACTGGCCCCCGGCCTGTACGAGGATGTCGTGGCGGTAAACGCCTCGGGAGGTGGTCTTAAGTTTGGCCAGTACAAGCTCGACTCCATCGATTATGCCATCCGAATGCGGCGGGTAGCAAAGGAATGGGAAATGACCAAGATGCTAAAAGAGGGAAAGGTTTTGCTAGCGCATATGGATCAACTGGCCGAACAGCTTGCTACGTTTCATCAAAATACAAAACTTGATAAATCGCTCTTCAACCCCATCAAAGAGCTTGATAATTTCAGTGACATAGGCAACTTCTCAGAAATACTCATCCCCCACTTCGGGGCGACGAAAATGTATGAGATCATGGATGGCGTAAAAGCTGCCAGGTCCTTTTTGCGTAAGCACCACCAAAGGTTTCACTACCGGCGGATGCTGGGTTTCACAGTGGATGGACATGGGGACCTACATGTTTCCAATATTTTCCTGGAGAATAATCAGCCCATCCTTTTCGATTGCATCGAGTTCAACGATGCGTTTCGGAAGATAGACGTCTTGGATGAAGTTGCCTTCTTGTGCGTCGACCTCGAAGCAGCGCAAAGACCTGACCTAGCAGAACGTTTTGCAGCTAGCTATCAATTCCACAATCGCACCCTGCTGACACAGGAAGACGAGCAGGTATTTGATTTTTATAAATGCTACCGGGCCAACGTCCGTCTCAAGGTAACCGCAATTAAAATAGACAGCCTTCCTAGCGAGGCACATGCGGACGAACTCATAGCCCAGTTGCACCGCTACCAGGAAGTTTACCACCGGTACGCCGACAAACTGAAAGAATACGAGGGTAAAATCTCAAAGGTTCCAGTCACTATTAACGAGGGCTAAAAAGGCTCATGTTAAAATCAATTACCAATGATGGATATTAGAAAATTCAATTACGACGGGAAGTATGCAATTCGCCTCCCGGTTTAGGAAAAAGGCTAAGGCCTGCCAAACATTTTTTAACTTTACTAAAGCAATGGAACCAGCAGCCCCTACCCCACCCCTCACTACTTCTTGTACCAATTGTAGCGCTTCGATGGGCGCTGCCGATAAATGGTGCGCCACCTGTGGCCAGAAAGCCTACCAAGGCCCACCCAGCTTCTGGCACATGCTCGGCGAGTTTTTCGAGACCGTCTTTAGCCTCGACAACCGGCTCTTCCGCACCCTGGCCTACTTGGTCATCCCCGGCCGGCTGACCAACTTCTTCCTGGCGGGCAAGCAAAAGCCCTACTTCCATCCGCTCCGCTTGTTCTTCGTCAGTGGCGTCCTCATGGTAGCCGCTTACAGCCTCTACACTTCACAAAGGGTGGGAGACACCCTCGATAAGACTATGGAAGAGCGCCGAGCAAAGGCCTATGCGCATCGGTTTGGTGGTGACTTACGAGAGGGAATGGATAGTATCAAAACATCCTTCCCCGAAACTACCGTTGTAGCGGCCACAGACAGTCTACTACACCTGCTTGGCTACTCGACCGTTGCGAAATCGGATTCCTTTTTCATGGATTTTATGGCGTACGAAGGCGGGCTTAGTTTCAGAAGTAGGGAGATTCTCCTTTTGAACGATGACTACCAGCTACTGCCCCCCTCGGAACTCGTAGAAATATATAATATCGAAGGGATCTTTCAACAATACATATTTAAGCAGAACATACGCATCAATCGCCTAAACCTGACGGGACTGACGACAATAATGAGTCAGCTTATTTGGGGGTTTCTCCTCCTTGTCCCCATGGCGGCCCTTTTGCTCAAACTTCTGTACATCCGTAGGAAACGGCGTTACGTCGAGCATTTCATCTTTACGCTCCACATCCACGCTTTCCTCTTCCTCACCCAGTTTCTGGGTGCGTTGGGCCTGTTGATTTTCGACGCTCCCTGGTTGGTGGTCCTAAGCGGAGTAGCTACGGTCATTTACTTTCTGCTCGCCCTCAAGCGTGTATACGGGCAGGGTTGGTGGAAGACACTCATTAAGGCTGTTCTACTTAGTTGGGGCTACTTTGTGTTGGCTGTTTTTGCACTTTCAATGGCGGCGGTGTTGGCGGTGCTGGCTTTTTGACCTAGTGGACTGGCCAGTAAGTTTCGTTAGCTAAAAACGAAGATATTTTGGTCGCTGGCTAAACGAAAAATCACTTGCATAGCCGTAGCTACGGAAGTTATTTTTTGTGACGCCAGCGGGCAAAAGA
>JBLIGS010000128.1:0-8424 GCA_047637095.1 Neolewinella sp. | reverse complement strand
GAGGCACTAGCCTTCCTCTCGCCCGCCTACGAAGTCTTTTCAACAGACATCGATGCCCTGGCCGTTAACCGTAAGCTAGAGAACGATGTTCGGAGCGGTATTGCAAAACACATGACCCGCCTTGGCGCATAAACAGAATAACACATGATCTACGTCAAACTCAAAGGTGGAATGGGGAACCAGATGTTCCAGTACGCGCTTGGTCGCCAATTGGCACACCAGCTTGGGACAGACTTTTCCATGGACCTTACCAACCTGTTGGACCGGGATAAGGGAGAAGACTTCGTCTACCGTGATTACGACCTATCCATTTTTAACGTCAAGGAACAATTCTTATTCGCTCCCGGCTGGCAACGTACGGTATACGGATGGAAGCTTCCCAAAACGGGGAAGCTATTGCGGAAGCTTGCCCGTAAAGGCAAGCGGTATGTCCGGGAGGCAGACTTTCATTTTCAACCAGGTATTCTTGCTGATGCCCAGGACAATTCTCTATACGAAGGTTGGTTCCAGAGCCCTAAGTACTTCGCAGGTATAGAAGAACAGTTGAGGGACGATTTTCGCTTTCAAGATGCGATCATCCCTGAGAGCAAAGAGTTGGAACAGCGCATCTTGTCAACAAATTCGGTTTGCCTAAACGTTCGGAGGACGGACTTTCTAAAGGTTGATGTCCTTAACGCTACCAACCTCGATTATTTCCTTCGCGGCGCAGCTTACATGGCAGAGCGGGTGGAGAATCCACATTTTTTCATCTTCTCCGACGATGTGGAATGGTGCCGGGAGAACATCAAATTAGACCATCCGGTAGCGGTTGTTGACCATGGCCACAAGGGCCGTCGTTTTGGTAACTACCTGCAGCTGATGTCGCTTTGTAAGCACTTCATTATCCCTAATAGTTCTTTTGCCTGGTGGGCAGCCTGGATGAACACCGATCCGGGTAAGATGGTAGTGGCGCCGAAGATGTGGTTTACTGATGTTGAGATTGATACGAGTGACTTGGTGCCGGAAAAATGGGTAAGGATGTAAATCCGGGCTTGATTTTTTTGAAAAAAATATGCCAGGGTTTGTTCCCCGTCCCTTACGGCCTTGGCCACTTAACGTTCTAAGATTAATGTGATAACCAACTCGTTTGCAGAAAAACGTTTGGAAATCCCTTTAAGTGACCAAGCCAACTATACTTTTGTACCATGATTAAGATCCTCTCCGTCGTCGGCGCTCGCCCTAATTTCATGAAAGTTGCTCCTCTACACCGTGCGTTTGTTGCATCCGGTGAAATTGAGAGTCGCATCGTCCATACCGGGCAACACTATGATGCGAAGATGAGTGACATTTTCTTCAACCAACTTGGTTTGCCAGAGCCTCACCACTACCTAGGTATTGGAGGGGGGAGTCACACTTACCAGACGGCAAATGTGATGCTTAAATTTGAAGAGGTTCTCAAAGAAGAGAAGCCGGACCTTGTGTTGGTAGTCGGAGACGTCAATGCAACTATTGCAACAACGCTTGTGGCTGTTAAGGAAGGTATTCCTGTGGCCCACGTAGAGGCTGGTCTCCGCAGCGGAGACCGCAACATGCCGGAGGAAGTAAACCGGGTGGTGACAGATGCGATCTGTCAGTACCACTTCATCACCGAACATAGCGGCTTGGTTAACCTGGCCAGGGAAAACACCACCAGTAAGGGCATCCACTTTGTCGGCAATGTCATGATTGATTCCTTGGTACACTTTCGGGAGAAGGCTGCCGAAGGAACCATTCTTAAGGAGCTTGGGCTGGAACCCAAGAGCTACCTACTAGCGACGATGCACCGGCCACATAACGTAGACAATGTTGAAGGGCTTCGGGACATTACTGACATCCTACGGAGAAGTGCAGCAGCCCTGCCTGTTGTCTTTCCCATGCACCCGCGTACATACAACAGCCTTGAAAAATATGGCCTTCTTGAGGAAGTACTGGCCATCAAAAATCTTCATATATTGGAGCCTCAGGGCTATATCCAGTTCCTGCAACTGATGGACAATGCTCGCCTGATCGTAACCGATTCCGGCGGAATCCAGGAAGAAACAACTTTCCTCCAAGTCCCTTGTCTCACCTTCCGAGATACGACCGAACGGCCGATTACGGTTCAACTTGGTACGAACATCCTGATGGCCGATTTGAACCCGGACACTGTGATGGAAGAAGTTGAAAATATCCTTGAAGGCCGCGCCAAAACTGGCGTCGTTCCACCGTTGTGGGATGGTAAGGCTGCCGAGCGGATTCGGGAAATTTTGATTAACGAACTAAAAGGATAGGAACTGCAGACTAAGTTTACAGTTATACTTTTACCCTAAAGACTAAAATAATGGCCAAACGCGCCCTCATTACCGGAGTAACTGGACAGGACGGAGCTTATCTCTCCGAATTACTCCTCTCCAAAGGCTACGAAGTTCACGGTATCAAGCGCCGTTCTTCGTTATTGAATACAAATAGAATTGATCATTTGTACCAGGACCCGCACGTGGACAACCGCAATTTTGTCCTCCACTATGGTGACCTGACTGATTCGACTAACCTCGTCCGGATCGTGCAGGAAGTGCAGCCCGACGAGATTTATAACCTCGGTGCCATGAGCCACGTCAAAGTCAGCTTTGACATGCCCGAATACACTGCTGATGCAGATGGCATCGGAACTACCCGCTTGCTCGAAGCTATCCGCCTGCTTGGTCTTACGGAGAAAACCCGTTTTTACCAAGCTTCTACTTCTGAACTTTACGGTTTGGTGCAGGAGGTGCCGCAGTCGGAGACAACACCATTCTACCCGCGTTCTCCCTATGCAGTAGCCAAGATGTATGCTTACTGGATTACGGTGAATTACCGGGAAGCTTATAATATGTTTGCCTGCAACGGAATTTTATTTAACCACGAGTCTCCGCTGCGTGGCGAGACCTTTGTGACCAGGAAAATTACCCGGGCGGTAGCGCGGATTAGCCTCGGCCTGCAGGAGAAAGTCTACCTCGGTAACCTTGATGCTAAGCGAGATTGGGGCCACGCCAAAGACTACGTCGAAGGCATGTGGCGCATTCTTCAACACGATACTCCGGAGGATTTTGTGTTGGCTACAGGGATTACCACCAAGGTCCGTGACTTTGTCATCATGAGCTTCCGGGAGGTTGGCGTAGAGCTGGCCTGGACGGGAGAAGGTGTCGACGAAGTCGGAACCATTGCTTCTGTTAGTAACGACAGTTTCCCGCTGTCCGTTGGCGCCGAAGTTATCCACGTTGACCCGCGCTACTTCCGCCCAACCGAAGTAGAATTGTTGCTCGGTGACCCAACGAAGGCAGAGACCAAACTCGGCTGGAAACACGAATATTCCCTAGCGGACATGTGTGCAGAGATGGTCCGCAGCGACATTGAAATTTTTAAGAAGGAGCAGTTGTTGAAGGCTGCTGGATACATGGTGAGGAGTTCCAATGAGGAATAAACCGCTCACAAGTAACCATTTGTTTCCCGTTCTTTAACAGTGTAAAAGCCTCTTCAGGGGCAAATAATCCATGAATCTCAACGATAAAATCTATATCGCCGGCCACCGTGGAATGGTAGGCTCCGCCATCAAGCGTAACCTGGAAGCCGCAGGCTTCTCCCATATCATTACCCGGACCAGCCGAGAATTGGATCTGCGGGACCAACGGTTGGTTAATCGGTTCTTCGCAGAAGAACGCCCCAACTACGTTTTTCTCGCTGCTGCCAAAGTCGGCGGTATCCTAGCCAACAGCACCTACCGTGGAGAATTCCTCTATGATAACCTGATGATTGAGGCCAATATCATCGAGGCAGCAAGGGTCTATAACGTCGAAAAATTGATGTTCCTAGGCAGCTCATGTATCTACCCCAAACTGGCACCGCAGCCCCTCACTGAGAATGCACTACTTACCGGCCCGCTGGAGCCAACGAACGAACCTTACGCCATTGCTAAGATCACCGGGATCAAACTCTGCGATGCATACCGGCACCAGTACGACTGTGATTTCGTCTCCGTTATGCCAACCAACCTTTACGGACCAAACGACAACTACGACCTGCAGTCGAGCCACGTCCTACCTGCCCTCATCCGGAAGTTTCACGAGGCTAAAAAGAACAATGTTCCAGAGGTAGTAATGTGGGGAACGGGCTCTCCGCAGCGGGAATTCCTCCACGCTGACGACCTGGCCGATGCCTGTGTCTACCTGATGCAGAACTTCAGCGACTACGGCTTCGTCAACATCGGTACCGGTGAAGACCTCGCCATCATCGACCTTGCCCGGGCGATCAAAGCCGTCGTTGGCTATGAAGGCGAAATCACCCATGATCTCACCAAGCCCGATGGCACTCCTAGGAAGCTGATGAACGTCGATAAGCTCCACGCTATGGGCTGGAAGCATAAGACTGGGCTTCGGGAAGGAATTGAGAAGGTGTATGCTGGTCTTTCTGACGAGGACTGGTTTTAGGAGTTTTGACGCAAGTGCTTTCAGGAAGATTTTTTTGCCCCAAGGTGTGATTATTAACTTCAAATGCGGAGAATATTACTAAGCCTACTGTTCATAAAGTCAGTCAGTATTTTTAGCTTCATCCTTTAATGGTTTCAACCCTCCTCCTCACCCAACGCTTCCCACCTCACCAAGGCGCCGCCGCCCGCAGGCTACGCTTCTTGGCCGAGCAATTCGCCAAAGAGGGCAAAGTATTTGTCATTAGAAAAGGAGCCGAAGCAGAGACTTTACTTGCCGTTGAACGGACCACCTCCATCCCCGGTAACGACCTCCGCAAGCTCTCCGGCAGTGAAGGGAAGCCCATTCGTGGAAGCACCAAGGAAAACCCGCTGGTTAAGTACCTGCTCAAAATGCGACAGGCTTATCCTTTCGTCTACTTGACGGATGACGGAGGAATAGACTACCGAAAGAAGGCTTTTGAGGCAGCTTGCTCCCTAGTCGAAACAGAAGGGGTTACCACCATCTTTTCTAGCTTCCGGCCGTGGTCAGACCATCTTGTGGCACGGATGCTGAAGGCTAAATATCCACAGCTTAGATGGATAGCAGATTTTAGGGACCTACCCGTTGATATCGTCCGGAAGGACATCTGGTGGCCGGCATTGCAAAGTTGGTGGGGTAGGAGTGTGGTGGCTTCGGCCGACGAGGTCTGGACCGTTTCCGAAGGCCAGAAGGCGCAGTTAAAGGGTTGGCATACGAACATCGTCGTCCGACGAAATCCATTGCTGGCCTTGCCGCCGGAGGAGAATAACCCGAAGACCGACCGTTTTACGATCGTGTACACTGGAAGCCTCTACGCTGGTCTACAGACGATACAACCGCTGGTAGAGGCGCTGCAAGAACTGCTCTTCGAAGGAACGATGACTGCTGAAAAAATCTGTCTACAATACCGAGGGAAGGATACCGACCTCTTTCGGAAGTGGGTCATTGGCCTACCGGAGGAATGCCTTGATGTCCAACCTTCCATCGCACCTGCGGCCGCGGCAAAAATGCAGTATGAAGCGCAGGTGTTACTGCTGTTGAACTGGTCTGCCCCCGGATATTACGGCGTTCTCACCGCCAAGTTGTGGGATTATCTCGCCACTGGCCGCCCCATCCTAGCGCTCGTCAACGGCCCCGAAGACCCCGAACTTCAATCCATCATTTCTGGCGCGAACGCAGGGGCAGTGTTTGCCAACGATGAGCTAGGTCTGCGGGGCTGGCTTGGAGAGGCCTACCAAGGGTGGGAAGCCTCCGGTTCCTTGTCATGGATGGTAACTGGAGACGAATTGCGGAAATATCTGCGGTAGCAAAATCTGTTGAACCCTGTTTTATCCCCGCTGAACTCTGTGGCCAGGAAACAGGCAGCTTGCTACCCTCCCTCACCTTCCATTTGCGGCAGCCTGCCAAAGAACCAAACTATCAGACTACGGCAGTAGGCCTTGGCCCTCTCTCGTCTACCATATGCGGTAGCCTACCAAAGAGCCAAAGAACCAAACTACTTAAAAATCCCCTCCAAAATCCGCAACGTAATCAAATATACCGGCAGTACCCCATCAGCCCCTAACGATCCACTCGCCAGTGTATGCCCCGTCACCAGTGGATTATCACTCGCATAATAGGCATACCGAACCGTTAGGTCTGGGTTCACCGACTTCCGAATCAGCGCAGCAGCCTGAATCGCCTTCTGGTAATGGGCACCTTCCATTTCAAGCCCCGCAGCCTTCCAGCTAGAGGTAAGGAAGTAGTCCAAAATCGGAATGTTCTGCAGGCTAGTACCCAATACCGTCACCATCGGACCTTCGTAGACATTCAGGCCATGGCCTTCAAAGTCTACCGCGGAGAAACCATTTTTAAAGGGGTAATTATCTGCAGTTCCCTCGAAGATATGCGCCTCTGGAACCATCAAATCTCCCTTCTGGCCTTCCAGGATTCCGGCCTTGCCCATTATGTTGATACTCTCCACCGGCATATCATAAACCCGCCCTGTTTCCAGGTCGTGGTATGGTCGAAGCAACTCGTCCATACTCTCATAGGCCTGTTCGCCGAAGGCGTAGTCCATCACGAGAATAACAGGTGCCATGTCCGGGTTCTTCGCCGGCTGGTAACCAGTCTCTGAGGCGATGAGCTTTGGATCAAATTTAGCGGTGTCGATCAACTGTACGCCCAGGTTAGTCCCACTGGTGTCAGCGATCTCGATCAACCCATTCTTGCGGGCCAGGTCAAATACCTGTGGCCGGAGGTGCTTGTGTTCCAGTTCGCTCATTGCCCTGGCGAAGTCGAACAAAGTCTTGTGTTTCTTCAGTCTTTTGCCAAGCGCAGCTCCGGCGAACAGACTGTTGGTAACACTGTGTAGGTTGGCGCTGATGATGTGCAGCGGCCGTTCAATTAGCTTCTTTTCGAGGAGAATTGACTTGATGTTCAGGGCCCATTGCTCGCCGTAATGGTGATGACCAATTTGTTCCCGAAGGCTGCTGCTGAAGGTGATTTCCCGGTCCTCATCCTTCTCTGCTTCCTGTTTGGCCAGGTGGCCAAGCCAGTAAGTGATGTGGAACAGGTCGTTGAGCTGGCTTTGTCCGGAGAAGCGTTTGCAGGCGGCCACAACTTCTTCGTAGGTCCGGCCAAGCAGCGTACTCAGGTAGGTATACGCCGTCTCAATTTTGACGTCGGCAACCTTCTCCCCGCCAAGGACGAAGTTCTCCAGCAGTTCCCATTCCCGCTTTTGTCGGCCTTTGCTGTCTAGGCTGTTTTCATAGATCTTATTCGCCTCCGCATACAGGAAAGTCAGGTGGGTCAGGATGTCATAAATATCGGACCGTCCCCGGGTCATTTCGATGAACATTTCATTGTCGTCGATTCGGTAAGCACTCCGTCGGCGGGCGGGGGCAATGATGGGCTCAAAGCTGCTGCTTTCGTATCCCTCCCGGGTTATCAGCTTGATGTAACGGCACTCTTCAATGCCCTTGGGCAGGCGGTTGAAGATGTAGTTAAGGCCGTTCAATTCTACCTTTTCTGGATCTGCAATAGTACCGTAAATCTCCGGCCGCAGCACCATCAGGTTATCCATCAGCGTCTTCCCACTCATCCCGCCTGGCTTGTAGCTCCCCCTGATCAGCAGGTGGCGCATGGCGATGTAGAGACGTTGGACGGCGGTGCGGGATTCCTGGGCGCGGGTACGAGACATATTTTGTGGTTTGGTTAGGCAAACCCTTGGCCAGTTGAGACAAGGGCTTCAGAGAAAGACAACTCAAAGGTAAGGTTGGTTGAATGGGGGACGTTTTTTTTGGCGCGCGCGCAGGTGCGGGGAAGGTTGGAAGAGCAGGGATGATAGACTGTTTACGGAGTCTTTGAATTAAGTAACTGTTCCATCCAATTGTCAGAGCGAAACAGAAATAGTACCTGTCTTGCCACCTCATTATCTTGTTTTAATTTCTTATAAAATAGCTTCGAAACATGCTTTTCAATCGGCTCTAGAATTTCCTTATTCCCCAGCTTAGTTTTCGTCGCTCCTTCAAAAAAAGGATGAGGAAATTTTACGTTGATCACCAGCAGTAAATTAGCCATCAGTTTTTCGAGACTTACATCAATACCATCAACGTGCGTCCCGTGAAAAGTGGTTGGTTCTGCATTTGTATAGCGACACGCCTTAGAACAACCGAAAGACCGTGCATATTCATCTGACCAACATACATGCCCGGCCGTTTACGCATGTGCTCCTGCCAAGTCATTGTTGACTTTGATGGTTCGTTGTAATGGTGTGCCGGACTATTCATTTTAGCAAGTAGGTTGAGTACCACTCAAAATACAAAATATACGCCAAGAACCTGCTATGTTTTACGGCTAAAACTTGCGTCTAAGCAGGATGGTTTTTTGTAACTATTCAGGGTGCAAAATTGGCCAATTCCTAAAGGAATTGTATTTTTCGGGGTGATTTCGTCAGATCTAAGAA
>JBLIGS010000127.1:0-8525 GCA_047637095.1 Neolewinella sp. | reverse complement strand
TCTAAAGTAGCATTAAGTGTAATCATGCCGTGGTCGGACTTTGGAAGGGATACCCCAAGTCATTCGACCACGGCTTTTTTGTGTCTATACCTTCCTCGTCATCAGGTTATTTCGTACTCCTCCCCCGTCAATCAGATCCACTAGTAAGTTTCGTTGCCCTGACGTAGCCGTTGAAACTTAACAGATCATCCCAAAAGTAAAAACCGGCCCCTCCCAAAGGGAAGGACCGGCGTAATATCACATTAGTCAAATTCTTATTAGACGGCAACCGGGCGCTCACCGATCAGTGCCTTGAGCTTCTTCCGTGCCAGGAAGATCCGGCTCTTAACAGTACCGATTGGAATATTGAGGTATCCCGCAATTTCTTTGTACTCGTAACCACGGTAGAACATAAGGAAGGGGACGCTGTAGAGCTTATTTACCTGCTGGAGCTTGCCCTCCAATTCCTTCATCCGCATGTTAGACTCACCACCATTGGTGATGGCGTTCTTGTTTTCCACGGCGTAGAGCATATTTTCTACTGGCTCGTTTACATGACGGCGGTTCTTCATCTTACGGTAACGGTTAATGTAAGTGTTGCGCATAATGGTAGATGCCCAACTTTTAAAATTAGTACCAACCGTGAACTTCTCCCGGTGCTTATAGGCCCGGAGCATCGTCTCCTGCATCAGGTCTTGTGCGTCCTCGTAATTACGAGTAAGGCGAAGAGAGAAGGAGAAAAGGATGTTGTTGAGGCGATCCATTTCGGAGAGGAACTGCTGATTAGTCATGGTGTAGTTGTCTAAAGTGATAATAATTTGATCGCAGCGATTACGGCTACATCAACCATGCAAACAACAACCGTGCCAAAAACACAAGCGACTGATTATCAACAAATTAAAAGTTAACACTTTTCTAATTCCACTCCGGCATATCGTGAAATGACGAAATACAATAAGCAGAGTGACTATGGTTTATTCCTACCGTCTTATTAACAGGTGCCATTAAAGAGACTTTCTTTAAAAAAATGGCGTTCGGTCTAAACACCGTCGCTAAAAGACACATATATTTAGCGACATAAGTATTGCCCGTAAGGGCTTACTTACCCTTTCTGCGGAGTTCATCTCCTTCATCCCCTATGATATGGTGCCCATGCCCACCAGAGTTATGAGTCAACTTAAATCCATTTCAGATACGCAGATTCCTCGTCTGCTATCTGAAGAAGGCCTTACTATTGTTTTGATGTCATCCCCCTGGGATGGCAACGGAATCATAATGCGCAACATCGTTGAAAGCATTGCGGGCCAATTCCAGAAAGTCAGTTTTTACCAGGCGGACTACGAAAGCTCTCCCCGGCTTGCTCGCCTGTTCAACCTTCTGACTCCCCCGGGTTTACTATTCATTAAGGACGGAGAACTCGTTCACCGTATCACCAAACCGATGAGTGAAGGTCGCGTCCGCGACCTCATTCACGCTACCACCTGACAAATCCCTTCCCGTGAATAATGACATCTTTAAAGTCTTCATACTTGAGGACATGGAAGCAGACATGGCGCTGAATAAACGGCAGGTCCGAAAATTCAATTCTTCGGTATTGTTTGCGACCGCAAGGAACCGAACAGAGTTCACCGCTAAACTTATCGAGTTTCAGCCGGACATTGTCCTGTCAGACTACAACCTACCAGACATGAACGGCCTAGAGGCCCTTCTCTACGTTAGGGAGCACCTTGACAGCACCCCCTTTATATTCATCACGGGTATCCTCAATGATGAAGAACGGGTAGCAGAGACTATTCTCAACGGTGCCTCTGGCTACCTACTGAAGGAGAACCTTCGCAATCTTCCTGAGCTTCTAGAAAAAGTACTCTCCAAAAACACAGCAGTCCTCCAACGCAAAGAACAGGAGTGGGAACAGCGGAGAAACAACCAGATGGACTTACAAAAAACCATCGCTACTCTACGAAAATCAGACCACCCTGACCGGGACGTCTTGGTTCAAAGCCTTCAACGGGTCTTCGACAGTCTTTCCTGAATAAGTGCAGGCACGTTGAAATGATTAATGTCTCTATTAGCCAGCCCTAAAATGATTTTTCGCATCCGGCGAACAAAAAGGGCCTTCAACACGCTATATTTAAGGACTGTTTAATCGACGTCTACACAATATCCAAACTAAAATCTACAATAAGATGAACAACTCCAACGACAACAAAGGCTGGGCTTTAGGCTTTGGTCTTCTGGCCGGTATCGCTATTGGTTACTACATGAACTCCAACGAAGGTCGCGCCATTCGCCGCAAAGCTGCCGTTCAGTTTGACGAATACGGCAACCAGATCTCCGAATACGGTACAGAGCTATCTCACCGGGCCAACGAATTAGCTGACGACGCGCGCGAGCGCGGCCAGCAGTACATTACCCAGGCCAAGGAAGGCATTGAGACTGGCAAAGAATGGGTCAATGAAACAGCTGACACCCTGAAGCATACTGCTACAGAGAAAGCTCAGGCGCTTCGCGAAACTGCTACCGACGCCGTTGATGGTGTTGAAAGCAGCTTCAAACGCGGTATGGATAAAGCTAAGGCTAAGGCCAAAAAGGTGTAAGGCTTTTTTCAACTTGGGCCTTCGGAAGCACAGAAAGGCTTCCACCTTACCTGTTTTGGCCCGCTAAATACCTCTAGCCTTATATGCTAAGGCTAAACAAATGGTGCCCCTTATTTAATATTTTTTTCGCCAACTCACCCGTTTATGCCTGCTAGAGAAGACTTAATGGAGAACCTGGGAGAATCCTTCGGTTACGTCAACATAATGGTTGACCGGAAAGTGGAGCAACTTAAGCTGACCGTTGCGGAAAAATCCGCGACCACCATCTCCGGTATAATCACAACCGCCATTCTCGTCGGGCTTGGCGCCCAGGCAGTCCTTTTTGGTCTCATTGCCCTTGCATTCTTCATCGCAGGCGAAGCCACCCACGCCACTGCCGCAGGCTTTGGCATCGTTGCCCTTATCCTTCTCGCTTTACTAGTCATTGTATTTCTACTCAGAAATACACTGATTGTCAACCCAACCGTACGGAAGGTTATCGGCGTTTTCTTTGATGAACAACCAAATAAGTAAGCCTTGTCCTCAACAGTCAAAATAAACAGCCTCGCCAAATTAAGGGAACGCAAGGTTACGCTCCAAAAAGAGATGGAGCAAAGCCAGCAAGCTGTACTCACCAGCCTTAGCCCTACCCGGGAGGCCGCTAAGTCCTTTGTAATAAAGGACGTAGTGTTACCAGCAGCCGGTATTGCCCTCGCAGCATTCGCCTTAGCAAAAATCTTCGGCCTCGGATTTGGTGGGAATGATGATACTTCCACAAGCCAAGCGGCAAGTCCCCCTTCTGCATCCACTCCTAAAGTCGTTAAAACCACCGCCCCCCCTGCTTCAAGCAAATCTGCTCCATCTTCAGGAAAATCATTTGGGAGTTCACTCCTTCAAATTGGCCAGCTATTAATTCCTGCAGGAAAAGCTATATTTGAAATCGTTCAAGAAGAGAAGAAAAAACAAAACCGTTAATTCTTTCAACAATGGAATCAAGAAACCCTTGTATGTAAAGCCACTTAGCCTTTCAGGCTCTTTTACCTTGCCATTCCTATATATTTGAAGGCTCCGAGTAGCAGCCCTTTCAGTCACCTCTCCTTCGTTATGCATAGTCCACTTTTCTCCATCGCTAGGTACTTAAATACGACAATCGTTGCAGCCAACGAATCCGTTGTAGGACAACTCGTTGACGTTATCGGAGACAAAAAAACCGGCCAGCTTTCTTACATTCTCCTAAAGGAGAAGAAGACAGCCGTTCTTTACGCAGTCCACTATGCCTACTTCCGAATAGACGAAGACAACGACCGCCTCATTTTTGACGAAGCTAAGGGAGATGGCGACCACGACTTATTCCCGGACTTGCCCGAATGCTACGACGACGAAGACATTCACAACAGTGTGGAACTTATCCGGAATGTAATTCCGAGCCTTGCCCTAGCGGACCACCGGAGCGACAATGAATCGCCCTTTTAGAGGCAATGCGTTGTACCTTTCGGACCATTAGCAATAGCAATAGCAGCCCCGCATGAAAGTTTTGATTATTCGCTTCTCTTCCATCGGAGACATTGTGCTAACTACACCGGTTATCCGATGTATCAAGGAACAGACGGGCGCAACGGTTCACTTTTTGACCAAGGCCGGCTTCGCCGGCCTCCTCAGCGCTAACCCACACGTTGACCGGCTGTGGACCATTAAAAAGGACATCTCTGAAGTTTCCACCGGTCTGATCGCTGAAGGATATGACCATGTCATCGACCTCCATGCCAACCTTCGGACTTTAGAGCTCCGTGCTCGGCTCTCTTCCAACAATCTTTTGCACCTGCACCTCGGCTGCGCTCGGCATAAACGCCAACTCCGTTGGCCGCGCCCACAATGGCACGCCTTCAACAAGCTCAACCTTGAGAAATACCTGCTCGTCAACCTGGGCGTTGACCGGATGCCAGATGTCCACATTGTTGATCGCTACCTCGCCACTGCAGCTCCGCTCGGCATCAAAAACGACGATAAAGGTCTCGACTATTTCGTCCCCGAAGGAGAGACCGTCAACCTCGCTACCGAGCAGGTCCCTACTCAGTTCATTGTCCTCGTAATCGGTGCTGCCCACGCTACCAAGCGCCTGACCGAAGAACAAATGGCCGACTTCTGCGCTGCCCTACCCCACCCCATTGTTCTACTCGGAGGGCCCGCCGAGGCAGAAACAGGCAACCGCATCGCTGGTAATCTCCCCCACGTAATCAACGCTTGCGGTCGCTTCAAACTCGGCGGCTCTGCCGACCTTATCCGGCAAGCCACCATCGTCGTTACCCACGACACTGGCATGATGCATGTCGCCGCCGCCTACCACAAGCCCATCCTCAGCGTCTGGGGGAACACCGTCCCAGCCTTCGGGATGTACCCTTACCTCCCCGGCCAGGAAGCCCAGGAAAAGGAAAGGCGGCAGGAAGTCGTCGGACTTTCCTGCCGCCCTTGCTCCAAGATCGGCTATCAAAGTTGCCCCAAAGGGCATTTTCGCTGCATCAAAGACCAAACTGCTGAAAGTCTTGCCTCAGCTGCGGGACAACTTTTCAGTGATTCGATCGGCCGCCCTTGAACGCCTACAAGCTGGCCGAAGGCCGCGTCTAAAAGGCCGAAGGCCGTCTAAAAGGAAGCGCAGCGAACGTCTACTAATGCGCTACCGTAAACCGACGCGTCTCTCCACCTTCACCATTCTCGTAACGAAAAATGTAAGTTCCTGCTGGAAGCGTTGCTACGGAAACCGCCGCCTCACCGCCATTAAGCTGGCCGTTTGCAACCGTCCGCCCCGTCAGGTCAAGCACCCGAAAAGTTCCGCTTGCAGTTACATCTCCAAGACGGACGTTCAGCACCTCACTTACCGGATTTGGTAATAACTCCAATTTATTGGTTTCAGGAACAAGGGCTCCTGTACCCGGTAGCGCTACGCCACCACAAGGCCCACCTTCCGAAAGGATGACGTGGCGGAAGTAGCTGTTACCGTCGCGGGTGCCCACGTCGTGGTCTGCCGTAAAGAAGAGGTAATTAGCATTTCCCGTGTAGAATTCTCCTACTGGAATCTGGTAAAGTTTCCATTGTCCATCACCTGGGTAAGTACTATACCCTTGTAGTCCCCAGTCTTGGGTACCGTAAAGTTTAAAGGTCAGGTTTGCTGAAATAACATTGTTGTCATCCAAGCCAATACCGTGGACTTCCCCTTGCTTCGTGGACCGAAACCAGAAGGAAAGCCAAGTATCCTCCGTGACGGTATAAGGCAGATCAATCGCTTTCCAGGCATTGTTCTTAAGCTCGATGGCGTCGCCATTTTCAACTACCGTTACGGCACCAATATCCTGGTTTGTTCCGTAGGAGATAATCGGGTTTTCTTCAAAGTCAAAAGCGGTACAGTCAGCGTCGTCGTCGCCAGTATCAGGCACATCTGGCAAGCAGAAGTCGATGATGTCAAGGGTATCAAACTGGCCGCCGGAGCCCAGAAGGTTACCGATTGTGTCCGTCAATTCAAATAGGCCGGGGCCATAGTTACAGCAGATGCCGTCAAAATCATCGTCTTTTATTTCGAAGAGGTAGCAGCCATCAGGTACACAGATGGTGTCTAGAATAACCCGGTCTTTCTGTTTCTTTGGATAAGGGCCACCGCTGGCGAGGACACCGCCTGCTTCGGCTTTCAATTCCCAGGTTGTTTCCATACCAAAATCATCGAGGACAAGGCGTAGAAAGACCGTTTGGTTGTCGCAGTTAATGGGTGGTTGTGGATCTTCTCCGTCGTCATCGTCGTCGCCATTTCCATCGGAACAAATGGCTTGGACGCAGCCTTGGGCTGCGGTAACGCGGTTTTGAATAACCGCCGTCGGCTGAGGCCCGAAACCGCTGTTGAAGTTAATGCCCACCGAAGTCAAATGACAGTAAGACATGATCGTTCCTCCGCTAGCGGGTATACCAGGTGTGGAGCAAAGGCCTTCCGTCCAACCGGGACAACCGTCGATGGCGGTATTATTGTTATTCCAAACACATGCGTGCGTATGCTGGCTGCCCATCAAGTGGCCCAGTTCATGGGAAATAACCATCGTTGACCAGCTATAAATTGGCACAGCAGCGAAATTGGACCGAATGCTGGAGAAACTCATTCGAGCGGCAACAAAAGGGTGGCAAAGGCCATCAAGAACGGCAATACCCCCGCTGGCTTGGTAGCTAATCAGCTGGGCTAAGTCACCGTTGAATTGCGTCCGAACAGACTGGAACTGGGTAAGCATTGCGCTGCTCGAAGCACCGGCATAAGGGCTTACTTGATCCCAGACCATGATCTCGCTAGCTTTGAGGTTTACGCCGATGGCGTCATAAAGAATGGTTACTTCATTGAAGTTAGCGGCCAGGTGCTGGGCTGCAGCGACTGCGCTTCCCTTGTCCAGGAAAATGTCGTAATCAATTTCAAAGAAAATGTCCACGCAACCAGCTTCCGCTTTCATATTTGCCTCAGACGAAAGTTCTTTCCCGGAGTAAGGGATGCCGCTGTCGGCAGTAGCACAATCAAGTTCCTGCCGTTCCAACAGCTGCTTCTCAGGGAAGAGAATATAAGTTTCTGTCGCAGTAGCCTTGGTTTGACCGGCCACCCGACCAAGCGCGAGACGTTCGCCATTTGGGCGCGTGATGGTTGCCGTCATTTCTCCATCAAGGAGACTCAGGGCAACACGACTATTGGCTTCCCCGGCAATTTCGCCCTCATAATGCAACCCGAGGTCGGCGTTGGGAAGAAAATCGTTCGTAGAGGCCAGGCGGAGGCGGAAATCTTCGCGAAGAATTTGCCGCGGCCGCAGGTTCAATATCAGGCCTTCAGGAGCAAGGGAGGTTGACGGTAGGCTTAGTGACCAGTTTCCCGGTGCGGAGGCCTTAAGCTGGGTATAAGTCTCCGCCGGCGTCTCTAGCAGATCATAATTTGACAGTTCCGACTTCAAAACGGAGCCTGCCGACTTTTGTGTCGCCGAGACAAAAATATCCGTTGGAGGGTTGACCTTTTGATGTGAAGTTATCTGTGCGCTAAGGGTAAAAGATAGCAGGAGCGCTAGGCTCATAAAGAGGTGACGTATTTTCATAACTTATCAAAAATGTGCAAGCTGGTACAACACTGGTAGTATTGATCCCATGATGAAAGAATGTCGGCACCCTTTCCACACCATTAGGCGTGCAATCCCATTCCAACGCAAGGCGTTGGTTGGTGGTGGCATAGCGATGCCGGATATAGCGATATAAGGATGGCATAGCAGAGTAAAACTCGCTATTTAGACTGCGGGGGAGTACAGTTAACCAATATGTTCAGTGGAAAAAACGGCGCAGTTTCAAAGCTCTTAAAAAAATCTACACGCCTTACTTTTAGTTTCATTCCGTAAAAACGGGTCGTCATCTATTCGTCATGCAAAAGTAACGTGAATAACCGCCAGGTAGTACTATCTACACCTCGAAATTACAGAGCGGTAGCTTAGTTAAAGAGACCGGTAAGCACACCGCTTCTCGGATCTCGAAGTCAAATTCAATACGGATAGTATGGAAGTAAAACTATAAGTCATTGGTTAAATGACATCTGGCCCGAGGCCTTAACCTAAAACTCCTCAGCCAGAGGCCATTCGACCATTTCCCTTTGCCCTTGACTCATAGACTGTTTAACTTATACCCTGCGGAACATCTTAGTGTCCTTCGTGCCCAAAAACGAGCGAAGCGAGCTACCACACCTCCAACGCCCACAACCTTAGTGCCCTTCGTGCCTCAGTGCCCAAAACGAGCGAAGCGAGCTACCACACCTCCAACGCCCACAACCTTAGTGCCCTTCGTGCCTCAGTGCCCAAAACGAGCGAAGCGAGCTACCACACCCGCAACCCACAACAGGCTTTAACCCACCGCAATCCGCACACCAAAACCGCCGCCGCAAGCAAAGCTTACGACGGCGGTCATGGTTTAACACCTCCGCTA
>JBLIGS010000126.1:0-8526 GCA_047637095.1 Neolewinella sp. | reverse complement strand
CTACCGACGCGGAAGGCGTCGAATTCTAACGGGCCAAATCGGTCCCAGTTCTGACAAAGAAAATAGTCGAAGCAGATGTCAGTGATGACGCTGGCATAGCGGCCATGTCGTTGGGACACCAGGCCGTTGAGGGCCTTTACATCAGGGTCGGTATCTGTGAAATGATCGATAGCCCGGTGCATCTGAATACCGCGCTGCACGCCCGGCGGTAGCTTGGCAACTGCCTTGCCTTTAACGAAGTCTCCGAGGAAGTTGCCGGCCTGAAGGTCGGTATCGAAATGGGAGAGCGTGAGGTGGGCAAGGAAGTTGATGGCGAAGGGGGGGGATTAAAAGGGCAAACGCTAGGGGTGCCCGTACAGTTTTAATTTTGTTGTAGCATGAAAGAGTGTCCCTTGCGGGTACTCCTTGGCTGGTTGTATTGTGCTAAAAGTACACCCTCAGAGAATAGGTTCAGTTATTGGTTGTAAAAGGATTAAGATTTAATAATGAAGTAAGCTGTAATCAGACGTATTTTTCCGCTCCCAAACCATTTGCCATGATAAATCTCAAGCCATTACAGCATCCCCCTAACCAGGCTGACCTGCTGTTGACCCACGAAGCCATTCAACCGTTCATTCACCGGACACCGGTGATGACCAACGAAAGCCTCGACAAGATGGCCGGGGCAAAACTATTTTTCAAGTGTGAGAATTTTCAGAAAATTGGAGCTTTTAAGATGAGGGGCGCAGCCTCCGCAGCCTTAAGGTTGACGGAGGAAGAACGATCGCTTGGCCTAGCCACCCACAGCAGTGGCAACCACGCACAGGCAGTAGCACTGGCGGCGAAGGTGCTTGGTGTGCCAGCATATATTGTTATGCCGCACGACGCACCGAAGGTTAAGGTGGCAGCGGTAGAAGGCTATGGCGCGACCATCAGTTACTGTGTTAATACACCAGCAGATCGCAAGGCAGCCCTAGATGAAGTCGTGGCAAAAACTGGCGCTGCCTTCATTCATCCGTTTGACGACTACGGCGTCGTCGCCGGCCAGGCAACGGCGGGGATGGAACTGATCGAAGACACTGAGGTGGCGTTGGATATTATGCTTGCGCCAGTTGGCGGCGGTGGTCTGATGGCCGGCACAGCCTTGGCAGCCCGCTATTTTAGCCTCCAGGCCGTAGCCTGGGGTGCAGAGCCCAAGAATGTCGACGATGCCTACCGCTCCCTCCTCAGCGGACAAATTGAAGTCAACGAAACAAATGAGACAGTTGCAGACGGCTTGCGAACAAACCTCGGAGAACGGACTTTTACCATCATACACAAACGTGTGCCCAAAATTCTCATCGTATCGGAGGAAGAAATTGTTGCAGCAATGCGCCATATTTGGGAGCGGATGAAAATCGTCATCGAACCCAGCTGTGCCGTTCCATTTGCAGCGGTCTTGCGTTACCCTGAACTCTTTGCAGACAAGAATATTGGTATTATCATCACCGGAGGAAATGTTGATGTGGATGCATTACCTTTTTGATGAAGTATTGGCTTTCTTTGCGGGGAAAGGCGCGAAACATGAGCCATTCCGGATTTTGGTAGTACTAACAGGCTACCAACTACCGACCACTTTACTGCCTTGTGCGGAAGCACTACCAACTATTTACTACCAACTATTTACTATCCCAGCATGCTTTCCATCACCCTCGCTTATACCACCGATAACCAGACGACCGCCCATCGCATTGCCGGAGCGTTGTCTTCCCACGTGGAATTTACCCACGTTTTTGTCGGTAAAGCAAATGAGGGGCCGGTCTTGGCCGACCTGTTGAAAACGGTCAGTACTCCGGTGATTATCCTGATGAGTGATAACTTCCTGACCAACCCAAACTGTATGTTACGGGGGCATGAGATTTTTGGAGATAATAAATTACAGATTCTGCCGGTGTTCATCCGTAGCCATCAATACGATGAATTGGAGGATGAGTTGGTGACCATGCAGACGTCGCTTAGCAATCAGGCGGAGGTGATGCATTACGTCAATCACTGGCAGGACCGGTACATCGATTTGCGAGCACAGGCGGAGGAATTGTCGGCTACCGGAGGCGAATCGTTTCAGAGTTATATGCGCAAGATTCGGGAGACGAGCACCGAGGCGGAAGAACTACTGTTTGCCATCAAGGAGACTTGGTCGGTGACGGAAACGCAGTTTGCTGCCAATAATTACCACCAGTTGTTCATTTTTACTGACCGACCTAACCTTTGGGAAGACTTCAAGACTTTTGAGGAAACCCCCATTGATGTATCTGGGATTCCAGGCTTGGGAATGTTGGGTTCGGAGGTGGATTTTACTTCACTGCTTCCTTCGGAGATGGGCGACGGAGCGCAGGTGCAAGGTGAGTTGGAGGAGCATGAAGATGACCTTGAGTTCGACCTTGACGGAGGGCTACCTGACTTGACAGCTGCGGTATTACCACTTTCCGACGATGCTGAAATCTTGCCCATTGGCGGCGCCAATAACGAAAACCCCGTTGTTACCCAAACGGAGAATATGTCGCCAGAGGAACAAGCAGCGAGCTGGGTTTCCCGGGCTTGGACGATGTTTGACGCCAATGACGGAGCAGCCGGGCTGGACCTATTGTCTGCCGGCCGCGAAGCCCTGCCCGATCATCCCGTCTTACACTATAACTATGCCCTCCTACTGGCAACAGCAACGGAAGACATTTCCACCGCCCGCCAAGAAACAGAAGAACTACTCGACAAATTTCCAGAACACGGCGATGCACTGTTCCTGAACGGAGAGTTGGCCGAAGCTGCTGGCGACATCGCTGCCGCCCGCGAAAACTGGGAACAACTCAGTGACCAACAGCCTTTCTTCCCCGACCTCAACTACCGGCTAGGCACGTTGATCAACAGCAACTTCCCAGAAGACTACCTCGACGCAGCAGCCTACCTGCGACGGGCAACCAAGGACGACGACGTTAGCGGAGACACACACTACCGCTACGCCCTGCTCCTTGCCGGACCAATAGGCCGGAAGAAAAAAGCCCTCAAACAACTCCGAAAGGCCGTTGAACTAGATCCACGTCACGCTGCCGCACACTTCGAGTTGGCCACCTTATTACACGGTCGGGAGGACTTCGCCGGCGCCAGAAATGCTTTCCTAACGGCCGTTTCCTTAGAAGCTGTCTACAATACCCCCGAAAATCAGTTGGTCTACTCCGACAAGCCGGTACAGCAATTTGTGGAGAACACCACAGTTGAAGCAACTGAACCGTTGAAGCAAGACATTGCCGCCCTTGAAGCGAAGTTGGCGGAACAGGAAGCCCTGCTCCTTCAACTTACCTCTGCACCTGCGCCCGCGGCCCCTCCTGCACCTATTAAAGCCACCCCTAAAGGCGACGGGAAAACAGTCTTCATCTCCGGCGCCACCTCCGGCATTGGTCGGGCTACCGCCCGCCGCCTCGCCGCCGATGGATTCCGCCTCATTCTCCTTGGCCGGCGCAAAGAACGCCTCGCCGAAGTCGCCGCCGAATTACACGACAACCACGGCACCGAATGCCACTTGATCATCGCCGACGTCCGCCACCGCAAGGCCATCCACGACGCCGTCCAAGCCCTTCCACCAGCTTGGTCTAATATCGATGTCCTGTTCAACAACGCCGGCAAAGCCAAAGGCTTTGACCCCATCAATACCGGTAATTATGACCACTGGGACGAGATGATCGACGTCAACCTCAAGGGCCTGCTCACCCTCACCCGTGAGGTCAGTCCCCTGATGGTGGCCCGCCAATCCGGCACCATCATCAACGTCTGCAGCACCGCCGGAAAAGAAGTATACCCCAACGGCAACGTCTACTGCGCCACCAAGCACGCCGTCGATGCCCTGACCTATGCCATGCGCCTCGACCTAGTTAAACACGGCATCCGCGTCGGCCAAATATGCCCCGCCCACGTCGAAGAAACCGAGTTCGCCGTCGTTCGCTTCGACGGCGACGCCGAGCGCGCCAAAATCTACAACGACTTCCAGCCCCTTCGCTCCCGCGACGTCGCCGAAGCCGTCCACTTCATGATCACCCAACCCCGCCACGTTAATATCATGGACGTCGTCCTCCAGGGCACCCAGCAAGCTTCTTCTACGGTTGTTGACCGAAGCGGTAGGGCTAAATTTGCTCCGGAGGAAGAATAGGCAGTGGTTGCAGTAGTTACAGTGGTTGCAGTGGTTACAATTGTTGCAGTAGTTACAGTGGTTGCAGTGGTTACAATTGTTGCAGTGGTTGCAGTAGTTACAGTGGTTGCAGTGGTTGCAGTGGTTACAATTGTTGCAGTGGTTGCAGTAGTTACAGTGGTTGCAGTGGTTACAATTGTTGCAGTGGTTGCAGTGGTTACAATTGTTGCAACCCGAAACCCGCAACTCACAACCCGAACCTCACAACCCGAACCTCGCAACCCGAACCTCGCAACCCGCAACTCGCAACCCGAACCTCGCAACCCGTAACCTCGCAACCCGAACCTCGCAACCCGAACCTCGCAACCCGCAACCCGCAACCATGTTCATAGTAATAGAAGGCCTCGACGGCTCCGGCAAAACCACCCAAATCGACATGCTCCGCGATCGCCTCCAGGGGCAGGGAGAAGCTTGTCACCTAACGGCAGAGCCAACAGAGTTGCCAACGGGAAAGTTGATCCGCTCCATCCTCCAGCACGAGTTTAAGGCGGACCCCAAAACGGTTGCAGCGCTGTACGCTGCCGACCGAATCGAGCATATCTTTAATGAAGAGGAAGGCATGTTGAAGCAGTTGGCCGACGGCTACCACGTCATCTCCAGTCGCTATTATTTCAGCTCCCTGGCCTACCAGAGCGAATTCGCTGAGCCAGGATGGATTGCCTCCCTGAATATGCTGGCTAAGCGGACATTGCCCGCCGACATTACCATCTTCCTTGACCTCGAACCCGAGGTCAGCATGCAGCGTATTGAGTCCCGGGGAGAAGAAACTGAGCTCTTCGAAACCAAAGAAAAATTGACCCACGTTCGGGAAAGTTTCCAACTGGCTTTTCAGCACTTTGGCGAAGGCGAAAACATCCACATCGTTGATGCTTCCGGTGATCCGATTGATATTGCGGATCAGATTTGGGCAATCGTGGAAGGCTTTGCCAATGCTTAGAGTTTAGACAATTGAGTTTAGATCAAGGCGGACTGACATCTAAATTCTAATATCTAACATCTAAATTCTATCTTCCGCCATGCAAAACGCCCGAATTCAATCCGTAGACATACTACGCGGAATCACCATTGCGGCCATGATCCTGGTCAATACTCCCGGCAGTTGGGGCAGTGTTTATTCGCCGTTTCTCCATGCCGAATGGCATGGCCTGACGCCAACCGACCTTGTCTTTCCCTTCTTTCTATTCATTGTTGGCTGTTCAATTGCCTTCGCTTACAAAGGGAAACAACCGGATGCTGCCGCTTACCGGAAAATTACTATTCGGAGCCTGAAATTAGTCGGCCTAGGGCTTTTCCTTGGCGCGTTTACGCTGACCTTCCCTTTCTTTAAAGAATGGTCCTCCATCCGCTTTCCTGGTGTCCTGCAGCGGATTGGACTGTGCTTTTTCTTCGCCGCCGTCATCGCCCTGAATGCCAATTGGAAAGTCATCCTCGGAGTGGTAGTTACCCTGCTACTTGGCTACTGGGCTTGGATGGGCTTTATCCCCATGCCGGACGGTACCGCGCCTACTTTTGACCGAGCGCCCAACAACTGGGCGATGTATGTCGACAAGTTCATCCTCGGCTCCCATACTTGGCAACTAGACTACGATCCGGAAGGACTGTTGAGTACGTTGCCGAGCATCGCGACGACCTTGATTGGTGTCCTGGTTGGCCGGTTATTAATCTTCGGCAAGGATGCTGATAAGCTAACCGGTATGTTTAGCGGAGCCGCCCTGATGATTACGGTTGGAATAGCTTGGAATTTCGCCTTCCCGCTCAATAAGGCCCTCTGGTCAAGCAGTTTTGTCTTGGTTACTGCTGGCCTTGCAACCGGCCTGTTGGGCGTCATCTATTATTTGACCGACGTCCGCCAAATCGCCTTCGGAGAAATCTTCAAGCGAGTAGGTTCGAATGCCTTGATCCTTTACTTCCTGTCTAGTCTCATCTCGAAGATCTTCGGTATTCTCGGCGTCCACAGTTGGCTCTATACCAATCTTTACCTGCATGACTTTATGCCGGAGAAGCTGAGCAGCCTGCTGTACGCGCTGTCTGTGGTAGCCTTCTATATCTTGCTAGGAAACTGGTTGTACAAGCGGAAGATATTCTTCCGGGTGTAGGTCTCTGGACAAAAAAATGCTTGCTATTTTCAGCGCCTCTGCTCCGCTCGGCTACCGCTAAATATGCTCCAGATAACGTTTAAATTGATCCGTACTCCCGTAATCCCGCAATGCGTGATACAGGCCAATCTCTACGCCCGATCAAATGCAGGCGCTCTGTCTGGATACCCGCCAACAACGGCCGTAGCCGGTAGCCCGTTGTAGTGGCGTGCTGCTGCGCACGCTGTTCAAATAGCTCAAAGATCTCCCGATTACGTTTCGTCTTCAGGCTGAAGCAACAGTCGTAAGTCCCGTCCCAGTAGACTTCAATAAACAACGGTTTTTTTCCGGACGGACGAGCGTTCATTGCCCATTGCCGCAACAACCGGTATTCCCACTCCGCCGTCCTTCCACCCGAAGTCGGCCGGAATGGTTTCCGGAAGCCATGCACCAAAACGAAAACATCCGTCGCTTCCTCCGCCAGTCGATTAACCTCGTCAACAAGAGAGCGCAGCGATCGCCTAAAAGCGCGAAGCGCGTCTAAAAAAACGGCGAAGCCGTTTTTTCACCCCATCCTGTTTCGCTTAACCAAGTATCCCGTCAACACCGACCTAAATCCGTCATTAATGTCCGCCTCTACATAATCAATGTTGTATTGCAAACACTTCATCCGTAGCCGGTCTTTGTAGGCTGTCACTTGCTCTACGTAGTGTTCCTTTACCTGATTAGGTTGCAGTTTCACCCGGTCACCAGTTTCCATGTCAATGAACTCGTAGGGGCGGTTCTCAAACTCAAAGTTGATCTCTTTGGCCTTGTCAATGGTATGGAAGAGAATGACTTCGTGCTTGGCGTGCTTGAGGTGCTGCAGGGCGGCGAAGAGGTCCTCCTCCTTGTCTGGATCATCGAACATGTCGCTGAAGATCATGACCAAAGACCGGCGGTGGATGCTGTCCGCAATCTGGTGGAGGGCATTGGCGGTGCCGGTGCCGACGTTGCGCGTCGGGTTTTCAACCAGGCTTTGCAGGTGGGTCAGCAGCAGGCGGTAGTGCGTTGTGCTGGATTTCGGACGGGTATGGAGGCCGAGGTCTTCGTTGAAAAAACTGAGGCCAAAGGCGTCGCGTTGCTTCATCAACAGGTTCATCAGGCTGGCTGCTGCCAGCGCAGAAAAACGAATTTTATTTACGTGGTCTTCAGAAGAATCCGTTACCTCCGGAAAAAACATCGAAGAACTGGTATCTACTACAATCTGGCATCGAAGATTCGTCTCCTCTTCATACCGCTTGGTGTACATCTTATTGGTCCGAGCATAAACCTTCCAGTCAATATTTTTCATTGGCTCACCGGGATTATAAATCCGGTGCTCGGCAAATTCGACGCTGAAACCGTGAAAAGGGCTCTTATGTAGGCCAATGATAAAGCCTTCCACGACTTGGCGGGCAAGGAGTTCAAAATTACCTAAATTTCTAACTTGTTCGTTGTCGAGCAGTTGCATGGGGTCTTTTTTGGGGCGGTAAGAAGCCAACTATCGAGTAGCTTCTGCCGTTAGTCTAAGTATAACGCATGCAATGTACGCATCGTACTAACTTTCCGGCTATGTTAGGAAAAGTGAAAGAATGGCTCGGTATAGAGGGCGTCAAACTAGAGTTGGTCGTCCCACCCAATTTTAATGTCACACAAGGAACGCTGCAAGGCGTAATTCGTTTGCAAAGTATGCGGGCACAAACCGTCAATGCTATCCGTTTGGAGATCATTGAGAAGTATTCCCGTGGCCGCGATGATGAATCGCTGGTAGACGAGTACAGCCTCGGCACCCTGGTCCTCAGCGAAACGATTGACGTGCCCGCCGAAGGAGAACCCATTGAGGTCCCCTTCCTCCTGGAGTTCACGCCTTATAACTCACCCATTGACGAATTTGGCCAGAAGAATGTCTTCGCCAAAGGCTTGGCCTGGGTAGCGAAGAAAACCCGCAATGCGGTTTCTGAATACCGTTTGGAGGCGCAGGCTAGTGTAAAGGGCGTTGCCCTAGATCCATTTGACAAGAAGGTGTTGGAATAGTACAGTCTACTGCTCTAAGTACTCGGACAAAATTAATGCGACATTCTGATCTGGTAGGTTTTGAGTCTGAACGAGGCGAAAAACGTAGGAAACACCGTAGTGTTGGTGGGGTGTTCACAAGGCATTCAGCCAACAACCGATGCTGAATTACAGAATGGGACAGGCACGTTTGTAGAGCATGTTATCGATCCCAAATTGAGAGCG
>JBLIGS010000125.1:0-8578 GCA_047637095.1 Neolewinella sp. | reverse complement strand
TCGCTGGTGGGTTTTGCCGACTAACAAGGCGGAAAAACCGGAGCCTAGCCGTAGCTAAGTGAGGATTTTTCCAACGCAGTTAGACGGTAAAAGGCACCGCGAATTAGGCGATGAAACTTAGATTACACTGTACTAGTGGCCAGCCCACTAGTGGGCTAGCCACTAGTACACTGTAAATGCGAATCATCGGCTAAATAATCAGTAAACGCCCCTCGACGCGCATCTCCACGCGCTTACGCTTGGTCGATGCTTGCTCGGGGACCGATCCTACTGAAATCAATCCGTTCGCGCTTTACGCGAACAGCCTTCCCCTTAATTTTCCGGTCCCCGAGCGAACGAAGTGAGTCGACCTCCGAGAGAAGTAGCGCAGCTAAAATTGGGTCGAGGGGCTATAAATTCACGATTTTAGCCCATGACTCGCACTGTAAATTAAGTTCCGTTACCACGCCCACACCTCCAACGACATCGTCTCCGTTGGCACCTCCTGCCGGGAGCGGTCCAACACCCTAAGGTCATCACCGTCGCCAATTTCGGAGGCATCAGTGGTGAAGAGATAAACATCATTAAGGTAAAGGTGGACATCGTCGCCAAAGCGTTGAACTTGGATACGGGCAGGCCACTCCACCTTCAGGTTTCCGATAAAGAGGCTTTGGTTATCCCTTCCCCGTACTTTAAACGAGGCTACCTGGCAGTTACAATACTGCACCGTTAAACCTCCGATGCCGATGCCGATGCCAAAGGACTCTCGGCCGCCATCTTCTGCTTTTTCAAGGGTAATGGAAAAACCGTTGCCCGCAAGCGTTTCTAGCGAAAAACCAGGAAGCCCAAGGCTGTAATCCATAACGGTGTCCCGCTGCTCCCAAACCAATTCGCTTTCAGGAGGTAAATTTTGGACGTAAGGGACATTCGGCCAGGCATCGGCGGGAGTAAGCGTGTCGTCAAACATTTCGTTCACCAAATAATTCCACCACAGGTCGCTGTTCAGGTTGAGCTCGCAACTTACCTCTCCGTTATCGTTCATGATGCTGTAACAGAGGCCTCTTTCGTCCGCCCCGGAGCGATGTGGGCGGTCGAGAATACAATGTCCCATTTCGTGGAAGATAAGCCAACGGCGTTTGGCTTCGCTGGCCCGGTTCCAATAGTCCGGGTCAATCCGAATGCTGAGGCGACTGCCGCTACTGCATTCCCCTATCCGCCCGTCCGGGTTAATATTCTCTCGGAACACGACGCTGATCTGGTAATCCTCTAGTTGAAGGTCATAGCCTCTCGCCTGCGCTTCCTGGAAAAATCCGTTTACGTAGGGAGAAAAAGTGTCTGGTATAAACTGGACAGGATCGGGATTACAACCAAAGAAAACCAGGGAAACTAACAGAGAATAGAATAGGTGTTTAGGGCTCATGCTATAATGACGGGACGAAACGGTGATTCGTTGGCTGAACGGTTGTTACAAATGCAGAGGCGGCTACCAGGTACTACCCGATAGCCGCCTCTGACGGTGCGCAAACGCCTCCTGACGCTCACTATATGTTATTAGTTGGGGGAAGTACTAGCGTTCGCCGTACTTGTCAAGACGGTAAGCGGCCTTCAGCTTCTCCTTACGGCGAAGTACAGATGGCTTGGTGAACTCCCGGCGGTTACGCAGTTCGCGTATTACACGGGTGTTGATTGACTTACGCTTGTACCGCTTCAGTGCGCGGTCAATATTTTCTCCTTCTCGGACGTTGATAATTAGCATTAAATGGAGCTATTTTGAAATGGATTGCAAAGGTAAGTATTTTCCTCTTAATTATCAATGAATTGGTCAAACTGTTTTAAGTCAAGGAAGCATCCCTGCCTGTTAAGCAGTTCGTGATTCGCATATCCCTACGCTTTCGCCAGCGTTATCCCAAACGTACTCCCCAGTCCCGGGCTGGACCGCACATTAATCGTCTGTTGGTGCGCCTCCATGATGTGTTTCACGATCGCCAAGCCTAGTCCGGAGCCGCCCTGTTGCCGACTACGGCTTTTGTCGACGCGGTAAAAACGATCAAATACGTGGCCCAAGTGCGGCTCAGGAATGCCGATACCATTGTCAGCGATCTCTATCAAAATGTAGCTCTCCATATCGTAGAAGCCGAACTTTGTGGCCCCGCCTTCATTACCATATTTGATGGAATTGTTGACCAAATTTATGAGCACCTGACGGATGCTTTCCCGGTCAGCATTAACCATAAAGCCAATATCTGCTCCCGGTTTGAAGCCAAGCGCCACACCATTCCTCCCGCTTTTGAGCTCAAGTTCGTCGATGACCTCGTTGGCAAGCTCCTTAATGTTAAAAGGCTCGGAATCGATAATCAGTTCTCCGCTTTCAAGGCGCGATATTGCGCTCAAATCTTCAACAATCGTTTGCAACCGCTCTACGTTCTTAGCCGCTTTCCGCAGAAACTTCAATGTAAACTCCTTATCTTCCATGACGGAATCATCGTCAAGAATGGTGTGTAAATAGCCCTGAATATTAAAAATAGGCGTTTTCAACTCGTGACTGATGTCACCAACGTAACGGCGGCGATACTCCGCGAAGCGCTCGTATTGATCAAGTTGCTTGCGCTGTTCTTCCACCCATTCCTCTACTTCCTGCTCAACGTCGCCAATGATCCGCTGGTCCAGATCGACTCCTTCTCGCTTGATATCTGTGCTAACTTTTTGGCTGTGAATAGTCTTATAAATGAGCTTGACCTTCCGGTAAATGTACCGGTCGATATAAGTCAAAACAACGACGTAGGAGAAGCAGAAGCTTGCCAAGCCAATAATGGGAATACCCAACCAAGCAAGGCCAGGCATGACGATTTTGAGGAGGAGCGCAAGGCCAACCATTGCTGCGCCGATGGTAGCTGCGGCGAGGGTGGCAATTTGGCGGGGGGTACTATTTTTTAACACTAGAGGTCTATAAATTTTGAAATCAAATGTAAGCTTCTGGTGGATTCTGCCTGAAGACAAAGTGAGAAATCGCTTACTCAGCCGTAGCTACGGAAGCGTTTTACCAACGAAGCCTTCTGGTAAAAGACATCAATTGACTGCCCATGCTTTCAAGGTTGGCTAACCGCTTAGAAAACGAACTTATACCCAATACCTTTGATGGTCTTGATGTAGTGATCTCCGAGTTTCTCCCGAAGCTTACGGATATGGACGTCGATCGTCCGGTTGCCAACAATAACATCGGTACCCCAAACTCGGTTGAATATTTCGTCACGGCTGAACACTTTTCCTGGCTTGGAGACCAGCAGCGTCAGCAGGTCAAACTCTTTCTTGGCCAGCTCAATTCTGTCATCGCCTCGGCGGATGACGATCTGGTCGAGATCGATCTCCAGGTCGGCAATTTTAATCACCCGCATCTCTGATGAGTCGTCGTCTTTTTCGTTGCGCCGCAACAGTGCCTTTACCCGGCTCATCAGCACCCGTGGGCGGATCGGCTTGGTGATGTAATCATCGCCTCCAGTGTCAAGCGCTGCGATCTGGCTGTAATCTTCTTCCCGAGCAGTGAGGAAAGTAATTATGGTGTTTTTGAATTCAGGTTTGGCCCGGAGTTGGCGGCAAACCTCTACCCCGTCCATGATGGGCATCATGATGTCGAGGATGATCAAATCAGGCTTAAACTCTTCAGCCCGCTGAAGGCCTTCTTCCCCATTGCTGGCCGTTGCGACCTCATAGCCTTCCTTTTTCAGGGTGTACTCCAGTATTTCGAGGATATCGGGTTCATCGTCTACCAGGAGAATTTTTGCCGGGTTCATATTGAGTTTATTTAGCGCATCTAGCAGCGCAAAGATATTAGAGACTGGGTTAACTAATGGTTAAGGATTTGCAGCATACATTAAGCCTTTGGGCGTTTGAGCCCTCATAGTAGTGGCCGCGGACGTGGTTACTGAGCGCAGCCGAAGTACAGGTGCAATGAATGAATAGAGGAGCAAGGTGTAGTGACTTACTTTGCTCTGCAAACCATAGAATTCCGTTGCGACACAGAAAATCGTTTTCTTTACAACAACAATCACACCTAAGTTGCAAGGTCCGTGTGACGCTACACTCTCATATCTAGAAACACACCCAATTTATGAAAACCATTTACTTTATCCGTCATGCGAAGTCCAGCTGGGACAATATGATGCTAGACGACCACGACCGCACACTCAACGCACGCGGCCTCCGCAACGCCCCCGACATGGCCGGCCGCCTAGCTGAACTCGGCGTCGTCCCCGACGGCATCCTGACCTCCAGCGCCCAAAGGGCGCAAGAAACAGCGGCCTTCTTCGCAGACACGCTGAACGTAGACGAAGAAAATACCATCGTCGAAGAAAAACTCTACCACGGCTGGCCCGACGGCATCGAAAAGGAAGTTCGTCGCCTACCAGCGCACTGGAACACCGTCCTCCTCTTCGGCCACAACCCAGGCTACACCGACCTGGCCAACCGGCTCCAGAACGACGAATACATCGCCAACGTGCCAACCTGCGGTATCTCCGTTGCAAAAACCGACATCACAGACTGGTCCGAATTCACAATCCGCCAGGCCCGAAGGGTTGATTTCCTGTTCCCTAAACAGGAATCCTAAGCAACGGATCAATACTTAGCCCCGTCCTAAAGGTGTAGCTTTGCGCCGGTAGAACAAGTTGCTTGTGTCGGCGCTTCTACCCTGCTTATCCAACCACTACATCTCGTCAATGTCTCGTTTCCTCCCACTATTCCTTTTCCTTGGCCTCCTCTCCTGCGCCGAACCTGGCCCAGGCGCTCCTCCTCCAGAGGTAAAATCCCTAGCGCCCGTCGTTGCGGAATTACAGATGGCGGAGGCATTGACCGGGGAAATCCCTGTCCTCGTCCGTGACTCGCTCCGTAACCTGATGTACGATAGTGTCCTTGCCGATCACAACCTCGACCGGCTAACCTTTGACAGCCTGCTCTGGATCGTCCGGGCAGAACCCATTTGGGTGGACTCGCTTTATACCAAGGTGGGGGAGTTGTTGACGAAAGTAGAATTGGAAAACAAAGAGGCTAAAGAATAGATGTTGGACGTCAGGAATTAGACATCAGCGTTCTAGATATTGGCCATCAGGGCACTCTTATCAAGCCTCTAAAACCTAATATCTAATCTCTAAAACCTAAACTCTAATTTCTAAACCCTGACTTCTTTCCTACCTTCGCCTCACAACCCATGAGCGACCTCCCTATACCACCAATGCTGCGCCTTCATCAGGACACCTTCGACCTCGTGTCTGAAGGGGCACTGTGGATTGACAAAGCCGGCAAAATCAACGGCGCCAACGCCGCCGCCGCTCGTCTTTTGGGATATTCAGACAAACAACTCCACCAGCTCTCCTACTTCGAAATCAACCCTCATTTCAGCATGATGGGCTGGAAGAAGTTCTGGAACCGGTTGCGGACATCCGAACGGGAACGGCTGGAAACAGAGTTCGTCAACGCCAGCGGCAGTCTCTTCAGCGTAAAAGGCCAGGTAAGTTTTGACCTCCTCAGCACCGACCTTGAACTTTGCTGTGTCGTTTTCCAGAGCACGGAAAGCGGCCGCAGGCAGGCCGACTTGCTGGAAGCGGTACAACGCGGCGGCAACGTCGGCGGTTGGGAGTACAACCTGGCCAACGGCCAGGTCTACCTCTCCTCCCCTATCCGGGAATGGCTGGGCTGGTCGCCGGAACGCGACTTTTACCCCACGGCGGAATTCGCCGAGAAGATGACTGCAATTTTAAGCCCGGATGCCTTAGGCAGCCTCCGCCACCAGTTTGAACAGCTCCTACAGGGAGCGCGCAGCTGTGACATCTCCTTGGAATTACCCGATGGAAAGGGCAACGAAAAGCCCTTCCGCCTGCAGGGGAACTCCGTTGAAAACGAGTTGGAGGTTTTCAAAATATATGGTTCGATTCGGCCGGACGATCAGGCAGGAAAGGCAATGGTTTCGGAAGGTGGCGAAGCCGCCTATCCTTTCAGCCTCGACCGGATCCCGGAGGCGATCTACTGGGTCAGCTTCGCCGACCAGCGCATCGTCTTCGCCAACGCCGCCGCCTGCGAACTAACCGGCTATCTCCGTCAGGAAATGATCGGCCACCCAGCAGCCAAACTTGGGCCGCCGGAATTGGCCGAAGAAACCACCGACTTATTCGACTCCCTCCGGGAAAAGAAGTACCTCGAGCATTCGTCCATTACCCTGCGAAAGGATGGCACCTTATTCCCCACCAGTTCAAAGCTGCATTACTACCAAAGTGAGGATGCAGAGTACGCCATCGTCGTAGCCCAAGACACCAGCCAGGAACGACAGGACGACCAATTTTTGCAGCTCCACACCACTACCCTCAACACCCTTCGGGAATGGGTTGTTTGGTTGGACGCAGAGAACAAGGTGGTACGGATGAACGCCGCAGCACGGCGTAAACTCAGCCGCCGTACCAGCCGTAAACTCACCGGCCTTCCTATTCTGGAACTGATGCCCGGCCTGGAAATACCACCGCTCTCCGAAATCCGCCAAGAACAACTCGACGGCCGTGTCCGCTCCGACACCAACTACGAATACACCGATGCCAGCGGCAAAGACCGTATCCTCCAATGCCACTTCGTTCAGGTCGCCGCCGCTTCCCGCCTATTCCTCAGCATCATTTGCCGAGACGTCACTGCTGAAGTCAACAACAAACGCAGGCTCCAACAGGCCAAGCGGCGGGTAGACGAGCTACGCGCACAGTTGGAAAGTGAAAACGAAGCACTAAAAGAGCAGATTGAGGAGGTTGACGCCTCCGGACCAATCATTACCGTCTCTCCGAAGTACCAGGAGATCCTGGGCCAAATCGCCCAAGTAGCCGGCACCGACGCCACCGTCCTAGTCACCGGTGAAACCGGAACGGGCAAAGAATTGCTCGCCCGAAGCATCCACAACTTCAGCAACCGCAGCACCCGCCAAATGGTGAGCGTCAACTGTGCCGCACTGCCGGAGAACCTGATAGAAAGCGAGCTTTTTGGCCACGAACGCGGCTCCTTCACCGGAGCCTTCGCCCAGAAAAAAGGCAAATTTGAGATTGCCGACAACGGGACCATCTTCCTAGATGAAATCGGCGAGCTTCCGCTGGATATGCAGGCAAAAATCCTGCGGGCATTACAGGAAGGAGAAATCCAACGCATTGGCTCAACGGAGATCATCAAGGTCGACGTTCGCATCGTCGCGGCAACCAACCGCGACCTGGAACAAATGATCAATCAAGGAACCTTCCGTGAAGACCTTTTTTACCGCCTCAACGTCTTCCCTATTCACAACCTTCCCCTGCGGGAACGGAAGGAAGACATCCCCGTCCTGGTCAAGCACTTTACCCGCATTTATGCGGAGAAGATGGGCCGGCCGGTAACACAGATTAACCCGAAGGACCTGGAGCAGATGCAGGAATATGCCTTCCCTGGCAACGTCCGTGAGCTCATCAACTTGGTTGAACGGGCCGTCATCACCTCCAACTCATCAACCCTCAACCTTGGGGCATCACTCCGCGCGCTGCGGCGGACGGACCGGTCCGAAGGCCTCAACCTCGCCGGCGAAAAACTCGTCACCTTCGAAGAAATGCAGCGTCGGTACATCATCGAAGCCCTCAAGCGGACGAAGGGCAAGGTGACTGGCCCCGGCGGAGCTGCTAAAATCCTGGACGTCAATGGTCGGACCTTGATGAGCAAGATGCACAAGTTGGGAATTGACAGGAACGAGTATACTACCTGATCGGGGCTAAGGGTTTAGAATTTAAGCTTTAGAAGTTAAGTACCTAAGCAGAAAGAACTATTCACTAAATCGCCTCCGCTCCGGACTCCACTGAGCGCAGCCGAACGTGCTCGGCGACCGGGTCCATTTTGTTTCACTGTCGAGCCTATGCTCGACGGAAGGATAACTAGGGACGCCGGTCGCCGAGCGGAGCGGAGCCGAGGCGCACCTGGTTTTAAGAACTAGTTCTTTTTGCTTGAGCACTTAGAATTCAGACCTCCTCGACCAAACTCCACCCTTCAAGTTTAAAACGAACGCTCCTTCATTCTCCACCAGGTTCTCGCCATCCCAAACCTTTCCTCCGGAAACAACGATCCCGCCGCTTTCATCATACCGTGCACGATGACTACCGATCCAACCAGGCATCTCCCCAACACATCGACGTTGGCCTTGGCGTCTATCAATATTTTAACCGCATCCAGGCGATTATACGTGGCGGCAAGGGCGATCGGTGTCGGATATTCCGTCGGCGCACCGTTAGGATCAACACCGCTAGCAAGCAGGCTCGTCAATTGTTCTGGCAGGTCATTCGGGTTAGATTTGATGAGTTCGACAAGGGACATAGAATGGTGTTTGGCATTACAACGTAAAGCTTTTCGAGAGAAGTTGCGTTTTGGGCTTGGCGCGGACGCAGGTGCAGGGGATGTTGGAGGAGCAGAAAAAAACCTGACACATAGTATGGGTCTTCAACACCGACGTAGGAGGTAATTTGAGGGTTCATACTATGTGTCGGATGGCGATTTCAGCCTGTCCAACCCACCAGCGGCTTAGTCAACAAACTTAGTTTACAGTGTACTCGCTACACTCGAAGAG
>JBLIGS010000124.1:0-8706 GCA_047637095.1 Neolewinella sp. | reverse complement strand
TTATTATTTTTTTCTTAAGCCAGCAATCCTTACAAGCTCAATTTTTCGTCAGTGAGTTTGACGATCCTAACAACTCGTCAAACTTTACTACTGCAATCACAGAACATAATGGCCGTATCATAGTTGGAGGCACAAGAACATATAGAGAAGGTAATTTCCTATTAGACAAGGGAACATTATTTATTTATGATCCCATCGACTCAGCATTTCATTTCTTAGACATTGCAGAAGACCTGAAAACAGTAACTGCCCAACACCATCAAGATTCAGTGTTGTTCACTACTGGCTACACTCAAAACAATAACGTAGGAATTTTAATCAAGCAGAAAACTAACGGAAACATTATAGACTCGATCCATCTAAAGAGCCCTAATCCCGAACACGACATCTTCGGGATATTCAATTTACACGTTACGGGTGCAAATATTTACTTCGAACTTCGTGGAGCGAATAATTCACTATTCAACACTCCCGAATGGGAGGTAAATAGTTACTTATATCAACTCGACCACGACCTTAACATCGTTGAAATAACACCATACACTGCAATTAACGACGCCCTAATCTTAACTGACTTTGCAGGTACTGACGACGAATTATTTGTTCTATTTGAATACCAAGACTTCAACAACTCCCAAAACTCTGGTAAGAGTATCGGAAGAATACTTCCAGACAAAAGCATAGATACACTTTACAACAACAAAACCTCTCCTCACAACCCTATAGCCTACAACACTTCCCAACTTGTAGAACTCGACAACGGAAACCTATTATTCAATTTGGACGGAGAGTTTTTAGAAGGCTTTCAATTCGAAGACGATATCTTATACTGCATTGACCGGGAAGGCAACCTCCTTTGGCAACACATCAACGAAGGTGTTAACCGTTACGACGTTGATGACCGGAGGTATAACATCTATACAATTAAACAGGCTCCTAGTGGGGAAATCCTATTGTGCGGGGTAGCGAAACGCAACAAAGGACACGACAAATACCGGTCAGTTGCCTTCATGTCATCTCTTAACCAAGATGGGAGCCATAATTGGACCAGGTTATTTTATTATCAACCAGGAAAAATTCCTTTTACATTTTCACCTATTTTGAACGATCCTAGGCCCATATATACTGGCTTCGGAACATTTCATGTGATGGATGACAACACCATCTACGCCGTAGGCAACGCTATAACCGAGCCCAATTTCAATCCAGACGGCAGCTTCTTATCAAACAACTTCAACATCATCCTTGCCCACCTCGACAGCGTCGGCTGCCCCTACCCCAACTGCGAGCGTGAAGTCTTCATCGGCCCACCATCGGTTCCAAATATGACCGTTGTTCCGGGTAGGCGCTGGACGGAAAGAAGTTGGGAAGCAGGAGATACGACGGACCGCCATTTCAGGTTTGCCCCCGACAGCATTTTCACAGCAGGTCGCTACTACGTCAACATTGAAGAAATGGACGTTCCCACCCAGCAGTATTTACCAACGGGGCAGGCCATGCGGGAGATCATGGGCAGGGTATTCTTGCGGGAAGACGACTTTGACCACCTGGTCAATAACAAACTATTGGAAGAAAACAACCAAATGAGCACTGTGGGTTCCTTCCCGGGCAACCAGCCCTTCCTCCCCATCCAGCAGCGCGTAATTACTAAAGATTCCGTTACAACAGCTGATGGTGTAAAGCGGCTGCGCATGATTTATAACTGTCCGCAGTTGGATGAAGACCAGACTTATACCTGGATCGATGGTATTGGCCGGCTGGAAGGTCGCAACAGCATTTTCCGCGCTTGCGGAGACACTCCAACCACGGCCGTTGTCTGTGTTCACGACGACGACCAACTCATCTACCAAAGTCCCGTTTTCTCCGATTGTGACTTCCTTGACAATACCACCGAGGTTATCGACGCTGAATCATTGGTACTATTTCCTAACCCTACAACGGGGCTGATCACCTTAAAAGACACCCCCTTCAACAGCATCCTTCGGGTCTTCGACACTACCGGTCGGCTTTTGCTAACGACCAAGGAGGCATCGTTTAGTCTGATCACCTATCCTTCTGGAAACTACTACGTTCAGGTGCTTACAGAAGGGGTATCTGTTATGAGGAAGGTTGTTAAGCTGTGAGAAAAAAGGGACTGCCGGAAACACTGCTTTCAAAAACCTTCTTTGCACCCGCGTCCGCGCCCCCCTACTGAAACACCGACTCTGAAGCCATCATGCTTTCTAGGAAAAGTTCGCGGTTAACGCCCGTCTGCTCGAAACCGAAGTGGGAGAACAGGTTCTCCGTCGCCATATTTCCCGTCAGGTCGTCCTTGGCCATGGGGCAGCCACCGAAGCCACGAATGGCGCCGTCGTAGCGGACACAGCCGGCCTCCGCTGCGGCAACAACCTTCTCCTTCCAGGTAGAAGGCGTCGTGTGGAGGTGGGCGCCAATTTCCAAGTCAGGATACCGGGGAATCAGGTTACTAAACAGGTAACTGATGCTGGCTGGAGCGCCTACACCGATGGTGTCTGACAATTGAAAAATACGAATATCCAGCTCCGCCAAGCGGCTGAGCCACTGCTCTACAACTTCTACGTTCCAAGGGTCTCCATAGGGGTTACCAAAGCCCATACTGAGGTAAAGCACCATTTCTTTGCCGGCCTTAACCGTCAGTTCCTGGATCTGCTTCACCCGGTCAAGGCTCTCGGCGAGGGTGGCATTGGTATTCCTCAGCTGAAAGGTTTCACTGACGCTGAAGGGGTAGCCCAGGAAGTCTATTTCGGGATGGGACAAGGCTGCCTCCGCCCCTCGGCGGTTCGCCACAATGGCCAATAGCTTGGTCTGGGTTTCAGAGAGGTCGAGCTGGGCCAGTACTTCAGCGGTGTCTCGCATTTGAGGGATCGCCTTTGGCGAGACGAAGCTGCCGAAGTCAAGGGTATCAAAGCCACAGGCTAGGAGCTTCTGCATGTAGGCTGCCTTCGCTTCCGTGGGGATGAAGTCGTGGCGGCCCTGCATCGCATCGCGCGGGCATTCGATTATTTTGATGGGGGTGTTGGATTTCAATGGATGGATCGATTGGTCAGGTAAAGTTACCCCAGTCACTTAAGGTAATTTTCAAAAGATTTCCTAAAAACGCGGTACGATTAGCGCTTCGCAGGAAACCTTAAGTGACCGAGCCGAGGAAGTTAGAAACGTTCTGGCTGGAAAATCACCTCGGATGGCCGAGAGTAATATAGAAAAAACGACCGGTTTGGGGTAGTTGTGGTGGTAAACCGTCCGCTGCCGGTAAAAATACCAACTATCCTTTCAACACCATCAAGGCTTTGGTAGTTTTGCAGTAAAGATTCATTCCCCAGACATTATGATCAAGTACGCTACCCTCATTACCTCCATCGGTTTCATTCTCCTGGTCCTTGGTGTCCTTACCCTGTTTCTTAACATGGTAGGGGTTGACCTGGTCTTCATGGAATGGCTTTACAAATTAAACGTAGCCGTGTCTTTTGCTGTACGGCTGGGGATGATTGTTGTCGGGCTGGTGATGATTTATGTGGGGCGGACGGATTGGAATATGGAGGAGGTTTAGACGTGTCCTCTCCCTCGGTCCCTCTCCATGGGAGAGGGATGACCCTTCGACTATGATTTATGGCAAGAATTAATGGCTTGGGCATGCTATTTTCACGGTAAAGACTACCTCTTCCACAGGGCTAAGGCATACTCAAAGTAACCTCACTCCTCCCCCTCTCCGGGGGAGACGAGGCAGCTTGCTACGCTGCGAGCATCCGCATGGACCGTCCTTACCAGGCTAAGGGACGCTGTATAAATAACTTACTGGTTATTGACTAGCCTGCTTGCGCGCTACGATCAAAGCAAGGACCTCCTCGACGACACTCCGGTCGTTGCGGAGGCGAGGCACTTTGCGCTGACCGCCCAGATTGCCTTTGGAGAAGAGCCAACGTTCGAAGGTGGCGGGCGGGACGAACCGCACTTGGGGAGGTAGCATGCCGACGTCCTCTACCCGTTTCCCGAGGTAATTGTAGCAATGCTGTTGGAGCTGTCGATCGAGGAGATCAGCAAATATGGTTAGGTCAACGGCCGGGGAGTCCGGCGTCAATTCGACGAGCCATTCATGGGTTCCTCTGGCGGTCGTCGTGGAATAGATGGGGCAGGCGGTGTAGTCCTTCAGTAGAAGATTGAGTTCGTTGCAGGTGTTGGAGATGGCCAGGTCGGCCTCTGGCCGGAGGAGGTCTTCGCCGAAGGCATTGATAAATTCTTCCTGCCGGCCGATGACCTTGATGCGGTAAGGGATACGGGAGACGAACTGGACGACGTCGCCCAAGAGGTAACGGCAAAGGCCGTTGGTGGTCGTGATAACTACGGAGTAGCTTTTGCCAAGTTCAACGTCGGCTAGGGGTATAGCTTGTTTTGGGGCTGCATCCTCCGTCAACGGTTTTTCGATAAATTCGTAGTAGATACCGTTGTTCAGAATGAGCAGAAGGCCGTCTTCAGGAGCGCTGTCCTGGATGGCGAAGAAACCTTCGGTGCCGTTGTATATTTCGTGGTAGAGGACTTTGTTGTCGAAGAAAGCATCGAATACTTTGCGGTAGGGCGGAAAGCTGGTGCCGCCATGTTTGAAGGCGGTTAGCTTGGGCCAGACGTCGTGGATGCGTTCTTTGCCTGCGTATTCCAACACCAGCTTTATGAAGGATATGTTCCAAGCAGGGACGCCGCCAATGAGCTGGACATCGTCCCGTTGGCTGGCCAATTTGGCAATTTCTTGCAACTTGTAGGCGTAGTCTTTGTGGGTGGCCAACTCGACGTCGGGAAAGAAGAAAGGCTGAAGAATGGTTGGGATGGAACGGATGATGATGGCGCTGATATCGGCGATACCGAGACCGTTGGTTTCGCCAAAATAGGTGCCTCCGATGAGGAGGTTTTTGCTGGCGAAGACTTCGAAATCCTCAATTTTCGAGTTAAGGAAAAAAAGGCTTAACCAGGAGGAATACAAGTGCATTCCCTTGATTTCCTTCTGGGAATAGGGGATTAGTTTTTGCTGGCCGGTAGTTCCGCTGGAGGTGGCGAGCCAAGCGACTTTGTCGGCAGAGAGGACGTTGTATTCTCCGGATTTAATCCGGTCGATGTAGCCTGTTATATCGTCGTAGGTCGTAAGCGGAAGTGACGTAAAAGGCAGTATTCCTTTCAAGACTTCGTTAAAGGAATGAGTGGTGCCATAAGCCGTCGACTTATTCTTTTTCAGGATGGATTGCAGCGTCTTTTGCTGGGTTTCCTCCGGAGCAAGGAGTATCTCTCTGACTTTGGGCGTCAGTATTTTGAGGTATACCCGGACGAGGCGGTTGATCATGCATTCTGAGGTTCAGGTGGCGGTAAGATAGTCAAGCAGTTTGAAAGTCGGAGAGTCAAAGAGCAGCTACCGCGAGACAATCGCGAGCTCTAAAGTGAAGCCTTCGCTTTCGAACTTGAACCCGGTCTCTCGGCCTACGAGCCAGCTCCTATCGTCGCGTCTCGGCAGACGAGCGACCTTGCGATTTCTTTTAATTCTTGCTTATCAACCTTCCATTGCACCTGCGTCCGCGCCCAAAATCCGGTAAAGCAACGGCACCACGTACAAACTCCCCAACGTCCCGATGGCCAATCCGCCGATCACGGTAACGGCTAGGGGTTGCTGCAATTCGGCGCCCAGGCCAGCCGTAAACAAGACTGGCGCGAGGGCCAACACGGTGGTTAATGAGGTCATCACGATGGCCCGCAAACGACGGCGACTGGCCTCTTTGATGGCCTCCGCCAATGGTAGGCCAGCTTTGCGGGCGCGCTCGATCATGTCGACTTTTATGATGGCGTCGTTGACTACAATGCCGCCCGTTACGACCATGCCGATGAGGCTCAGGAGGTTGAGGCTTCCCCCGGTTATCCACAGCGCAAACAGGGAGCCGACGAGGCTGACGGGGACGACGAGCAGGACGACAAAAGGGAGGCGAAGGCCTTCGAATTGGGCGGCCAGAATGAGGTAAAGGAGCAGTAGGCTGACGAGCAAAACGCCGCCGAGCTCCCCTACCCTGCCCTTGTCGGTGAGGAACCTGCCGGTCAGTTGGGCGGTAAAATCGGGGTGGTGGGAAACGATTTCTCTGATCTGTGCAACCTGTGTTTCCGCTGGCTCGCCCGGGAATGGGAGGGCGAGGTATTCGCCCGTTCGGTCGGCCGTCAACAGCTGGTATTCGGGCGTTCGGTCGGTTACAATCAGGTAGCGCAGCGGGATTTCGTCGCCGTTGCGGTTGGTTACTGTGGCGGCGAGCAGGCGGTCGGTAGTGAGGGCATCGGCGCTGGCCAGCAGGACGGGAAGCGCGCGGTCGTTGGCACGCAGACGGGTCACTTCGTTCTCATTGAAAAGGGTGAGTAGGCGGCTGCGCAGGCGGCTGGGATCGACCATGCTGATGCGCAGTTGCTCGTAGTTCATGCGGAGGGAAACGGCTTCGTCGCGGGCGGGAATGGCGGGGAGGAAACCGCTGGATTCTAGGTCCGTGAGCAAGGGCTGGAGCGTTTCCCACGCGGGTGTTTCCCGGCCATCGGTGCTGCGGAGGCGGAGTTCGAGGTAGGGCGCATCGTTGAGAAAAATGCGGTCGAACAGGTTGCCGACGGGGCTGAAGCGAAGCGTGGCATCGGGGTATTTGGCCCTCCAGTTGGCGAGCCAATCGTTGGCAAACCCAGCGGCTGGGGCGGCGGGGAGGAAGTACTGTAATTCTGCGGCATTGACGGCGCGGTTTTCGTCGTTGAGCAAGAATTGGTCTTCTCCGGCGAAGGCTGCGGAGCTTCCGCCAAAGGTGCTTCTCCAGTCGTTGTTTAGGGCGCGGACGCGGGTGCGGTGTATGTTGAGGGGCAAGGGTTCGTTCCAATCGATTTCCAAACGGAAATCTGCCCGGCTAAGGTCCGGGAAGCCTTGAACGGGCAAAAGTGTGGTCAGGAAATAGCCTCCGCCGATCCAAAGGACCAGCAAAGGGAGGATGTAATACGGTCGGCGAAGTGCAGCGGTTGGTCCGGTTACTACGGTCGGTGCTACGGGCTTTTTCTCGTCGGGTTTGTCCACCAGCAAACTCAGCATCGGCAGCAGGAAATAGGCGACCAATAAGGAGGCGGTTAGCGCTAGGCTGACGGCGATGGCCTGGTCGCGGAACAGGGCTCCGGCGACTCCACTGAGCAAGACCAAGGGCAGGAATACGGCGATGGTGGTAAGGGCGGAGGAGAGGAGGGGGCGGATGACTTCGTTGGTGGCGGAGGCGATTCGGTGGGCTTCGCCCGGCTTGTGGTCCTCTCCCCCGGCCCCTCTCCAATTCGCCTTCGGCTGGAGAGGGGAGACGGCTTTGCTCGCTTCGCTCGTAACCTCTCCCCCGGCCCCTCTCCGGGGGAGAGGGGAGCTGGGGGATCGCTTGGCGATCCTTGAATCGACGCTTTTTAGATCATCGTCAGCCTTATACGTTTCCTGATGTTCATCGCCCAAAGGATGCCCAGCATCCTCACTAGCCCCTCTCCTTTGGGGAGGGGATGGGACGGCATATCCCGCAATATTATCCAATACAATAATCGAATTATCAATCATCAGGCCAAGGCCGAGGATCAGTCCGGCGAGGGAGATGACGTTGATGGAGAGGCCGACGAGGTAGAAGCCCAGGATGGCGATGACCAGGGCGATGGGGACGGCCAGGCCAATCAGCAGTGGCCTCCGCCACTGGCGGAAGAAGGCGAACAGTACCAGGATGGCGAAGCCAGCGCCGTAGAGAAGGCCTCCCCGGAGGTTATCGATGCTGGCGCGGAGGACGGAAGTTTGGTCGTTGTCGAGTTGGAAGTTGAGGCGTGGGTATTCTTGTTCTAGGTCGGCGAGGAGGATTTGGAGGTTGTCCCGAAGGTCAAACAGGCGGGCGTTGGCCCGCTTGCGGATGGTGAAGACCACGCCTGGTTTGCCGTTGTGGAAGTAAGCTCCCCGGGCTGGGATGGGTTCGTAGGTGACGGTGGCCAAGTCGCCGAGGGGGACGATGCGGTCATTGCCGATGGAGAGGTAGAGTTGGCGGAGGTCTTCGGCCGTGCGGAGGTTACCGGTGAAACGGACGGCGTATTGGTAGTGGCCGTCGTTGAGGAGGAGTCCGCCAAGTTCGACGTTGGCGTTTTGGAGGAGGGTTGACAGGGCGGCCTCGTTGAGGCCGAGGGCGCGGAGCGCGGCCCGATCGGGCCGCACCGCCAGGCGGGGTTCCAGCTGGCCGCTTAAGTCGGCAAAAGCAATTTCCGGCTGTTGTTCCAGCCGGCGGCGGAGCACCCGCCGGGCGAGTTCACTAAGCTCCAAAAGGTTACTGCCAGCAGAGGTGTCCTTAAGTGTTACACTTAGTTGGACGACGGGTATGTCGCTGACATCTGTCGCCAGCACCCTCGGCCGGTCCAACTCCCTTGGCAACTGGTTCATGGCCTGGTCAATCTTTTCGTTGACTTCGATGAAAGCCAGGTCAGGGTCGGTGCCAAAGGGAAAGTCGAGGTAGAGGACGGCGGATTCGTCTCTGGCCCGAGACTGGATGTCGGTCAACCCATTAACCTGTAACAAGGTATTCCGGAGGGGACTTACGGCGGCGTCCTCGACCGTCCTAGCTGCTGCATTGGGGTAGCTGACTTGCACACTCACCCGGGGGATGCCGACTTCGGGAAGTAGACTGATGGGGAGCTGGCCTGCGG
>JBLIGS010000123.1:0-8874 GCA_047637095.1 Neolewinella sp. | reverse complement strand
CTCAAATAGATTGATGACCAATACCAAGCCGTCTTGCAACTGCTTGACATCTGTCATCTTACGAGGAGCTATTTGGTGCAACTTGTCATCCATCCCCGACAAGTTGATTTTTTCACCTGGCTTCAAGCGTTTTTACCCATTACTTTTTGAACGGATACGATATTTCTTATTAATTAACTGGTTACTAGGGGCTTATTGCTTTGGGTGGCCCGGTTAAAGTGGGACTTTTTATTGCAGGGCAAAGTCACGTAACTGTAATAAAGTAAAGCTATTTACTGTGATAGTAAAACTATCATAAGGAATTTGGGTTCTCCTATCAAACATCCAACCATGAAGAATTCAGCAAAGACATTTTTTCTGTTCTTGATCTTTACAGCGTGGTTTTCTTTTGGGGCACATGCGCAATTACGCATAAGGCCGATGTTGCCATCTTCCGGAGCAACAAGTTATGCTAACCTTCCGATCAGTAAGCTAAACCAAGCACACAGAGAGCAACGTACCGGGCAGTTTGAGATAGCATTGTTGACTTACAACAGTGCACTTGCTTACCAACCTAATTGGGTGCCAGCACTTACTGGACGGGCAGAGTTGCTTTACCGCCTTGGAAGAAATTTAGAGGCCCGCAAGGATCACACCCATGCCCAACGGATGAATCCTACGGCAACGGCCTTCTTCTTGTCACGCGGCCATAATGGCTTACTTCCGTTTTTAGCCCTGTATCCTCAGGACTGGTACACTGAGCAGTATGGCTTTTCCGAGGAGTATAACCCGGAAGGAAAGGAGGACCTAACTCCTCAGGCCTACTTTACGCACCAGTACCTCGAGATTATTGGAGCCGTAGATACCGGTTTGGCAGTGCGCTTCCTGCGGGAGAAGGTTGAACAGAACATACTTAAATCTAAAGCTTTGTTACGGGAGTTGCCTAGAGACTACAACCCAGCCGTGAAGAGTATGCTGGAAGCCAATCTTGCAATGCTCAATCATGACTATTCAGAGGCAATAAACTTATACACGGATGCCGAGTCCAGGCTACTCAATGACTGGCCAGAGCTCCATTACAACCGAGGACTTGGTTACATTTTATTGCACAATTACATGAATGGTTGTGCGGACCTCTCCGAGGCTTCCCGTGCTGGCTTCGCTCCGGCGGAGATGATGTACAGTAGTCTTTGTAACCTCTAATCTCAAGTTAATTAATCACATATTATATAACCCTTTAAATATAATTATTATGCGTAATCTAATTAACGGTGGGCTTTTGCTACTAGCCGTTCTATTCGCTTTGCCAAGCTGTACTGTTGTTCGCGAAGGCCAAGTAGGTGTTAAACGAACCCTAGGGAAGTACCGTGAAAAGCCAATTGACCAAGGTGTTATCTTCTTCAACCCTTTTATTTCTGGAGTACAAAAAGTAAGTACCCAGACGGAGAATTTGGAAGTGGGATTAAATCTACCTTCCAAAGAAGGGCTCAATATTCGTGCGGAGATTTCCATTCTCTACAGAATAGATGGTAATCGTGCACCGGAGGTATTAAGGCAAATAGGCCGGGATTACGAACGGCAGGTCCTTTTACCCGTCTTTCGTTCGGCAGTAGCTGATGTTTCTGCCCGATATTTTGCTAAAGACATGCACACCGGAAAGCGGGGAATCATCGAAGAAGCGATTAAGGAACAGATGTCTACAAATCTTCAGGACCGAGGAGTCATCATCGAGACTGTGCTGGTTAAGTCTATTCAGTTGCCGGAAAACCTGGCCAGGGCAATTGAAGAAAAACTGGAAGCTGAACAGCAGTCACTCAGAATGGAGTTTGTCCTACAACAATCACGGCAGCAAGCTGAACAGCAGCGGATTGAGGCTGAAGGAACGCGGGATGCTCAATTGATAATTGCTAAAGGATTGACGCCACAGATACTGCAGTTTAAGTCAATCGAAGCTTTCCTCGAATTAGCAAAATCACCAAATACAAAGGTGATTATTTCGGATGGTGATCTGCCGATGATGATGACTGAGGAAACGATCCCGAAGAAGTAATATTATAAGAACATATATAGTGAGTGTTTAGAGTTTAATTCATCTTTCGGGGTCGTATGTAATACGGCCCCTTTTTTAGCCACTAATAACAAAGCCCCGCCACTCAACTGAGTAGCGGGGCTTAATTTTTAGGGGCATTCAACACTTCTGTGCAAAGAAGGCTGATGGAGCAGAACGGTTAGTTATGATAACCGGTGCAGCCCTTTTAACTTGTGCAGCAACTGTTGCCTACTGTAGTGCAATCTGCTTCTCATCAATCATCTTACGCATGTTGATCAATGCGTAGCGCATCCGGCCGAGGGCCGTGTTGATGGAAACGCGGGTAAGCTTGGCAATTTCTTTGAAGCTCATGTCAGCGTAGTGACGGAGGATAACGACTTCGCGTTGCTCTGGCGGGAGGCTGTCTACCAGCTTACGAACTTTGTCGTGCGTCTGGGTACGAATCATTGTTGCTTCAGCATTGCGCTCCGGGCTTTGCAGCACGTCGAAGATGTTGAATGTTTCTGTTTGGCCGACCTTAGGGCGGCGCTTGTTGCGGCGGAAGCTGTCAACACACATGTTGTAGCTGATGCGCATGGCCCACTGAAGGAACTTGCCTTCGTGGTTGTATTTTCCACGGCGGAGTGTGTCGATGATCTTGATGAACACCTCCTGGAAGATATCCTCAGCCTGACTGTGGTCCTTGGTGAAAAGGTAAATGCTGGTATAGATCTTCTGTTGATGGCGGCCGAGGAGTTCCTCAAACGCACGATCTTCTCCAGAAAGGTACTGTGTGATCAGTTGCTGATCGTTAAGTGACTTGACGTCCATAACTAACGTGTTTCGAAATTGGGGATGATTCCCTGAAAGGAGGCCGGTCAAATCCGGCGAGTTAGTGTAGACGTTGCTCTATAGAGTCACTTTTTAGTTGAAAGAATGAATCAACCGGATAACCGGTGATAGGTCAAAGATAAGACGATGCTTTTGATAATGGCAAATGAAATTTGTCGGCTGCCCGTATTTAACCACATCTTAACGAGACTCTCCGTATTCTTTTTCGTGGCTTAAGGCCCGTAAAGCCTAAGCTGGTAGCGGTTTTTCGTGGCTGGGCAGAATTTTATTCGGAGAGGACATTTTTCTGTTAATTAAGTAGAAATGGACGCAATAAGGGAATGAGAGTACTGTTTGGAGGAGCGAATGGCTTTAAGAAATACGTTGGGTCTGGGCGCGGACGCGGTTGCTGAGCGGAGCCGAAGTACAGGTGCAGGCGAGGTTATAAGGCAGGGCTTCTCGCTTGGGTTAGACATCTCCAGACCTATGGTGTACATACACACTCGTGCACAAATTTACTGACCAGCAGTTTTACACATTGGAAGTAGGGGGAATAAGAATTTAAGAATGCGAATCATCAGCTAAATAAACCAATGGCTTCGCTTTACCCGGTCGATGCAGCCTCCGGTTGCAGAAATACTCACCTCGCCCTCGGAGAGCGCATCGACAAGATAATTCTCCAACCTCTACTTTGCACCCGTACTTCGGCTCCGCTCAGCAATCACGTCCGCGCCCAAAACCTTACATGCGTAAATAAATATATGTTAAGAATTAGATGAATGTGTTTAATTGTTATCCGTTAATAGTTGTAAGTCAATTTGATGTGTCCCTGTTACGTTAGTTCATATGTTGTTTTGTTCCTGTTTTAATCGGAACTAAGCCCCACCTAAAGGGTAGTTTCGACATATGAATACGATAGCCAACCCAACATTAGACCATATCAACGCTCCTGACCGAGCGGATATACAAGAATTGACCGACCGCATCTATGCCTACCAACGCGGCCAGGAAGATGAAGATCGTTTTAAGCACTATCGCCTCACTCGAGGTGTTTACGGCCAACGTCAGATCGGGGTTCATATGTTTAGGACTAAGATTCCTTTTGGGTACATCACGCCGGATCAGTTGATTGCCATCGCCAACATCTCAGAGAAGTATACCAACGGCCGTCTGCACATTACTACCCGGCAAAATATTCAGCTTCATTACGTTAAACTCAACGACAGCCCCGCCATCTGGCAGGGCCTCAGCGAAGCGGGTATGACCGCTCGCGAGGCCTGTGGAAACACCGTCCGCAACCTCACCGCCAGTCCCCTGGCCGGCGTTGACCCCGACGAGCCCTTCGACGTCAGTCCTTACGTATATGCTGCCTTCGACTATTTTCTCCGCAACCCCATCTGCCAGGAAATGGGCCGCAAAATAAAGCCAGCCTTTTCCTCTAGCGAGAAAGACTCCGCCTTTACCTACTTCCACGACTTTGGATTCATCCCTCGTATTCAAGACGGAATCAAAGGCTTCAAAGTCGTGATCGGCGGCGGCCTAGGCGCCGTTTCCATGATCGCCCCAACGGCCTACGAATTCTTGGAGGCCGATAAAATTATCCCCTTCATGGAAGCCGCCATCAGGGTGTTCGACCGCTATGGCGAACGCGAAAAAAGGATGAAGGCCCGCATGAAATACCTGCTGAAAGAGCTTGGCCTAGAAAAACTGATGTCTCTTATCGAAGACGAGATGCCTTCGGTAGCCAACAAAACGTACGCCATCGACGAGAGCTTTGTCCCTAGCCTCGGCCAGGTCCCCGGTAATAACTTCGAAGCGGTTGAGCCACTGAACCCTGCCTTGTACGCCGAGTGGCTCAAAACGAATGTCCTGGAACAGAAGCAGGGAGGCTACCGCGCCGTTGCCATCCGGGTTCCCCTGGGGAACCTCGAAGCCGAGCAAGCCCGCCTCCTTGCGGGCCTCATCAAAGAATTTGCCTCCGACGACATCCGCCTCAGCGTTCAGCAAGGCATGATCCTCCGCTACGTTCCACCAACCGCTCTACCACATCTTTTTAACGGCCTCTTCGCCCTGAACCTCGGCCTGCCAGGTTACGACACTACCGCCGACATCACAGCCTGCCCGGGAACAGACACCTGCGCCCTCGGCGTAACCAATTCTACGGGCTTAACCCGCGTCCTTGAAGACCTCGTCCGCGACGAATTTCCTGAAATGGTAACCGAAAACGACATCCGCATCAAGATCAGCGGATGTATGAATGGTTGTGGACAGCACATGGCGGCCAATATCGGTTTTCACGGTTCGAGCATCCGCGTGGGCCAGCGCATTGCGCCGGCTATGCAGGTGGTGGTTGGCGGGGGCATTGCCCCCGATGGCCGAGGATTCGTCGCCGAGAAGGTAATCAAAGTCCCCACCCGCCGCATCCCGCAGGTCGTTCGTGACCTCTTCAACGATTATAAAGACAATGCCGCCGAAGGAGAGTACTACAACGACTACGTCCGGCGGCAGGGCAAACGCTATTTCTACGACGTCCTCAAGCCATTGGGCGACAGTACCACAATCACCGCCGAGGAATTCTTCGATTGGGGCCAGGACCACGAATACCGCCAAGAAATTGGGGTAGGGGAGTGTGCCGGCGTAAGCATCGACGTCATCGGCGCCATCCTCAACGACTCCAGCAACAAGATTATCGCTGCTGGACAATCTTTCAAGGGCGGAGCCTGGGCCGACGCCGGTTACCACGCCTACAGCGCAATGGTTACCTCTGCAAAAGCACTGCTCCTAGCGGAAGACCACAAGGTCAATACCCACATCAAATTGCTGAACGATTTCGCCGAATTCTTCGGGGATCGGTTTAGCGAAGCTATGCCGTTCCCTGAGTTCGTCCTGCGGATTAAGAAAAATGAACCCACTCCCGAATTCGTCGAAGCCTACCTAGCCGATGCCCGTGCCTTTGTCTCCAAAGCGATCAAAGAACGCGAGCACCAACTGGACAAGGAGGTGATTGGAGAATACTACAAAGCCTAAAGAAAGGCCTGAGGCCTTTTTTAGACGCGGCTTTCGGCCAGATTGTAGACAAAAAACGGCGTTGTCATTTTTATTTTAGACGCGCTTCGCGCTTTTAGACGCTGCGCTTGTAGTGATAAACTAAGTACCTATGGAGATTCGAGATAATCAAGGCGGACACTTTAGCTCAGTTAGTGGCGACAATTCTAGCGAGTCATCTACAAGGCCGCAGGCCGTCTACAAGCGCGAAGCGCGTCTACAAGAGAGCGAAGCGATCGTCTACAAGGCCGCAGGCCGTCTACAAGGAAAACGGCAACGCCGTTTTTCGTCTACAAGCGGCGAAGCCGCGTCTGCAACTCGCGCTTCGCGCGTGACCCTAGTTGGTGCTGGTCCCGGTGACCCGGACTTGATTACCCGCAAGGGCCTCCGGGCTTTACAGACCGCCGACGTAGTGCTCTACGACGCGCTGAGCTCCGATGAATTACTCGAAGAAACTCCGGCTAATTGCCAGCGAATATTTGTTGGCAAGCGGGCGGGATGTCACTACAAAAAACAGGACGAGATCAATGAATTGATCGTGGCTTCAGCTTACGAATATGGCCATGTTGTACGGCTTAAAGGCGGAGACCCGTTCGTCTTTGGCCGGGGGCAGGAAGAGAAAGCTTTTGCTGAAGAACGAGGATTGCCGGTGGTGGTAATCCCCGGCATCAGCAGCTGTATTAGCTTGCCTGAATTGCAGGGTGTGGCGCCGACGAGCCGGGGGTATGCCGACAGCTTTTGGGTGTTGACGGCGCATACCCGGAGTGGTGGTTTGAGCGAAGACCTTTTGCTAGCTCCCCGGACGAGCGCTACGGTTATTATCTTGATGGGCCTTGGTCGCCTGGACCAAATTTGTGCTTTGTGGGATGCCGAAGGCAAGGGGGATTTGCCGGTGATGGTCATCCAAAATGGCAGTCGGCCAAACGAGAAAGCATGGGTTGGCACGGTTAATGATATAGCTAAGCGGGTTGCCGCTGAACGTGATAAAGGGCCGGGCATTATCGTCTTAGGAGAGACGGTGCGGCAGCATAAAGCGTTTAAGGAAGCGGTACTGGTTAGCTCGTCTGCCGAGGCGCGACGAAGGAGCTGACACGGGCCGAGTAGTGTCATCAATCCACTAATACCAGTCGTCGGCCCAGTCAGGGCTATCGCCTGCCTCCGCTGACGACTTAACAATATCAATATGATCAACCAATTGTACCCCGCCTTCTTTCGCCTCGACCGCCTCCAAATGCTGGTGGTTGGCGCTGGCGAAGTGGGGGAGGAGAAGCTGCGTTTTATCCTGAAGTCGAGCCCGAATGCGCGGGTGGTAATCGTCGCTCCCTGGATGGGAGAGGAGTTGAAAGGGCTCTTAGAGAATTATGACAAAGGGGCGCGGACGCAGGTGCAGGGCAAGTTAGACGAAGCAGGGTTTGGAGGAGAGCAGCTTACGGCTGCTCGGTTTGAAACTGAAGCTCCTGCGGGAGAATGGCGAACTCCCGCTGGCGGCACTGTGATCTGGTATGACCGTGAGTTTCAGGTGGCGGATGTTGAGATTGCAGACCTGGTCATAGCCGCCACAAACTTTAAAAAAATCAACCACACCGTTTGGAAAGCAGCTAAGGCGAAGCACCGCCTGGCCAATATCGCAGACACGCCAAGCCTCTGTGATTTCTACCTCGGCAGCATCGTTACCCGAGGCCCGTTGAAGATAGCCATCTCTACCAACGGACAAAGCCCGACCTTCGCCAAACGTTTTCGTCAATTCCTGGAAGCGGAGCTTCCCGATTTTGAAACAACCAACCTGCTAGACAACCTAAAAGTCTTTAGAGATCGGCTGACCGGAAATTTTCAGGCGAAGGTTCGTCAACTCAATGCCGTCACAAACAGTTTACTCTCTTCGACCTCTGACCAAGGAACCGCCTGTCGTTGCCCCGAAGGAGAATGCCTAGTCGCTGCTGCTGCGGCTGCGGCTGACAAGGATACTTCAGTGGACGATAATAGTCAAAGTACATTGGAACGTCCTTGCCATTCAACCTCCTTTGAACCTGCGCCCGCGGCCGAATACCCCACCAACAAAGAAATCTAAATATGACAAAGACCATTATAAACGTTGACATTGAAGCCTTGAATATTGAATTCGAGGCCCTGGGCTTCCAGGAACGGATCGAACGACTGTATGAGTACTTTCCCGTCAACGAGGTCCTCTTTACCAGCAGCTTTGGTACCAAATCCGTGGTGATGCTGACCCTGGTAAGTCGTGGCAATGCGGCCCAAAAGGTCCACATGCTCAATACCGGCTACCACTTCCCAGAAACCATCGCCTACAAGGACACACTTAGCGAAGTCACCGGCTTGGAAGTCGTTGAAATTAACCCCGAGGCCAGCCGTCACCAGCAAACTATCGACACGGAGATGTGGGAAAACCAGCCCAGCCGCTGCTGTCATTATAATAAGGTGATGCCACTGAAAGCGGTCAAAGAAGTACACACCGTCTGGATGTCTGGCGTGCACAGTTACCAAACGATGAACCGGGCGGCCATGCGGATCTTCGAAGAAGTCGAAGGTCTGATTCATTTTCATCCGCTGATTGATATCACCGAAGGAGAGTTCCTCTTCCACTTGGAAAAGGACAAGTTGCCCCGTCATCCGCTCGAAGCGCAAGGCTACGGATCCATCGGCTGCCATCACTGTACGCGACCGGGCCAAGGCCGCGCGGGTCGTTGGGCGGGGAAGGATAAGGATGAGTGTGGACTGCACGTGTAAAAGCCTACGGCTTTTACTTAGACGGCCTACGGCCAGCTTTTAGACGCGCTTTGCGCTTGTAGACGGCCTGCGGCCTTGTAGGTGCTTCGCAAAAGTTGTTAGACTGTAACAATGTAACGTCGGCAACACGCAACTACGCAACCCGCAACTACGCAACCCGCAACTACGCAACCCGCACTACGCAACCCGCACTACGCAACCCGCAACTACGCAACCCGCAACTACGCAACCCGCAACTACGCAAC
>JBLIGS010000122.1:0-8890 GCA_047637095.1 Neolewinella sp. | reverse complement strand
CCCGTTTACGTTTACGATGCCGACACGATGAAACGGCAGTATGACCGCATGACTAAAGCCTTCGGAAAAGTCAAACGTTTGCGGATCAATTACGCCTGTAAAGCGCTGACCAACCTCAACGTTCTGCGCCTGTTTAACCAGTGGGGGAGCGGACTGGATACCGTCTCCATTCAGGAAGTTGAGTTGGGCTTATTGGCTGGATTTGACCCACACGACATTCTTTTCACGCCCAACTGCGTGAGCTTCGAGGAGGTCTCCGTCGCCGTCGGCAAAGGCGTCCGCATCAACATCGACAACATCTCCATCCTGGAGCAATTTGGTGCAGCACACCCCGGTATTCCAGTCTGCATCCGCATCAATCCGCACATCATGGCGGGAGGTAACCACAAGATCAGTGTTGGGCATATCGACTCCAAATTCGGCATCAGCATCCACCAGATTCCTCACGTCCTGAAAGTCGTCGATGCCCTTGATTTGAAGATTGAGGGGTTGCACATGCACACTGGATCAGATATTTACGACGCCCAGGTATTTCTACAGGCCGTAGAAATTTTGCTCCGTGCTGCCGGTGATTTTCCCGACCTTGATTACCTAGACTTTGGCTCCGGTTTTAAAGTCGCCTACAAAGAAGGCGGTATTTCAACTGACATTGAAGACCTAGGAGAGCAACTCTCCGTCCGGTTCAGCGAATTTTGCGAAGAATATGGACGTGAACTCGAGCTGATGTTCGAGCCGGGCAAGTTCCTCGTCAGTGAAGCAGGCCATTTTCTGGTACGTACCAATGTGGTAAAAACGACCACTGCTTCCGTCTTCGCCGGAGTTGACAGCGGCCTGAATCACTTGATTCGACCGATGTTCTACGACTCATATCACCACATCACCAACGTCTCTAACCCGGGTGGGAAATCCCGGATTTATAGCGTCGTTGGTTACATCTGTGAGACGGATACCTTCGGCGTTAACCGCCAACTTGACGAGGTTCGGGAAGGCGATATCCTCGCCATGGCCAACGCAGGTGCCTACAGCTTCATGATGGCGAGCAACTATAATAGCCGTTTCCGCCCGGCGGAAGTTCTGGTACTTGATGGCCAGGCCCACTTGGTCCGCCGTCGGGAAACGATGGAAGATATTTTGGGGACGCAGATTGAAGTCCCGGTGTTGCGTGAGCCGGTTGCTGCTGGTTAAGTTTTATTTCCAAAGTGATTTACTCGCTTTACAAAGCGGGGTAGTTCGATGTGTGAACTACTCCGCTTTTTAGTAGCTTGCATTATGAAAATCTTCCAACTCTTCCGCTACCCAGTCAAATCCCTCGGTGGCCAATCCTTAACTGAAATCCAGCCGGAAGGACGGGGTTTTGCGAACGACCGCAGGTGGATGTTCGTCGATACCAACGGACGGTTTATTTCGCGGCGAGAGCGGCCACAGATGGCCAAGGTGTCTGCTGAATTAAAAGGAGATACCCTGCGTTTTGTTCGTCGGTCCGATGGCGCAATTTTGGGCGCGGTCGCAGGTGCAGGGGATAGTAAAGAGAGCATAGAAGTGACGGTTTGGGATGATACCTTTATGGCCAGTATCATCGACTTCCCTGACCTCGGACCGGTAACAGATTACCTAGAGATACCCGGTGCAACACTGGTTTATATGGGAGCGGAGGACATCCGTCCAATCGACCCTCGCTACGCCAAGGGAGGAGAGATGGTCTCTTTTGCCGACGGCTATCCTTACCTGGTTGCGAATACTGCCAGCTTAAAAGACTTGGCAGATCGGGTAGGGGATCCCGACCTTAGCATCCGCCGTTTCCGACCTAACATTGTTGTTGAACATACGGAGGCATATGCCGAGGATGGGTGGAAGTCTTTGGAGATTGGAAGCCACCGTTTTCGTCTACCCAAGCCCTGCGCCCGCTGTGTGATGATTACCCAAGACCCCGATACTGGGGAACGTAAGCCTAAGGTAATGGGAGAGTTGGCCCACTACCGTAAGGAAGGGAGAAAAATCCTCTTTGGCATGAACGCTTGCTGGGAAGGAGGAGATGGTACGGTAAGTGTAGGTGATAAGGTTAGTATTCTAGACTAAACTTACTGGCTGGCCCACTAGTGGGCTAGCCAGTAAGTTTCGTTAGCTAAAGACGAAGACATTTTGGTCGCTGGCTAAACGAAAAATCACTTGCATAGCCGTAGCTACGGAAGTTATTTTTCGTGACGCCAGCGGGCAAAAGATCAAGTTTTGGGCAACGAAACTTACTGGCTGGCCCACTAGGCTAAGTTACTATTGTCCACAAACTTTGAAATAGCCATTATTAATCAGTTTTACATTCAATGCTAATCTTCCTTTGGGGTCTCGCATAAAATGCAGACCTTGAAACCCATACTACGCCGTTAACTTTTTACACCAACACCACATGTCCAGACTCGTCATTATTTCCAACCGCCTACCGATTACTATTAACCGGGAGGGTAGTGAATTGCATTACCACCCCAGTGCGGGTGGCTTGGCCACGGGCCTAAATTCCCTCGACGAGAGCTACAATAAACTTTGGATTGGATGGCCAGGGCAGGACATCGCGGATGAATGGGAAAAGGAAAGTATCCGAACGGATCTGGGTAAACGCGATCTCGCACCGGTATTTCTCACCGAACGAGAGATCGATCTGTACTACGAAGGCTTTAGTAACAAGACCATCTGGCCACACTTTCATTACTTTACGGAGTATACCAACTACAACGATGATATGTGGTCGGCGTACCAGGAAGTCAACTTCAAATTCTTCCAGGAGGTAGAGAAGCACCTTCGTGATGATGACATGGTTTGGGTACACGACTACCAGTTGATGCTGTTGCCGGCTATGATTCGGGCAAAATTCCCGAACGTCAGCATCGGCTTCTTCCTTCATATCCCATTTCCCAGCTACGAAGTCTTCCGTATCCTTCCTTGGCGTAAGGAGATTCTGGATGGTATCCTTGGGTCAGATCAAATCGGTTTCCACACCTTTGGCTACATGCGGCACTTTCTCTCCGCAGCCTACCGGATTACCGGACACGAACACAAGTTTGGCCGCTTACAGATTGATGAGCGAGAGATTAATGTGGACGTATTCCCGATGGGAATCAACTACGACAAATATGCCAATCCCGATGTCAATGCAGAGACAGACCAAAGTAGTGGTGAAATCCGTAGGCTTCATGCCAGCCGTAAAATCGTTCTGAGCGTTGACCGATTAGACTACACCAAGGGGATTCCACATCGGATTCGTGCCTTCGGACAGTTCATTCTTAAGAACCCTGAATACACCGGTAAGGTCAACTTGATAATGATCGTTGTCCCCAGCCGATCAAATGTAGACCAGTATAAAAGCCTTAAAGCTGAGGTTGATGTATTGGTCAGCCAAATCAACAGTGAATACGGCACTTTCGACTGGATGCCGATCCACTACTATTACCGGTCACTCAACTTTGCAGCACTTACCACGCTGTATAAAGAAGCCGACATTGCACTGATTACGCCCCTGCGGGATGGTATGAATCTGGTGGCGAAAGAATATATTGCAGCTAAGGAGCATTCCAAGGACGGTGTTCTTATTCTTAGCGAAATGGCGGGTGCCGTTCATGAATTGAATGATGGTGCCATCACGGTTAATCCACAGAGTTCGAAAGAAATCGAGCAAGCTTTGATCAAGGCATTAGAGATGCCCAAGGCGGAGCAACGAGAGCGAATGATAGTAATGCAGAAGAAGCTCAAGCGTTACGACGTGAAGCACTGGGCGGCGACCTTTATTAACGAGCAGAAAAAGCTTAAAGACAAGAATAAAATGGCGAGTACCACTTACCTGATTGGAGAGGCAATGGATTCCGTGAAAGGAAATTATTCGGACGCTGAAAAGCGACTGCTTTTTATTGATTACGACGGTACTTTGATGAATTTCCACGAAGATCCACAAGCGGTCTTCCCGGACGAGGAAGTGCTTGGTCTTTTGACCTCCCTCGCTGCAGATCCTAAGAACAGTGTGGTGGTTAATTCCGGCCGTGACCGGACAACACTGGAGAAATGGCTTGGCCACCTCGACGTAGAAATGGCCGCCGAACACGGTGTTTGGATGAAGGAAAACGATAAGTGGCACCTTAATCCGAATGTTGTAGACGGTTGGATGCCTAAGGTTCGCGAACTGCTGGAAAACCTGGTAGCAAGAACCCCCGGTTCCTTCATCGAAGAGAAAGACTATAGCCTTGCTTGGCACTACCGGAGTATTGACCGGGATCTGGGCCAAAAGCGCGTCCGTGAATTCCGGGATATGCTCAGTTACCTTATTCAGAACCAGGACCTTCAGGTGTTGGAAGGAAACAAGGTTGTCGAGATCAAAAATGCCGGAGTTAATAAAGGTAAAGCGACGAGCCACTGGGTCCAGAAGTCCGACTGGGATTTCATCCTGGGCATCGGAGACGATGCTACCGACGAAGATATCTTTGCAGCTCTACCAGAGTGGGGCGTGAGTATTAAAGTTGGTTCGGATCGTACTGCTGCGCGGTTCAACCTTAGTGGCGTGAGCGAAGTTCGGAAGATGTTTAAAGGGCTTATAAGGTAGTTGAGTTTGTCTTTACTCATCTAACATTACCTCACCCGTACCCATAGGTCGAGTTCTGTTCCGAAGGGGACGTACCTGGCCAGTGTTTCTGGAAGAACTGCGTAGTTGGCCATCAGAAGTTTTCGCCATTCAGCGGTGAGAAAGGACATGGGGAGAGGATTGTTGGATACAAGGTAGGGTGCTACCTTTGTACGATGCGCAAACTCGTCTTTTTCCTGCTCTTAACGTTCCTGCTTTGCACCTGCGACCGCGCCCCCAAACCGCTTTTTCAGCAACGTATGGATACGGGAATAAGCTCGGTGAATCAGCTGAAGGAAACGGAGGATTTTAACATCGTCGAGTACCTCTATTACTATAACGGCGGCGGTGTTGCTGCGACGGATATCAACGGCGATGGACTACCAGATCTATACTTTACCAACAACCAGGGGGCGAATAAATACTACATCAACGAAGGCGATTTTCAGTTCAGAGACGCGACGGAATTTGCCGGGGTCGCAGGTGCAGGGGATTGGTCTACTGGCGTGAGTGTGGTGGACGTTGACCGGGATGGCCTCATGGACATTTACGTTTGCAACGTCGGCGGATACAAGGGGCTGGAAGGTAAGAATGAACTGTTTCTCCAACAAGAAGACGGAACCTTCAAGGAAGCAGCAGAAGACTTTGGACTTGATTTCTCCGGCTTCAATACCCAGGCTTACTGGTTTGATTATGACCAAGACGGCGACTTGGATATGTACCTCCTCCGGCACTCCGTCCACAACGATGCTACCTACGGAACGGCGAAGGGTAGGGAGGTGCCCGATTCCTTGGCGGGAGATGTTTTGCTGCAAAATAACGGTGCTGAATTCGTCGATGTTACCGCCGCCGCCGGAATCTACTCTTCCAAGATCGCCTACGGCCTTTCTGCCTCCGTCGCCGACTTTAACCAGGACAGCTTCCCCGACATCTACGTCTGCAACGACTTCTCCGAAAACGATTACTACTACATCAACCAGAAGGACGGCACCTTCAAGGAATCCGTACGAGAACTCACTGGCCACACCTCTAACTTCAGCATGGGCTCGGATGTCGGCGACTTCAACGGTGACCGCTGGCCCGACCTTTTTACGCTTGACATGAAGCCGTCGGACGAATCAATCCTGAAGGCAACCATGAGCGCCGATCAGCCAAATGTCTACAATCTAAAACGTGAGCTCGGTTACTATGATCAGCTGCCCCACAATGCTTTACAGTGGAACAGAGGCGAAGGTCATTTCAGTGAAATTGCAGCGTTGTCCGGCGTCGCTGCCAGCGACTGGTCCTGGTCCTGCCTCATCGAAGACTTCGACCTTGATGGCCGACAAGACATCTTCGTCGCCAACGGCATAGAACGTCGTCCCAATAGCCTAGACTACCTCAAGTTCATCAGTTCCGGCCTCGCCCGCCGTGCCTCCAACCTGGAAGTAATTGCGAACATGCCCGGAGGCCACGTCGCCAACCAAGTCTTCCGCCAAACCAGTGAGTGGAGCTTCGAAGAAGCTGCGAAAGACTGGGGATTAGACCTTGTGGGCAGCTCGACCGGAGCGGCCATCGCTGACTTTGACCAGGACGGCGACGCCGACCTCGTCCTCAACAACCTCAACGCCCCGGCAACGATCTACGAGAATACCTACAAAGCCGGGCCTCGCAGCCAGGGAGCCGTCTTCAATCCCTCCGGCGCCGGCCCGCGCCGCTACGATGCCAACCGCCAACTCTGCCCCCAACGGGGCATGATGTCACAGTCGGAGGGCCGCTACGGCCCCGACCGAGGAGCAGCCGGCAAATACCCCAACCGTTTTACCTCCCAGCCTTCAGGCATCGTCCGGTCAGCAACACCCGGGAGTTACTTTGACAAGGAACCCCTGGCGCTTTACGCTCCGGCAGCAACGGATTATCCCGTGCTCTGGGTTGACGGAGGCATTGCCGTCCGGACCGGCAACCAACAGGAATACCAAGTCTACCAGTGGGACGGAGATAGCCTGGAGCCAGGCGAAAAACTGGCCATTCGAGCATTGATGAACAGCCGGCAAGTTGTCATGCCAGACAAGCCATTAAGGGCCAACTTCTCCGCCGAGAAGTACACCTTGTTCGCCGAAGAATTTGGGGGCCTCCAAACCTGGCAGGGTGGGGATGCTTTTACTGGGCTTAGGGCTCCTACTGGCCTTTGGCAAACCGTCGCTCTGGTGTATGGAACCGGAGGAGCGGGGACCAAAGTCATCGCCGGAAACTGGGGCCTCAATTCAACACTAGGAACACCTACCAGAAGCAATCCTGTTCGTCTTTATGAAGTCGATATCGACAACAATGGCAAAGAAGAATCCCTGGTCACCTACGTCCGTAACGGCAAGGAAGTCACCGTTGCCGATAAGGACGAGCTAGCTGGTCAGATTCCCAGCCTGCGCCGGAACAACCTGAATTATACCGACTTTGCCAACCGGTCTTTTGCTGAGAATTTTCCTGGCCTTCAGGTGCAGCCAAAGACGGCATCGTCGTTTCACCACCTGATGCTAACCCGCCTTAACGGTAGCAACTGGACGGTTGATACGTTGCCGTTGGCAACGCAAATTACCACCGTTAACTGTGCTCTTGAAATGGAGCAGGGCATTCTCTTGGGAGGGAATAAAACCAAGGTTTTGCCCCGTATTGGCCGGCAAGATGCAGCGGCATTGCAGTTATTGACGCCGAATAATAAGGTTGAGTTTATTGACCTGGGAGGACGTAATAACCGTTTAGAGATAAGGCAAATGGTCCGCCTAGACGACAACCATGTTTTGCTGGTGGTGGCTGAAGGAGAGCATTTGATATTGGGGTGGTAAGTACTCGGACAAAATTAATCGCACCATCCTGCTCGGCATCTTTTGAGCCTGAACTTCGTTGAAAAGCCTCGCCAACACTACGGTGTTGCCTGCGTTTTTCGCCTCGTCCAGACTCAAAATCTACCAGATCAAAATGTCGCATTAATTCTGTCCGAGTACTTAACTTGGCGGATCAATAATTTAAAATTCATGTCTCAACCCAAAAAGGCCGCCGTCTACTTCATCTTGATCACCGTGTTGATCGATGTAATTGGCTTTGGCATTATCATTCCAGTGCTGCCCAAGCTTTTGGAAGACATGCTTGGTATTGGCGTCAACGAAGCCAGTACTTATGGCGGAATTTTGTTGTCGGTGTGGGCCGTAGCTCAGTTTATTTGCTCCCCAATAATCGGAAACTTAAGTGACCAATATGGTCGGCGGCCAGTACTATTACTAGCCTTGTTTGGTCTGGCAATAGATTACCTTATTATGGCCTTTGCGCCGGACTTTACCTGGTTGGTCATCGGCCGAATTATCGCAGGCATCGGGGGCGCCAGCTTTTCGACGGCTTCAGCCTACATCGCTGACGTTAGTGACGAAAGTAACCGAGCTAAAAACTTTGGGATGATTGGCGCGGCCTTCGGCCTCGGCTTCATCATCGGCCCTTTACTCGGCGGGGTCTTCGGCGAAATCGGTGTTCGGGTTCCTTTTTACGTCGCAGCAGGACTGGCCTTTACCAACTTCCTCTACGGTTATTTCATCCTGCCGGAGTCACTACCTGAAGAAAAGCGACGGCCCTTCAGCTGGGCCCGCGCCAACCCGGTTGGAACCTTAAGGGAGCTGTTTAACATCAAGGGGATAGGGTACTTACTGGTAGCTTTTTTCCTGCTAAACCTTGCGTCCCATGCCGTTAATAGCAACTGGGCTTACTTCACGATCTACCGTTTTGAATGGTCGGAATTTATGGTTGGGCTATCGCTGGCTGCGGCTGGTGTTCTGGTCGCAATCGTCCAGGGCGGTTTTGCCCAAAAGGCGTACGACTACTTCGGGGCTGGAAAAAGTGTCTACTTAGGGATAGCCATGTACGGCATCGGTATGCTTCTTTTTGCCTTCGCTACAGAGTCTTGGATGATGTTTGCTTTCCTTGTTCCATTCGCTATTGGTGGTATCTGTACGCCGAACCTCCAGTCTTATTTGTCCGGTCGGGTAGGAGAGGACCAGCAAGGAGAACTGCAGGGCGGCCTCACTGCAATTCAAAGCCTGACGACCATTTTCGGTCCGCTGATCATGACCAGTATTTTCTTCTACACCACGAAAGCAGGAACGGCGTTTTACTTTCCGGGATCTGCTTTTTTGCTGGCTGCCGTTTTGGTTGTTGGCAGTTTTACGATTGCTTATTCTATACTGAAGAATTAACGCTTCAACCGCTTCAGCCGTTGCACCATGGCCTCCTCCCGGTTTCTAAGCCTGCCACTACCTAGGGGAACGGTGATTC
>JBLIGS010000121.1:0-8909 GCA_047637095.1 Neolewinella sp. | reverse complement strand
ATCGACGGCACCGCAATCGGGGCAGTTGGTAAGTGGGTGACCGAGGTGATTTTCGAGAAGGTCGCGGACGCGTACGGGCCTCGTACTAAGCGGTTCGTGAACCGTGGAAAAGGTGTTCGTAATATTTTATTGAAAGATCGATAGCCGTGTTTGGCTAATCTGGCTTCGGTGATGGTGGTGGGCATGATAGGCGATTATGCCTGTACGCCTAACCAGCGATTGAAATTACGCCAGCGTTACGCCCTGCCGGCCTACGAAGATCTACTCGGATAGGTGGTCGGACGCTTACGGCCAAACTTATCTTGATAACTCTCCAGCCAGGCAACCAAGCAAACAATCCCCGCTCCTCCAACTTCCTTCTGCACCCGCGTCCGCGCCCCCTTTCCCCCTTCAAAAGCAAATAGCCCTTAGCAATTAGCATCCAGCGTTACCCGCCAAATGCTAACCGCTAAGGGCTATTTACTAACCGCTAAAAGCAACTTTTAGAGCTTGTAGTGGAACGTCAGCAAGAAGTAACGACCAAGGCCGTCCGCTGTGGTCTCCGTGGTAGAGAACTGGCCTACGGACCGGTTGATGATCGTGTTCTGGTTGAAAAGGTCAGAAGCGGAGACGCGGAGGAAGTGGCGTTTCGCCGAGAACGGGCGGTACTCGAAGCTCAGGCGAAGGTCAGGAATGGTCTGGCGCTCGCTGAAGTTGTTGCCTTCGTAAATGCTGTAGAGGAAACGGCTTTCAAAACGCCACTTTGTACTTACTTCCAATTCGAATTGGGTAAGGAAGTTGTGCGTCGTCTGCGTAGTGGAAGTTTTCTCGTCTGACTCCTCAAAGCTGTTTTGGAAGTCGTTGCGATCGTAGCCTACTTTGATGTAGCTGTCTTCGTTGAGTTCGCTTGTGATGTTGGCACCAATGGTGCTGCTGATGGTGGTATTCTCGCGAATATCGCCGTCTACCAAGCCATCACCACGGCTAGCCGAAGCGTTGGCATTCAAACGAAGTTCACCGTTGATGACGTTCATGCCAATCGTCGTTCCAACGAAGGCATTTCCCTGCCATGCGTGACCGACGTTGATGGTCTGGAAGATCTGCTGGCCCTGGGCAAAAGTCACTTGATTACCAAAAGCATCGTCGGTATAGGTAACGGAGATGTTAGCGTTGGCGCTGACGGCCCGGAACTGGTCGTTGTACCAGAGGTAAGAGTTGAAACGGGTATTGGTCGCTGGTACTAGCGAAGAATTACCCAAAGAGATTCGACCGCTTGCACCCGGCTGGGCAATGGTCTGCAACTGGGCAATAGAGGGGGCACGTGAGCTACTGTTCAAGTTAACGGACAAGAAGCCTTTCTTGAGTCGCTTGCGGAAGCGAACAAATGGAAGGAGGTAGTTGAAGTTCTCGTCTCTAACTTCATCGCCGTCCAAATTGAGGTCGTTGGCTTCGAAATTGGTACCGAAGGAAAGGTTACCACCTTTACCGAAAGTATTGATCATGGAGACGGTACCTCTTTTGGTCAACCAGGTACGGTCCAATAGGTTAACGGCTGTTTCTTCACCAAGGCGGAAGCGGTAGTCACCTTCGTCCTTGTCGTAGTTGGCACCTGCACCAACGTTTACGCGCCATTTGTCGCTGAGTGGCTCAGTGAACTCGGCACCAACGTTGAAGTCGGTCGTATTGGTCCGACGATCCTGGATCTGGAGACCGTTTACCAGTGCGCCAGGTATGGCGAGCGTTTGGTCTAGGCCTTCCGTTTCCAACTGAAGGTCAGATTGGTTTTGCTGGTAACCAGCGCCGGCGTTGAAACCGAAGGTGCGCCCCTTTGGCGAAGGACGGCCAAAGCTTCGGCGGCCGCCGCCAACACCACGGTTGTAGCTAAGGCGGATGTTACCGCCGGGACGCTCATTTTCGTTGAGCTCCCGAACGGTGTACTCGTCGGTAGATTCGTTGTTGGTAACCGTTGTTGATGCGTTGCTAAGGTTGTCGCCGCCAATAAATGTACCAGAGCCGTTGATCCGCAAGCGAGAAATGGTATCCAGCTTCTGGCGGAACTCAAAGCCCAGTCGGTGGCTGTAGTTGGTGGTCGCATTGCCTTCAAGGGTTTCTACTACCCGGCGATCATTCGCCCGGTTGAATTCTTCTAGCGTTGTAGCACTCTGTACCTGGTTACGATCGAAGAGTGCATAGTCGGCCGTAAGCTGGCCGCCTTTGCCTACACTTTGACCAAAGTTAATACCGGTAGCGATACTGCGGTTTTGGCCGGTGGCATTACCGTTGTCAAAAGGCAAAGTGCCGTCGCCGCCACCGCCGAAGCTGAAGCGTTGTCCACGGCCAGAACTGCCGTTGAAACCGGAGATCTCGTCTCCAGAAAATCCAACCTTGTTGATGTTGTTAACCGTTCCGAGGATACCCAGCTGGGTAGCATCGCTGATGCGGAAAATTTTGCCGCCAGCTTGGTAACGCTCTTGTGTTCCTGCGCCAGCGTAAACCTCACCGAAGATCTTGGCCTTGAATTCGTCCTTCATCTCCAAGTTGACGGTCATGTTCTCCGTACCGTCGTCGATGCCGGTAATTTCTTCACTGTCCGTCTTCTGGTCATAGACTTCCACGTTCGTGATCGCCTTGGCGTCCAGGTTCTGGGTCAGTAGGGTAGAGTTGCCGGCAAAGAAAGGCTTGCCGTTGATCATCACTTCGTTGATGGGCTTGCCCCGCCAGGTGATGTTACCACCTGCGTCGACGCTCATGCCCGGGAGGCGGCGAAGAAGATCTTCCACCACGGCGTTATCGCCAACGGCGAAAGCCTCAGCGTTGTACATCATGGTATCACCCTTCATCCGAATGGGAATCCGGTCGGCCGTAACCTCAATTCCATTAAGGAAGAAGCCTGCTGGGTACATCTTAAGGTCTCCGAGATCGAAATATTGATCGTCAGCTGTAACCTCAATGTTCTGGTCCGGACGTTCGTAACCAAGAAAGGTCGTCCGCAGAAGGTACTTACCTGCAGGGACATTCTGCATACGAAAAACGCCCTTGTCACCGGTGGTGCCAAAGGACGTTAGCAGGCTATCCTGTGCTCGAAGGAGGACCGCATTGGCGCCCGGAAGGGTAGTGCCGGTGGAGTCAATTACGGTGCCGACAATTTCCGCCTGGGCGGAAAGAATGCCGGAAAACAAGGTAAATAAAAGGAGTGGTAAAAGTTTTTTCATCTCTGGTTTGGGCTTGTTAAATAAAAGTCAATAGGCATTAGTAGGTAGGCATTAGTAGGCAGCCTAATGCCTAGCTACTAATGCCTACCGATTGTTTACTCTCCGCGAGAGCGTTCCCATCCACGGCGACGACGTTCCATCATCTCAGTGGCCCGTTTCATCTGCTTTTCAAATTCTTTGCGGGTGATCTTCTCTTCATCAGCAGGTTTTTCAACCGCTGAGTCTGGAGCGTTGGGTTGCATGGTCGTCATCTTGTATTCAGTGGTCCGACCGTCTTTTACCACTTTGAGGTAAACGATGGCGCCGGGAAGGCCGCCGTATCCTTTAGGACCGATGCCCAGCGGAATACTTGGGGTAAAGTAAGCAGTGAGGGTGTCGCCTTCGATGCTTATGGCCGTTGCCAACTGGGTAGGCAAAGGGATCTCTTTCATGCTAAGCTTCATGTTGGCAATGTTCCACTTAGGGGCAATCCACTTATCTTCCATTACGAAAGAACGGTCCATCACCTGGCGGCGATCAGTGACCATACTGTCAGCAATGCTGGTGAAGTAGATGTCTGGGTTTTCCTGCTGCCTTCCCCACCAGCCGCCCTGCGCGCCGCCTTCTTTTTCAAGTTGGGTGTAGCTGAAAGCATCGGTGGTGAAGCTGAGTCGTCCGGACCGGTCAAAGGCGCCGGCGGCCATCTGTTTTTCCATCTCTTTCTTTCGGTCGGCAGACATCCAGTCGCCGATATCAAAGGTGAAACTCTCGTTGTAATCGATGGTGCCGCTGGTGATCTGGGCAGAGAGCGGAGTGAAAGCCAGTAATAGGGCAAGGAAGAATAAATTGCGCATTTGTTTGGGGTGTTTTTTAACGTCTTTATCTGAAATACTTCTAGTACTACAAATGTTTTAATTCTCCGGATTTTTATGAATCCCTTATAGACGTACGTACTTGTTTATTCGACGAAGTGTACTTAGAAAGGTTTAATGCCCTTCGATAAAAGACGACGATCGGTGCATCATTCCTTCCTTTTTGGCCTTTTGCTCAAGGAATTTGTCGAGTTTAATCGCCTTGCCTTCGGTAGGCTTCGCTATTTCTAATGGCGTGGAACTTACTTCGATGTTTGTTGCCCGGTAAACCGTTTTGTTCTTCCCGTTCGGGATTTCCAAAGTGATGATGGCGCCAGGTAGACCATAGTAGTTTAATGGGCCCACGTTTGCGGGTAGGCTTGGAGCATATCCTGCAATTAAAGTATCTCCTTCGGCCGTAATGGTGGTAGCGAGCAGCAAGTCTAATCCGGCGGTCATCTCACTTGGAGCTACTTTCTCTTTTGTCAACGTCCAGTCCAGTCGCGCTTTGTTTCCGCTTACGAGGAAGCCTTTATCGAAGATGAAATCGGAGTTGAGCACGTCACCGGTTTTGGTGTCGGTGTAGTAATGCATTGGGTCTTCGTCGCTACTCATTATCATGATTGTGGTGCCGCCGCCAAGGTCCGTGGTCATCTCTGCTGGGTCTTTGTACTCTTCCATGCAGTTGAATTCAGTAGGAGAGAAGGTGGCAAAGAAGGTCTTGTTGAAGGCTCCGCTGGATTGCATCTTGGCCATCATTTCCCGAATCTGCTTGTTTTGAGCGGCTTTGCCGGGGTCTTCTTCGTCATCGTTACCAAAGGTCATGGTCATCTCCGAAGAGCGGAGGTAAGTGATTTTACCGTATTCCACCTGGGCGGAAAGGAAGGACGATACCAAGAGGAGAAGGAGGGTTAGCTTTTTCATTGCTGTTCAATTTAATGTGTGGTGAGTAGCGAAGGCTGCAGTGTATTTGCGCTTTTGGGCGCGGACGCGGGTGCAGGGGAAAGATTTAAAAGCAGGGTTGCCAGGGTTGCCAAGGTTGCACAAAAGTATAGGGACCTTCCAACCCGTAGGATACCATCTCTACCAATTAGGGTTAAATAAAGTTAAACCGTTTGCCTTTAGGGCATCTGAGGCTGTTACTTTGTTGAATCGTATAGTAGTTCGCTCATCGGATGCATCTTCCAGCCTGGCGAAGCCGGATGGAAGTTCATCAGATGTGTCGAACTGCGGGACCCGGCTGCCTTTTATACATCCGATAAACTTTTGCTACTGCGTCAGCAAATGATGTATCTGACGAAAAAAGGCTTCGTTACAAGTGACCTAGCCAACTTTACCATGAGACAACTCCTCTATACCTTCTCTTTCATTATGGTCCTCTTAGCTGTCTTCCTCGGCGTCTGGTGGACACAACGGTACCAGAGTTCGCGGGATACCCTCCGCGACCAGGTCGAGAGTGAAATGAACCTATTGATCTCAGATTCCTACCTGATTCGGACGTTTCAGATCATTCGCTCTAGCGAATGGTCAACCTTTGGAGGTGCGAAGTACCAGGTTCAGCCACAATCTGCCAAGCCCATTGTTATGATGGGCAAACGCTTAGGTCGATTGGAGGAGGAGTATGGTGGCCGGACAAAAGTGACACTCTCCGACGCCCGCAACGGTGTTAGCGAGGTAGAGGTGATTATTGATGAAAGCGGGTTCTCATTGGCCAATCTGCCAGAAGACGTTAGGGACAGTATCTCTCGTAAATTCAAGGTGTCCCTTTACGCTCCTGAAAAAATCGCAAACTTTCCTGATCTTATCTGCGATTGGGATGAGCGCTTTGGTGTCAGGCCAATCCACCAGGCCGAGCTCAAAAACAATACTCCGGTCGTCTGGGCTAAAAAGGTTGGCGACAGTAGCCGTGGCAAAGGAACGATGTATGAAATTACCGAATACCGGGGAACATTACTCCTGGGGATGTTACCTGAGTTTCTACTTGGCTTCGTTCTCTTCGGAGCTACAGGTTTTGCCTTTGCCTCTGCCTATCGAAACCTTCATGAACAGGACAAACAGTTGCGCCAGAAGGACGCCCTGGTTGCCAACGTAGCCCACGAACTGAAGACGCCCATTGCAACCGTAGGTGTTGCCCTGGAGGCACTGAACATCTTTGGAGCTGATGCTGACCCGGAGAAACGGAAAGAATACCTGGCCATCGGCCAGGCGGAACTAAAACGGTTGGATCAGATGGCCGACAGGGCCATCGATTCCCTCCAGGCTGGCGACCTGAGCCAGCGGCTTCAGTTGTCCAAAACAGATTTGTCGGACGCCGTCCGCGAAGCCTGGAGAGGGTTGTCCCTGCGCTACAACCTGCAGGAAGAAGCATTGGCGTTGACCACCTACGGAGATGTGCGGACGAACGTTGACCCGCACTACTGGCACCACCTGGTATACAACCTGCTGGACAATGCTTGTAAATACGGCGGTAGCCCGCCCCGAATTGACGTCAATGTCTCTGGTCAGGCGCATGAAACAGTGTTTACCATCACCGATAATGGCCCTGGTATTCCCCCCCACGAGCGGGAGAATGTCTTTGAACGCTTTTACCGGATCTACCGTCCCGGCGAAGGCCACGCCGTAAAAGGCCACGGCTTGGGGCTCACCTTTGTTCGCCAGGTCGCTACGGCTCATGGTAGCACCGTGGAGGTTGATAACTCCGAGAATGGTGGAGCAAGGTTTACGGTAAAGGTTCCAAACCTTGAGGTGTAGGATTCCGACTCGGGGCCGGGGGCAGGCCCCGACCTTACACTACTACGCCTATAACAATTGCAACCCACACAACAATTATCTCTACGAGCCGATTCGAAGTTTGGGTGAGGAGCAAGATATTTAATATTATACTACATTAGGGACGGGGAAAAAATAAACTTACGTTCTTGGCCGTCTTATTTTGCCCCAGTCTCCACCAAAAATTATTTCCGTAGCTAAGGCTATGCAAAGAATTTTTGGAGAACTTTATTTATTTTCCATCCCTTACAACTATACCCCATGCCCGATTTAAAAGTACTCTACCTCGAAGACGAGAACCTTCTTGGCCGCATCGTTAAAGAAAGCCTTGAAAGCCGAGGCTGTGACATCGACTGGTATGAGGACGGCGGCAAAGCCGCCGCTGCACTGAAGAATGCTGGTGGGTACGACATTGCGGTACTGGATGTCCAGATGCCCGGAGAGGATGGTTTTACCATTGGTCAGCGGTTGCGGAAAGACTATCCTGAATTGCCGATATTGTACCTTACGGCTAGGGTGCAGGCGAAGGATGTGCTTACCGGCTTTGAGGCCGGTGGTAACGATTACGTCCGCAAGCCCTTTAGCATGGAGGAGCTCTTGGTCCGCATGGAAAACCTGGTCAATCTCCGGTCGGGGAACCTTGCCTCATCAACTTCCTCTGCACCTGCGTCCGCGCCCGAAAATTATGTCTTAGGAAACTTCCGATTCGACTACCCGAACCTGCGCTTGATTCATGAAACCGGCCCGGCTCCAGACAATGTCTTCACCCTAAGCCACCGGGAGGCAGAACTGCTGCGGCTCTTCGTTCGCGCGCAGGGCCAGTCGGTCATCGAACGCAAGCGGATTCTCATGGAGCTCTGGCACGACGACGGATTTTTTAACTCTCGCAACCTCGACGTCTACGTCCGTAAACTACGTGCCATGCTGGAATCTGATCCCCGAGTACGCATTATTACGCTCCGCGGCGTTGGCTACCGATTTGTAGTTGAATAATTCTAAAACAATCTTGCCCTTTCAGCGATTGTAAAGGCATGGACCGTGAACTTACCCCCGAAGAAATTGACCGTGTAATCGGTATGGCCTGGGAAGACAGAACTCCCTTCGAGGCTATTGAATACCAATTTGACCTTCCTGAAAAGGAGGTTATAAAACTGATGAAACGAGAGTTGAAACTGTCGAGCTGGAAACGATGGCGCGCCAGGGTTCAGGGCCGAAAAACCAAGCACAGTAAACTTCGAGGTGACGATGTTAACCGCTTTAAGTCGAAAGCGCAGCGGCAGATTACCTTCAACAAGATTTCTAAGAAGAAATATTAGTTGCAATTGAAGCCGGTGGCAATTATCTTTGCTTAGTATATAAACTAAGTTGAAAAATGCAAGCATCCACCACCGCCTTAATCCTTGTTGATCTGCAGGTTGACTTCATGCCTTTTGGCATGTTGCCCGTTGCCGAAGGAGACCAGGTTGTCCCCATCGCTAATGCCCTGATGTCCGAGTATGAAACGGTCGTTGCCACCCAGGACTGGCACCCGGGCAACCACGGCAGTTTTGCCGCCAACCACCCCTGGCGAAAGCCAGGGCAGACAATTGATCTCCACGGCCTTCAACAGGTCCTCTGGCCCATTCACTGCGTCCAGGGAACCTGGGGGTCGGAATTTGCAGATGCCCTCAATGAAGACGGCATAACTAAAGTCTTTCAGAAGGGGATGGACCCCGAAGTAGACAGCTACAGCGGCTTCTATAACAATGGCCACCGGAACAGTACTGGGATGGCCGAGTGGTTAAAGGCACAGGGAATTGATGAAGTCCACGTTATGGGCCTTGCAGCAGATTTCTGTGTCAAATTCACCGTACTCGACGCGTTAGGAGAAGGCCTTAAAACTACCTTAATTGAAGATGCCACCAGGGGCGTAAACCTCGAACCGGGCGACGTTGAAAAAGCGGTTGTTGAGATGCGGGAGGCGGGAGCGCTGGTGGTTGATTCGAAGGATTTACTTGGCGCTTAGGGACGCGAAATAAATAAACCAAGCTTCTTGACCGCCTTATTTTGCCCTCACCGCACTTAAAAATTCTTTCCGTAGCTATGGCTATGCAAAGAATTTTTCAAGAACGGTGAGAAC
>JBLIGS010000120.1:0-8926 GCA_047637095.1 Neolewinella sp. | reverse complement strand
AAATCCAGCGAGGTTATACTTGTATTATTTGCTGCCGTTGGCAGCGTTGGCCCTAGTCATTGCCTTGCTATCCTCAGGTACCTCTTCTTCACCCTTCGGCTCCGCTCTGGGACTCCCTGCGGCCGCGGCAAAGGACATCAACCCCGAAGACTACCGCTTCAGCTTCCGCCCCGTCACCTCCGGCGTCCCCAACTCCGTCATCTTCAATTACGACGCTTCCGCTGCGCCCAACGACTCTCCTTTCACAAACCGGCTCACAAAGAAACCATCATACCCCTCCACCTGCGGCAGGAAAGTATGCTTGTGCTCCAGCGTCCAGCCGGCTCCGGCTTCTGATTTAAGGAAGGCTTCTACTTGGTCGTCATTCTCGCGAGGAAGGATACTGCAAGTGGCATAAACCATCTTACCACCGGGCTTCACCATCCGGCTATAGCGGCTGAGGATGTCGGCTTGTTCGATGACGACGCGGTCGATGAATTCCTGGTTAAGTTTCCACTTGGCATCCGGGTTACGGCGCAATACACCGAGGCCAGAACAAGGAACGTCCAGCAATAGCCGGTCAGCACGACCGGTTAGCCGTTTGACAACCTTGGTGCTGGTGATTTCCCGGATTTCTAGGTTGGAAACACCGTTTCGTTTGGCCCGTCTTTTTAGCTCGCTCAACTTCGATCCGTGGATATCCAGACTGATCAGTTTGCCTTTGTTTTCCATCAGTGCGGCCAGGTGGAGGCTTTTGCCTCCTGCGCCAGCGCATGCATCGATGACGGTATGGCCGGGTTCTACTTCCAGCGTCCGCGCAGCCTGTTGGCTGCTGTAATCTTGTACTTCGAAGAGACCTTCCCGGAAGGCCTGGGTCCGGAACAGGTTTTGCCGCTCGGTAACCAACAAAGCGTCTTGACCAATCGCCCTTGTCCCAACCTCATCCTGCATGAGCATCTGGCTGAGCTTTGAAGGCGTAGTCTTCAATCGGTTGGCCCGGAGAACTACTGGTGCTTGCTCGTTAAGTGAGGCAATGGTCGGCGTCCAAAGGTCGCCTAACTGTTCCTCTCCCAATTGGTCCAACCATTCGGGGATACTTTCGCGAAGGGAGCGATCTGCTTGGGCTTCTGCCAACTGCTTCTTGATGTCCTCTGGCTTAATCTCTCCGAATTCCCGCCATGGTGGCAAGTCAATGTCCTTGAGTACCAGCAAAATCCCGACCAGCCTCCACCAGTCTTCCCGCTTCTTAGGCTTACTTCCTCCGGCCAAATGCCGAAGCAGCCGGTAGCTGCGTACTACGCCGTAAGTATTCTCAGCGATGAAAGCACGGTCTTTACTTCCCCGACGCTTATCCTCTTTAAGGACGCGGGCAATTTCCCGATCTGCGTAAGCTCCTTCGCCGAAGATATTCTCGAGGGCGGAGGCAATGGCATCGATGTGGGAGGGGTAGAGTTTTTGAAACATGGCGCAAAGGTACTCCTAGGTGGGAGTAATTAGGCATTAGTAGGTAGGCATTAGCCGAGAGGCTGCAAGAATTATTAGCAGCCCAAGAAATTAGAGTTAAAGAGATGCCCTCTCTCCGGCGTATACCTAATTGACAACATCGACGAGGCTGTCTTGACGGATGGACGGAGTTTCTGCCTAATGCCTAAAATAAAGCCTCAGGCTTTATCACTCCTCTTCTCTCAACAAATCCGCACCAATCCGCTTCTTCGTCTTCGCCCCCAATTCCCGCAATTTTTCGGCGCGGCCGATCAGGGTTTTGCCGTAGCTGCCTCCGGTAGATAATTTCCGGAGGGCGGAGTCGTAGGACTTCTGGGCCCGGTCGAGTTGTTTGCCTACGCCCTTGAGCTCGTCGGTGAAGGAGACGAAGCTGTCGTAGAGCAGGCCGCTTTGGCGGGCAATTTCAAGGACGTTCTTCTTCTGGCTGTCCTGCTTCCAGATGAAACTAACCGTCCGGAGGGTGGCCAGCAAAGTGGAAGGGGTGACGATGACGATGTTTCGTTCCAGGGCTTCCAGGAAGACACCCTGGTCGGTGGCAAGGGCGAGGCCGAAGGCTGGCTCGATGGGGACGAAGAGCAGCAGGTAATCCGGGCTGGAGATTTGGTACAGACGGGTGTAATTCTTGCTGGCAAGGTCCACGATGTGGCTCCGGAGGCTTCGGAGGTGGGCTTTGGCCTGTACGGCCCGTTCTGGATCTTCGTCGGAGAGGGCGCAGTAGCGATCGTAGGCCGTAAGGGAAACCTTGGAATCAATGACGAGGTGTTTGCTTTCGGGGAGGTTGATGACGAAGTCGGGGCGTTTGGCCTTGTCGTCTTCGTCTCGGAAGGTGGACTGGGAATCAAAGTGTATGCCTTGCTGGAGGCCGCTGGCCTCCAATAGCGTCAGCAGTTGCCATTCGCCCCAGTCTCCCTGGGTCTTGGAGTTTCCGCGTAGGGCGCCAGCGAGGTTGTTGGCCTCGGTGCTAATTTGTTGGTTGAGTTGCTGGAGGTGTTTGATTTCCTGCCGCAGGGTGACCCGGTCTTTGGTTTCTTCGAGAAAACGGCGTTCAACTTGCTGTTCAAAACCTTGGATTCGCTCCCGCAGGGGCGCCAGAATCCCCGTTAGCTGCTCCGCATTCTGGGCGGCGAAGGATTTGCCTTTCTCCTGTAGCAGTCGGTTTGCGGTTTGCTCGAACTGGGCTAGGCTGGCGGCTTGAAGCCGCTCCATTTCAGCAGCCTGGCCATTCAGCTTATCCTGAAGGCTGACGAGATTGGCCCGGGTGACGGCCAGCTCACTGCTGAGGCTGTTTTCAGCAGCAGACTTTTCCTGGAGGTTCTCGTAATGGAGGTCTGCATCCTGGCGGAGCTGCTCATGCACCTCCCTGCGGATGTAGTCTTTGCCTACCGCGGAGAGGGGAAGGTGGCTCTTCCCGAGCCGAAGGTGGAAGAATAACCAACTCAGTAGTCCGCCAATGAGGAAGGCTAAGAGCAACAGTATAACGACGGTGGTAATGTCCATGGGCAAATGTTAGGGAGGCGGGCCGTAGGGCCGGGAATGGAATCGCCTTGTTCCTTAGTTTTAATACTGCACCTGCGCGCCGCCGCCCAAAAATACTCCAAATTGTTGAAAATATAGAATATAACAACTATCACCCGTTTGTCACATATGGTTCAAACGTTTACATGTTCTGCAATAGACTGTTCCTTTGTCCGTTACCTTTGCCTGATCTAAATTTTTGATTGCAAGTTTTGTACCCCCCTTTTTATCAGCCCCGGATTAAATGAAAGCTTTTCTCCTTACGTCTTTAGTGTTCCTGTTGTTGCTAGTTTCCACTCCCGTCAAAGCCGGGAACTGGGCTGAAGATTTCTTTTCCTGGGTATCCGAATGGTTCTCCGACGAAGAAACCTCCTCAACAACCTTCACCCCCAAGCAACTCGATAGCCTGCGGGCAACTCCGCTAGGCCTCCTGCTCAGCGGCGTGCCTCAAACAGATACGTTGGCCGTTGACGGGGCCTGGCCCTACGAAAGCCTCACCGTTGAAAGTGATATTGAGCGCCACCTTCGCCTTCTTCGGCAAACGGTGGTCCTGGCCAACCCCAATAGTAGTCTCCCTTTTCGTGGAACTCCTGCTGTTCGTATTATTTACCGTCCGGACCAACGGCCCGCTCGCCTGATTGCGATGGCGCGCCGGTTTGCGGATGTACAAGAAATTCCCTTCGACGAGACCATCCCCCACCTTCTTCCATCAGTAGAAGATATCCCTACCGTGATTGTGGTAGACAACCCAATGGGGCTTTCGCCAATGAATGCAGATTGGTTTCGACCGCTTGAAAACGTTGTCGACAAGAAAACAACCTTCTTGCATTTTGGCAGGCCCGACAGAATCACCGAATTGCCTAAAGAATGGGCTGTCATAAGCTGTCCACTTCGGTCCAAGGAAAGCGAAGCATTCCTTGGGCAAGCACTGTTTGGCGCCCAACTTCTTGATGGTCGGCTAGCCGAGAAAACCAATGCTTACCGCGCTGGTGCAGGCCAGCGTTTGGAAGCCGTTATCGGTGGGTTTCACCTACCGGAACTATTCGGAATTGATCGTCAAAAATTCGAACGGGTGGATTATCACATCAACCGTGGTATCCGTTACCGGGCCATGCCCGGCGCTCAGTTGCTGGTGATGAAAGACGGACAAGTCGTCTACGAAAAAGCCTACGGCCACCATACTTACCACAAGCAAAAGGTTGCACCCGGCGACCTCTACGACCTAGCCTCCATCACCAAGGCCGCGGCGACCTCCTTGGCCATCATGAAGCTGTACGACGATGGCAAAATCGACCTGCAAGCGCAGGTTCGGGAATACCTCCCTGAGCTTAAAAAGAAGATGATTGGCCGCTACAGCATTGAACAATTATTGACACACCACTCCGGTATCCAGTCGGATCTTCCGTTAGACGGCTTGTTGGGCCGTCAGTTCGTAGCCGACGAAGTCCGTGAAGAATATACCATTCCCGTTGGCCCCGACCGCTACCTGGATGAAACGATCCCGGGAAAGATCCGCAAACGGCTGGCCGGCAAAATCAGCCGCACCCGCAGACCGACATACCGCTACAGCGACGTCAACTATTACCTCCTTCAGTTGGCCATCGAAGAAATTACCGGTGAGCAAATGGAAGACTTCCTTGAACGGGAGTTTTACCAACCGATGGAGTTGGGCAAACTTGGTTTTAATCCTTCGGAAAAATTCCCATCAGAGCGCCTTGTCCCTACCGTATACGATCGGTGGATGCGGGGTGGTTTGCTTCGGGGCTATGTTCACGATGAAGGTGCTGCACTGCTTGGCGGTGTTGCTGGCCATGCCGGTCTTTTCGGCAACGCCCGAGACCTCGGCCAGCTCTTCCAACTGATGAACGACGGCGGCGAATACGCCGGCCAGCAATTGCTGACGCCAGAGACCGTGGAGCTGTTTACCAGCCGAAGTCGGTACAATTACCGTGCACTTGGTTTTGACCGACTGGCTGCAGGCTGGCCGAATTTGATTTCCGCTGGCGCTTCAAACAAGACCTTTGGCCACCTCGGCTTCACCGGCACCTCCGTTTGGGCCGACCCAGAAAACGATCTCGTTTTTGTCCTGCTCACCAACCGAGTATTCCCCCATGTGAAGAGCAACAAGTTCTCTAGGATGCAGATCAGGGGGAAGGTGCACCAGGCGGTGTACCAGGCGCTGGAGACGTGGAATATGGAGAGTTAGACGGCCTGCGGCCTTGTAGACGTTAACGGCTGACGCCGTTTCACTTGTAGACGGCCGCAGGCCTTTTAGACAGTCGCTGCGCTCCTTTTTAGACGCCCTTCGTGCTTTTAGGCGCTCGATGGCTACATCGGGTACATATAGACGGTGCAGCATAACCTTGTAGTTGGCACACATTTTCGCCCTCCCCCCCCTTCATAAAAGCCTAACCTCTAAGCACCTAACTATGCCATTCTACAACAATCATTACACTTTCAAATAAAAAGTGTACCTTTGCACGCTCTAACAGGGCGCTCCCGGTTTACAAATAGCACATTTACAAGGAGTAAATGTCTTTTGTGGTAAGCTATTTCGCCCATAATCCCCCTTTAGGCGAAATGGAAAATTTTCAGGAAAGCGCACTGCGCGATGACGTCAAGCAAGCAGTTGCAGAACTCGGTTTCATCACCCCCACCCCAATTCAGGCGCAAGCCATCCCCCTCATTCTCGAGTCCGATCGCGACGTCGTAGCTCTAGCCCGTACGGGTACAGGTAAAACTGCTGGCTTCGGTCTTCCGGTTGTGAATGATATCGACACTGATGTTGAAGCCGTACAGGCTTTGATCCTATGTCCAACCCGTGAGCTTTGTCTCCAGATTGCCAAGGACTTGGCCAACTATTCCAAGTTCCGCAAAGATGTTAAGGTTTGTGCCGTTTACGGTGGCTCTCCCGTCATCAACCAGATCAAAGAAATCCGTCGTGGTGCACAGATCATTGTTGGTACGCCAGGTCGTACCCTTGACCTCATCAACCGCAAGAAACTGAAGCTTCAGGATCTGAAGCGCGTTGTTTTGGACGAAGCAGATGAGATGTTGAACATGGGTTTCCAAGAGGAACTCAATTCCATACTTGGTGCTACGCCAGAGGAAAAGCAGACCCTGCTTTTCAGTGCAACGATGCCTAAAGAGGCAAAGAAGATCAGTAAGGACTACATGACTGATCCTGCGGAGATCAGTGTTGGTCACTCCGATGTTGGCAACAGCAAAGTAGAGCACCAGTACTTTAAGGTGCGAGGCTCCGATCGTTTTGCCCTCCTCCGTCTCTTGATCGAACTCGATACTGAGATGTATGCCGTAATCTTCTGTCGTACCCGCCGCGAGGTGAACGGTGTGGCCGAAGACCTCCGCTACGCAGGCCACTCCGCCGATGCACTGCACGGTGACATGAGCCAAGCGCAGCGTGATGATGTTATGAATCGCTTCCGTAAGCGCCGGATCAATCTCCTCGTAGCTACCGACGTAGCTGCCCGTGGCCTTGATGTTCAAGACCTCACCCACGTAATCAACTACAACCTGCCGGATGCTCCGGAAGTATACGTTCACCGTTCTGGCCGTACTGGCCGTGCCGGCAAAGAAGGTATCGCCATGAGCATCGTTACCGGCCGTGAAGCCCGCAAGGTTCGCGACATCGAGCGGTACTCCAAGATTCAATTCAAGCTGCAGGAAGTTCCGAGCCAGAACGAAGTCTACCGCCTCCGCGCCATTCGCTTCGCCGAATCGGTAAAGAAAGCTACACTCGACGACAAAGTCGCTGCCTACTTGCCAGAAGTCGTTGAACTCTTCGACGGCATGGAACGGGAAGAACTGATCCAGAAGATCCTCGGCTACGGCCTCGGCTCCCTGAGCAAGCAGCTCTCCGGCCAGAAGCAGATCAAGGACGACGACACCAAAGACAGCCGCCCAGACCGGTCTGACAAGGAATACACTACCATCTGTATGGCCGTTGGCCGCAAAGAAGGGTACACCGTTCCCCAGATCATCGGCATGATGAACCGTCGCCTACCTGGAAAAAAGATTGCCTTCGGTAAGATTGATATCCAGAACAACATGACTTATGTTGGTGTCGACAGCAAAGAAGCCTCCAAAGTTGTTGCTGCCTTCGAAGGCGCCATCGACAAAGGTGTAGAGATGAACGTCCGCATTTTCGAAGGTGGAACGCAAGTCTTCAAGCCACAGAAAGGCGGATTCAACAAGCGCAAGCGGTCTTTCTCTCCAAGCAGCAACTTCAAGCCACGTGAGGGCAAGAAGAAGCACTGGAAGGGCTAAATCATCAGCCAAAAGCTGTTTTAGACAAGAATAATTAGGCGGGAGTAGCGAGGTAAGAAATTCAATTTCTGCTTCGTTACTCCCGCCTTTTGTTTGTAGTCTATTACCTCTGGACTCCTTACTAATTAGTAAGTCACAAATCCATCATCCTCAATCACCTGAGTATCCGTCCAGGTGTCGTGCCAGCCGCGGAGCGAACTGCCGAGGAAGGAAAAGGGTTCGAAAGGGACGATACGGGAAAGGCTGCGCATCAGCGCGTCATTGAAGGTCAACTGCTCATTGTCCATCCGGATGGCGCGGGTGTTGGTCATCAACTTTCCAACAGTCTTACCTTTGGTCACGTACTCCATCAGACTATAGAAAAGCACAGATAGTATAGCACTGAGTAGAGAGTCGAGTAGGGTTTTGGAAAAACTTTCGTCTACCATAAAGCCATAATAGGCTTCCGGATTCAGAAACTCCAGCACAAAGAAGGCAACAAAAGCTAAAACGTAGATGCAGATTTGGTCAATGATAAAGTTGCCAAAACGCTTGCCCTGAGAGGCAGGGCGGAAAACCTTCATTTTATTGTCGCGGTCGGGAAAAGCGTCTAATACGTCGTAATCCATGGGTTAAAGGGTTTTAGGGTGAGGTGTAAAAATAGTACGAAAGGGGAAAATAGTTGCAAATTTTCTCCCTAGGGATGGGAAATAAATAAACCAAGATTCTTGCTCGGTGCCTTTTAGCCGCTGGCTTCGTTGAAAAGCCTCGCTAACACTACGGTGTTCTCGACGCCTCGAGGTGGCCTACGTTTTTCGCCTTGCCAGCGGCCAAAATTCACCAGATCAAGAATCACGTTTTATTTTACTCCCATCCCCTAGACGCTTTTATCGTAAAAACTAGCCCCCAGCTTCTAGCTCTTTAGCTTCTATTTTCTAACTCCTACCTAAGCGCATAAATCGCAAAGCTCCCCAGCCAATGCCCACCTTCATAGCTGTCTCCAACCAGGTTCGGCAGGGAGTATGCCAGGTGTTCATTAGCCAGGTTGGTTAAATGGCCGTATTCTGCGGGGTATTGCTTGGCAAGACCGAACAAGACCCAGGCGCGGCTGAAGTTTAGTCCGTCTAGGTGGACGAGTTTGCCGTCGGTCCGGTCGGAGACTTCGCCAACGGCGAGTTCGTAGCCGGGGGTGGAAAGGCCGGGTAAAAAGGCCTTCAACCAAGTATGAAACTCTCCAGCGGGTAGTACCCGGCGCATAATGTCGATCTCTTCGAGGCATGGACTCAGGAAGTCGTAGCCACTGGGTTCCCAGCTGATGGGGCAGTTTTCGTCGGCAGCGTAAAAGCGGCGGGCGGCGGTTTCGACGGTGGCTAACAGGCTCTGGTCATCAGCGAGTTTGGCGTAGTCGTAGGCGAAGGTTAGTCCGAAGGCGGTATTGGGGTGCTCGCCGGTGCGAATAGCGTAGTTCAACTTTGGAAGGAAGTCTTCGTAGCGGCCGACGATGAGTTCCGTCAGCGGGGCAAGGTTGGCCTGTAACTCCTTGGCCAAGGGGTCTTCCCAGCGGCGGAGTTCTTCGTCTAACTTCAGCAACCAGGCCCAGCCGTAAGTCCGTTCGTAACTCTTGCTGTGCTTGCCTTCGAAGTAGGCGATTTCGGCAGTAATG
>JBLIGS010000119.1:0-8989 GCA_047637095.1 Neolewinella sp. | reverse complement strand
CAACACCAACTCACAGTCTGGCAACCACTGCATGGCCGTAATCGCCTGCTCCAAACCCCTCCCAGGATTAAACCAACCTTGGTATAAGATGGTCTTTTTCTTGGGCATTTCAACCTCGATATTTTCCTTCAAAGGGAGGTTCCTAACCGTCCCAAACGGCATGCCGTATTCCTCCGCCAGCTTATCCGCCAACATCGGCGCCACGGAATATCGGGCATCCGTCTTCGGCACAAACCGGCTGCCAATCATCCGCCAGATACTTCGAATCAGTGGCCGGTTCACCACCTCCGGCGTCTCCGAAAACCATTCGTGTGCGTCATACACCAGCTTCCGATTACCGGTTTTCAACCAAGCGCCTGCCGGTAAAGTATCGAGGTCTACCGAGCAGATGGCGTCGAATGTCCAACTCCGTAATTCCCGCCACAACCGATAGTTATACTCGGCATAGAAAGCCTTGCCAGCTTGGTTCTTACACTTAATTCGATGGGTTTTGTACGGTCGTTCTGATAGTAGCTTACTTGTAGATTGTATTCGACCAACCAGCGTCACATGATGCCCCGCTTTAACCAAGCTGCGGCATATCCGATCCATCCGTTGGTCGTGCGACAAGTCGTTCGTTACCGTGCAAATGATGATCAAACGGAGCGAATTTTGTCGTTCTCCTTCAGGAGTAGTCCCTCCTGAACCAGGTGCTGAATCACCCGTTGGGTCTCCTGTTTACGGAGATTACCGTAGGTAAGACTTGCGTCTTCCAACAGCATTTCTTTATCGTCTTCCATTTTGATTCTGATGTCTTCGTAGACTTTCTTTGGTGTCAATATCTCCTCTCCGGCAGCAATCCTCGTCCGGCATAAGTCGCAGATGCCGCAGACCAATGCTTCTTTCTCTCCGAAGTAGCGCAGCAGCGTTTGCGACCGGCAACCAACGTCTCCTTCGGAATAGCTGATCATGGTGTCAATGCGATGTTTGGCCCTAGATTTTAGGAAGTTGTATTGTTTTGCATCGATGCGCAATGCATTAGGATCAACCCGTTCGTGAACGAAGATTATCTGCGGTAAATCCTTCATCGGGAAGTAATCGATGATGCCTTCGCCCACCATTTTACGGAAGGTCCGTTGCAGTTGCTCTAGTGAAATTTTTAGAAAATTAGCCAGTGAACCTTCGTCGAGGCTGACGGGGTTGAGGAAGGCTCCCTGGCTGGTGCGTAGGATCGACTTTACCAATTTTTCGGCGGCCCGGTTCTTGATTTGGTAGTCGTACAACTGTTCTTTGGATGCCAGAAACTGTAGCCTGGCTGGCTGGTGAACGGCTTCTGTCAGGATTATGTAGCCGGAGCGTTCTAATGCTTTCAGGCCAGCGTAGGCCTGGCGGACATCGAAGCCGAAATTGGCAGCAAATACCGGCAAGTCAAAATCGAACGCTTCGCCTTTTCCACCGCCAATGGCGAGTTGAAGGTAGCTTCCTAAGGCGCGGTAACTCCGTTTGATTTCAGGGATTTCGGGGTAGGAGAGGGTCCAATTTTTGAGCAGCCGCTTGCCGTCGCTTTTTTGATAAAGCATTATTCCAAAGGCCATTTTTCCATCGCGGCCGCCACGGCCGGCTTCCTGAAAATAAGCTTCCGGACTGTCCGGCGGGCCATAATGAATGACGCTGCGGACGTTGGATTTGTCAATTCCCATGCCAAAGGCATTGGTGGAAACAATGACCCGCAATTTACCTTCGATCCAAGCCTCCTGCCGGCGGTCTTTTTCCTTCGGCTCCAGGCCAGCGTGGTAGCTGGCCGCGGCAATGCCGCGGCGTTGCAACATCAGCGCCAACTTTCGGGTCATGCCACGGCTTCGAACATAGACAATGCTCGTTCCGGGAACCCCTTCCAATACCTTCAAGACCTGTTCGTCCTTGCCCTCTGGGCGCCGGATGACGTAAGCGAGGTTGTCTCGCCCAAAACTCTGTTGGAAAACAAGGCGGTTGGCCTTGAACTCCAGGTTTTCTTGAATGTCTTCCACCACCTCCGGCGTCGCCGTTGCCGTCACGGCAATGATCGGTACATCCGGATGCAGTTCTCGCAAGGCCGCAATCTGCATATACGGCGGACGGAAATCATAGCCCCACTGACTGATGCAATGGGCTTCGTCGACGGCAATCAGGCTAACGTTCATCTTCTTAATCCGGACCTTGGCCAAGTCGGTCAGCAAGCGTTCCGGACTAAGGTACAGCAGTTTTGTATTACCGTAAACGGCATTGTCAAACACCCGGTCAATATCACTTTTCCGCATCCCGCCGTAGATCGCGTCGGCAACAATACCCCGGTCCTTCAGCTGGCGGACCTGGTCTTTCATCAACGCAATTAACGGCGAAACAACAAGCGTAACCCCTTCCAAAGCCATCGCTGGCACCTGAAAGCAGATGCTTTTTCCGCCACCGGTTGGCAACAATGCCAAGGTGTCCTTTCCCTCCATAACTGCTTCGACGATCTCGGCCTGTCCTGGGCGGAAAGCGGGGTACTTCCAGTATTTATTGAGGACTTCTAACGGGGACAAGGGGAGAATGGGGGAATTATGGAATGAGTGAATAATTGGCAGTGCTGACTAGCTCCTAGCTGTCTAGCTTCTAACCTTTAGCGATAACGCACTCCAATCGCCGGCCAAACACCCAACACTTCATGCCAAACAGCACCGGCGCTAATGTCCAACTTGTCGATCACTTCATAGCCAATTCCGAAGGAGAGTTCTGTTGATTCGGTGGCTACGCCTAGGCGGATGCTTAGTTCTTCAACGGGGAGGTATTCGAGGCCGCCGCGGAAGCGGGTGGGGTGGTCAGTATCTTGGTGGATTTCAGCATTGATCAACAGTTGTTCCGTTGGCTGATAGGTGAAGCCGATGGCCAATAACTGGGGGAGGTATTCATCTGGCAACCGTTCCGTCCGGACGGGGGAGAAGACTCGTGCACCGATGGAGAGTTGGGGCGTTATCTCAAGTTTAGCACCGAGGCCGAAGGTGAGGTCGAAGGTGCTGGCGTAGCCTTCCGTGTTGGTGGCGAAGCCTACGAATTCGGCCCCGACGCTGAATTTTTCCGATAGTTTGCGGCCGTAAGCCAAACCAATTCTGGTCTCTTGGTAAGTGTCGAAACCGAAGCTGCCGAGGGAGAGTCCGAAGCCACCAAGGCCTTTACCGTAGGCTACTCCGGCAGTCGCCATCGTTAACTCACTGAGGCCGAAACGCTGCTCCGCCGTGGCACCTGCTTGGATATTCTCGCCAGTATAAGCAAGCCCGGCAGGGTTGGTCCACAACGCATCGATTCCTTCGGCGTTCAACCCCGATCCGCCTAGGAGGCGAGACTTAATGTCAAAGGCTGGAAAGAGACCATCTTGCGCGGCCGCAGGTGCAGTGCAGAAGACGAAAAAGCAGAGTAGGATGGGCAGGTATTGGCGCACGGTGGTGGGTTGTGGCGCTAAGATAGTTAAACAGTCAAGCAGTCAGATAGTGCGTTAGTCAAGTAGTCCGATATGTTTGACTCACGGACTGCTTGACTATCTACCCGCCTGGCTAACCAACCAAGCAAAATCCCTGGCCACCTCTTTAATCGAATCAAACCTACCAGAAGCTCCGCCGTGACCAGCTTCCATATTGGTGTGCATCAATAGCTGGTTGTTGTCCGTCTTCATTTCACGGAGTTTGGCCAGCCATTTGGCTGGTTCCCAGTACTGGACCTGGCTGTCGTGCAGGCCAGTAGTGATCAACATGTTGGGGTAGTCCTTGGCTTCTACCTGGTCGTAGGGGCTGTAGCTGAGGATGTAGTCGTAGAATTCCTTGACGTTGGGATTGCCCCACTCGTCGTATTCGCCAGTGGTCAACGGGATGGAATCGTCGAGCATGGTGGTTACAACGTCAACGAAGGCTACTTGAGCGACGATGCCCGCCCAAAGGTCGGGCCGCATGTTCGCAATCGCACCCATCAGCAGCCCACCAGCACTTCCGCCCATGGCAAATAGCCCGGTCTTGGCCGTGTAGTTGTTATCAATCAACCATTCTCCTGAGTCGACAAAGTCGTTAAAGGTGTTCTGCTTGTTGAGTAGTTTCCCGTCTTCATACCAGTGGCGACCCATTTCTTCGCCACCACGGATGTGGGTGATGACGTAGATGAAGCCTCTGTCCAAAAGGGCCAGGCGGGCAACGCTGAAATAGGGGTCCATGCTGTGGCCGTAGGAACCGTAGGCGTAGAGCAGCAGCGGAGCGCTGCCGTCCTTCTTCGTCCCTTTGCGGTAGACGATGCTAAGTGGAACCTTCGTCCCGTCGCGGGAGACGGAAAACCGCCGTTCGGAGACGTAGTTGGCCGCGTCAAAGTCACCCAGTACAGGCTGCTGCTTGAGCATTACCTGCTCTTTGGTGACCATGTTGTAGTCGTAGGTGCTGGCCGGCGTCGTCATGGATTGGTAGCCATACCGCAGAATCTGACTGTCAAATTCAGGGTTGGTACTCGTATAGGCCATGTAGGCTTCGTCGTTGAACTTCAGGTAGTATTCTTCGCCTTTAAAAGGCCGAATCCGTAACTCAGTCAAACCGTTGGCGCGCTCCGACAAAACCAGGTAATCCCGGAATAGGTCAACGTCTTCCAACAGTACATCGTCCCGGTGGGCAATCACCGTTTTCCAGTTTTCCTGGCCGGTGGCATCCTCGGATGTTACCATCAATTGAAAATTCTTGGCATCCTTATTCGTAAGGACATAAAAGCGATCGTCGATGTGGGCGATGCTGTATTCCAAGTTCCTTTCCCGAGGCTGGAAACACCGCGGTTCGCCTAATGGATCATTAGCTTTAAGCAGATGGTATTCGTAACTAAGTGTTTGTGCTGAGCCAAAAATGATGTACTTCCGGGACTTGGAACGGTAGACAAAAGCACGGAAGGTGTCATCGCTTTCTTCGTAGACGACCACGTCGTTTTCAGGAACGTCGCCCAGCTTGTGGCGCATGATTCTGTAGGGGCGCAGTGCTTCGTCCTTAACGGAATAAAAGAGGTATTTCCCATCTTCGCTCCAGACGGAACCGCCGGTGTTGTTAGGTATTTCATCCGACAAATGCTCACCGGTCTGGAGGTCCTTTATCTTAATGGTGTAGATACGCCGGCTGACGGTGTCCTCGCCGTAAGCGAGGTAACGGTTATCATCGGAAATGGAGAGTCCACCAATGTTGTAAAAGTCGTGTGGCTCGGCCATCTCATTTACGTTCAACATTACCTGCTCGTCCGTTTCCCCAACCTTAGTCCGCACATACCGAGGATACTGGTCGCCAACCTCAAATTTACTTTGGTAAATGTAGCCATGCTTGGTATAAGGAACACTGACGTCGTCTTCCTTAATCCTGCCTTTGATTTCTTCAAAGAGCTCTTCTTTAAGGCTTGCTTGGTCCTTGGTTTGTTCTTCGAAATAAGCGTTTTCAGCTTCTAGATGGGCAATCACTTCAGGATCTTCCCGATCGTTCATCCAATAATAATTGTCAAGTCGATCGTGGCCGTGGGCTGTTAGGGTCTTGGCAATTTTTTTGGCGATGGGGGCTTTCATGTTTTTCTATTTTTGGCGCTGATTTATCGGCGTGCTTTCAAAGAACGCGGAAAGTGGGGTAGGGTTGAGAGGAGAAGGGTTTTGATTGGCCCTTTCGACAGTGGTATACCGCCATACTTCATTGCAGGACTGGGGTGATAATCGTTTTGATTGGCCCTTTTGACAGTAGTATGAGCGGCTGGGGCCGTAGGAAGGAGGGGTGATGGGCAAAAGACTATCCATTAAGACTAGTTTTTGCTAGGTGTTTAAGTCGTAATACGCTATGTTTGTTGCAACTTTAAATTGCGATGAACCGACTACCCTCCCTAGGGAGAGGGATTGAATGAGAAGCGAATAATAGCATGCACCCAAGTGTCTTTCCGTCAGAAGTACTTCAGTATCCCCGTTTTATCATGACAAAATCAATCTTCAAAACCTTAAATCTCACTGATTCAGAAACCGCATTCATTGCATCAAAATTCAAGAGGTTTAACGTTAAAAAGGAAGAAGTCCTACTACTTGAGGATGAAACCGTCCGCCATCAATACTACGTCGCCTCCGGATGCATGAGGACCTACTTCGTCGACCCCGATGGGAAAGAACACACCGTTCAGTTCGCGGTAGAAGACTGGTGGGTTAGCGATTACACTGCCTATTTTACTGAGGGCAAGGCCCTTATGAATATTGAGTGTATTCAAGACGCGGTTTTATACCGCATCTCTAAAGAAAGTATGGAAGAGCTGTACCTCGCGATTCCTACTTTTCAACAGTTCTTCCGTAGGAAATTGGAGAAGGCCTTTGCTTCCTTTCAGAAGCGAATTCTTTCGAATCTGTCCAAATCTGCTACAGAAAGGTACCTGAGTTTTCGGGAGGACTACCCATTGATTGAGCAAAACGTGAAGAACTACCACATTGCTTCTTATTTGGGCATGACGACGTCGAGTTTGAGTCGGGTGAGGAGGGCGCTTAGAAAACCCTAAGGCTTTTCTCGTAGACGCGGCTTCGCCGCTTTTAGACGTTCAGCCGCTTCGCCGGTTCACTTTTAGGCTCCGTACATCGTAGTGTGGTAGTTTTCTGTGCTCGTTTTTGACATTAGTATAAGGATAGTCAAGAAGCTAAGCTATTCGTTATCCTTAAGTGACGGCTTGTGAATCTGGTCGCCAAGCGTCGTAAATCCCCGCTACCAAAAACCAGGTCCTGCGAATGGGTGTCGTATTTTCGCTTTCCCAAAATTACACCAATATGAAAGTCGCCGTTGTCGGCGCTACCGGCTTAGTTGGTAGCGTAATGTTCGAAGTACTGAAGGAGCACAAATTTCCCATTACCGAGTTGATGCCAGTCGCGTCGGCCCGCTCTATTGGGAAAATTATTAACTACGAAGGCAAAGATTACGCAGTGATTGGTATGCAGGACGCAATCGATCGCCGACCTGACGTCGCCATTTTCTCCGCTGGCGGCGGAACGAGCCTCGAATGGGCTCCGAAGTTTGCTGAAGTCGGCTGCGTCGTTGTCGATAACTCCAGCGCCTGGCGTATGGATCCGTCGAAGAAATTGGTCGTCCCCGAAGTGAATGCCAACGAACTTACCAAGGATGACCTCATCATCGCCAATCCCAACTGTTCCACTATTCAGATGGTCTTGGCTTTGGCACCGCTACATAAAGCATTTGGTATTAAGCGTCTGGTGATCTCCACCTATCAATCCTTTACTGGTACGGGCGTCCCAGCCGTTGAGCAGTATGAGGCCGAAAAACGAGGTGAAGACACTGCCGGAACAGATCGGCCTTACCCTTACCCAATCTTTGAAAACTGTATTCCTCATTGCGACGTCTTCCTCGATAATGATTACACTAAGGAGGAGATGAAGCTGGTCCACGAAACCCGCAAAATTCTTGGTGACGACAGCATCGCCATCACTGCTACCGCCGTGCGCGTCCCCGTCCACGGTGGCCATAGCGAGTCTGTGAACGTTGAATTTCATAATGAATTTACCGTTGTAAAAGCCCGCGAGCTACTCGCAGCCACCCCCGGAATCATCGTCCAAGACGATACCAAAAATAACGTCTACCCAATGCCACTGTTGGCCAAGCACAAAGACGAGGTCTTTGTCGGTCGTATCCGCCGCGACGAATCCATCGCCAACGGCCTTAATCTCTGGATTGTAGCCGATAACCTCCGTAAAGGAGCGGCTACAAATGCAGTGCAGATTGCAACTTACCTAGCAAAGGAGAAATTAGCAGGGTGATGAGTAAACGGTAGTTTGTCGCCCGTAGTGTGATAGAGCCAATTGCTTAACGGACTACCGACTACCGTCTACAACACTACCAAAGTATCGACTACCACACTACAATTCGCTGCTACACAGCAAAAATTCCTATTTTTGCCCTACATTGTTGAACTACTCAAGGAGGGTTATCCAATTTTCCGCTGCGTTAACCGTATTTACGAACAACTGAACTCCGGTAAATAAATAATAACCGGAACCAACTGCTAACTGTCGGCCATAACTTTGCCGGCCGACACTGACTCTTTAGTATATGAGAAATCGAATTGCCGTCTGGGGGCGTGACGCCCAGGAAAAACGCGTACTGATCACAATCGAACTTCAAGTTTCCGATAGTATCGTTCGTATCCAAACGTACCCAGAAAAAGTCGTAACCGACGAGGTGTACAAACTATTCATGGACAAATGGCGTAAGAACCAGGAAGCCGAGTTGCCAGAAGCTGATCGGGTGATTGCCCGAGAACTCAGTGTTGCCGAAGGGCTTTTGCCCGACGACCTGAAAGCCGAACAGACCGATATGATCCTTCGGGCTCAGACGGAATGGCACTTCCACGTCCTTAGCGACAAACTAGCCCAAAACTATAAAGCTGAGCTGGCTGAAATCGAAGACCGCGTTGAGCGGGCCGGTAAGTACACCAGTGAGCTTTGGAACCAAGCCAAGACTTTTTGGCAGAAGGTCCAGGGGCAGCTCCAGGACAAAACGTTGCTCCGCGACCAAGGCACCGATATCCGCAAGCGGGTAGACGTGACCTTCGAGAAGCTTAAGGCGATGCGCGAAACGCTCAATGAGCAGTACAAGGAGGAGTCCACTAAGCACGTTGCCAAATTTGGTGAACTGCTGGAAGACGCCGAAAAGCGCATTAGCGAAGGAACTCACCTCAACAAGGTCTTTAATGACCTGCGCGAGATCCAGCGCAAATTCCACAACGTTAAGTTCACCAAGGAAGACCGTGATGCGATCTACAACCGGATCGATGGAGCCTTTAAGACGGTGAAAGAGAAACGTGGCCAGGGTGGTAAGACTGGCGGCGCAACTGCGGGCCGTACCGAAGCCCGCCTCCAGGGCTTAATGAAAGCCATGGAACGTATGAAAAGCTCCATGGGCCGCGATCAGAACGACCTCAAGTTTGAGCGCCGCCGGATCGAAAAAACGGATGGTCAGCTGGAAAA
>JBLIGS010000118.1:0-9017 GCA_047637095.1 Neolewinella sp. | reverse complement strand
TGACTTTCTTGAGGTAAAGGCATTGATCGCGCGCCGTCCTGAGCTATTGGGGAAGTATCCGTTACTGAACCTCCTTTGGAAGGTCATCCGGCTATTTATGGAGGAAAGTGCTAATAAGCCGGAAGAAGTTGAAGGTGTCCTTGATTACTTTGATACCTATGCCCAAGGGTTTGCGTTTTCGGAAAACCTCGATTTTATAGACATGGTAAGGGCCTACTGTGAGATCAAACGTAAAGAAGGGGCTGATGAATTTGCTGAGTTGGTTTCCGTGACAGAGATCAGGTACGTCGCTCTTGAGTTTAACCGGGGAAGGAAACTTAAGGAGACCGACTACTTGGGAGGGAATAAGTTCGTCAACATCTTGGTTGTTGGGTTGGAGGGCCTATCGGTGGAAACACTGGAAAAGGCAAGTGGAGGATTTGAGACAGGAGTGGAGATCAATTCCGTTCAAGGTTGGGCGGTACAATTTGCAAAGAAGTATGCAAAGTTCCTTGCACCAAATCGTCGCAAACACTACGGGCGTATGGCTAGTCTGATTATCGCTATTTCGGTTAAAGATTATCCGGAAGTCATTAAAATAGGGGCCAACCTAAAGGTGCCGGACAATGATTTTATTAACCTGTCAATCAAGCGAGGGCTTTTCTGCGCGGCCTATCATCTGATATTGCGGGGGACCCCCGCAGAAAAAAGAATGATAAGAAGAAGGGAACTTACGCCCGATCTTATAGTCGAGCAGATGCGGAAGAAGGTTGCCCACCTAAGAAAGAAGTTGCCGCATCTCAACCCTGTTCTGGACAGGTATGCCATCTCTTGTGAAGTATGCCGGAAACTCTGGCAAGTACGGCAGATGTCAGAAAAACGTCCGCTACCTGAAAAGGGGGAAGCTTTGTATCAGCGTAGCAAACAGGAATTGTTCGTGCTAGAAGCAAAGCATCAGAATTCTTTACTGAAAAATTGGTTTAGGGAAGAGTTGGTAATACTTCCTTAGTGGGCGTTTATTTTAGCGGATGTATGTTTCTGATTTGTAGTGGATTGCGAAGGTTCTAGAGCGAGGATCGGATTCCTAGTCTCTAAGGTTCCGGTTTTTGACCACTTGTTTATTCAGGGCAGATTACTTTTGTACAAAGACTTTGAGTTAAGCGAATTGTTGTCCAGAAATAAACCCTAATTGACGTTTCTTTGAAGACCCCAAAACTTGCTTAAAAGCAAGTTTTGGGCATCGTTTTATACGGTGAGGGTGATTTTTACTTGAGGCTGGGGAAGGGGTGATTCGCCTTGCTTTTAAATTTTATTTGTACACGTTTGGCTTTGCTCATGTGACCACCTGTATCCGTGGTTAGGAGAATGTATTCTTTGTTAAAACAACTGACGCTGGGGGAATTATGGACGGACATAAACCCATACCTTTTCTGAGATACTACCTGATAGTAGGCCACGATCTTTAATTGAAGCCTGAAGGTGTTGAGCTGGTGCTGGTTTGCGAAAGCCAGGTAAAACCGGAGGACTTTTTTGCCCATTTCCTCGTCTAGGTGGGCGGTCGTCCCCATTGCTTTCAGAGAATCCTTTGTACCTGAACCTCCAATATTCAGCTGTCTGGGCACCTTGGTTTCAAAAAATCTTTGCCGTAGGCCTAGCGGATTGCGGAGGCCGATTACTGTTTCTTCGAGGTCGGTGGTCTGGAAAAGTAGGGTGTCTGAAGGTTCCCAAGCATTCTTGGCAACGGCCTGGTCTTTTTGCTGAAAAGCAAAAAGACCAGGACAGATGTTCTTGCTAACAGTGTTGAGTCGAATCATGCTTTGACTACTGTCGCTTATTGTCTTGGGGACAGTATAGCAGATTGTTTCACCATTAAGGTATTGGATGTCGATTTCATGCCCGGTTGTAGTCCCGTTGGCTTTTGATTTGATTTCTCGGCTGATAAGTACTCGGACAGAATTAATGCGACATTTTGATCTGGTAGATTTTGAGTCTGGACGAGGCGAAAAACGCAGGCAACACTACGATGAAGAAAAGGAACTTGAAGGTGCTCATAGGTGCTGGTTTTATAGCCCATGATTGGCGTTAGTAGTATTTTATGGGTTGGTAATAGGGGCGGGGCCGCAGGTGCTGGGGGAGTTTTTTAGAAGCAATGCTCCTCAAACCCTTCCCTTGCTCCCTGCGTCCGCGCCCCAAAGTGCGCCTTTACGATTGTTGCATTTTCTGCTCGAAGGTGATCACGATGAACTCCGCTGGGCGGGTCACTGCAATCTTTACGCTGATGCGCATGTAGCCATCTAGGATGTCTACCGCCGTCATCGTACTTCCCAGGCCTACGTCGACGCTAAAGGCATCTTCGGCGGTGGCACCCGCAAGTGCACCAGACTGCCAAACATTGGTCAGGAAGTTGACGAGTAGGGCCTTCATGTTAGACCAGGTCGAAGAAGTATTGGGCTCGAACACGTAGGGCTCCGCAGCGTACTTGATCGATTGCTCGATGAAGATGACCGTCCGCCGAACACTGATGTAGCGCCAATCTTGGCTGTTGCCATCCAGCGTCCGCGCACCCCAAACCAGAACTCCCTTGCCGGGGAAGGAACGGATGGCATTGACGGCTTTGCCGCCAATGGGCATGTTCATGTCTTCCTGCTGCTCGCTGCTGATGTTAACCGCAGGCTTGATGACAGAACCCACTCCGACGTTGGCCGGAGACTGGAAAACGCCAACACTGTTGTCCACCATGGAGTAAATGCCCGCCATGGAAGCACTTGGAGGGAGCAAGTTGAGCTCCTTGCGCATGTCCTTGACCAGTGCCTTAAACATCGAACTAATGGCCGTCAAGGACTGGGAAAGTCCGGTGGCTGATTCGGGGGTGGCAGTGGCAATTTCTGTAAACATAGCCTTGATCGCTTCTGCATTCTTAGCCTTTATTTCGCCATCGGAGATGCCCTGGTTTAAGGCGGTGTCCAGTAGGGAAATAAGGGTCATCTCTCGGTCGGCAAGGAAGGCCGTCTTGAAGCCTTCCGGGTCTACAATCCCCCCTTTTTCGTTGAAAGTACCTTCTGGGAAGGGAAGTACTTCAGCCGCCGTACCCAGGTTCTCGACGTTCATTACGTCAATTTCGGAGGCGGAGACTGCAGTGGTCTGCAGCCAGGGGAAATAGCTTGCTCCCCATGCGAGGACAGTAGAGTTTAGACTCTCTCGGAAGAGTGTAACGTCATCCTCCAGTTTATAGCCGTCGCCCAGGTATTTCTCTCGGTCCATCCAGACGTCCATGATGGCAAAGCGATTGCGCATCACAATACCACAATGGTTAAGCATTTCTCCGTAGAGGCTATAGAGTTCTGCAAGGTCTGCTGGGTCTACATCTCCTGCTGCACTCCGATCCAGTTGGATGGTGGTTAGTTCCGGAATAACCAGCATCGTTGGTTCCATCTCCTTTAGCAAGGGGGGGATTCCTTTTGCAAGTTCTTCTTTTTGCACGGTATTTGGGGTCACTATCCCTGCGTCATCTGTTTTTGTGTAGCCACCAACGGAGACGATGTAGCAATCTGTACCACCGTTGGAGAAGAACATCTTCATCTGACTGTGCAGCGTAAAGTAGCTCTCGGCAATCGACAATTTATAGGGGGCTCCTTCATCTGGAGATTTATCAATCTGAATCGTTGTCTTGGCAGCACCGCCAAAGAACATCAGGTATTCACCGTAGGAACTGATTTTGGTGGGTTTCAGGCACAGCGGGTTTTCATCCCGGACAGCTTTTTCCGTGTAGCCAATAAAGGCAGGAACGGCGGTAGCTACAGGCACAGCTGAATTGGGGAAGGCGCTTTTTTCCTCAATGTAGACCCCTGGGGTCTGGTGGATTTTTGCCATGGTTAGTAACAGAATAGAATGGTGAAAGGCTGAATTATAGGTAGACGTACATATCGGAGTAGAAGACGGGAGCTCCCGATTCATCCGGCGGGCGTAACTCATCAAGACTGATGCGAGTAGCTTCCGCAGAAGGCAGATGGATTGTTATTGGTGTTGTTCTCGGTGACCCCGTCTTGCCCATCTTCAGGATAAAGCGATTGCCGGGGCGTTTTTGGAGGGGGATGGTCGTTTCGGTGGTTAATACTACCGCCTTACTTCCATCGGGCATGCTTTTGGTTGCCGGCGGGTCTGCCGGAGGAGCAAGGGGCTGCTGCGTGACGAAATCAACGAGTTGAAAATTGTTGTAACCTGCGTTGCCGCTTTCAATCAGGTGATAGCGCCATACGGTTGATCGAACGGCGAAGGCGATGGTGTATTCTTCTGGAGTAACCACGCCGTTGTCCAGGATTTTCGTTTCCCCGGATTCCGTTTCTCCGATGTAAATGGTCAGCAACCCAAGATCACCGTCGCGCCAGTTGCTGGGAAGGTCTATAGCTGGGCCATCGGTTTCCAGGTTGTTGAAAAACCGCGGTTCGGTTTCTGATTTTCCATCTTCCGGTAAGGTGTAGTTGTGGAAGAGTGGATCGGTGGAGCGTAGGATGAAAGAAAGCCGGATCGGGGCATCGGTTTGCAGCAACTGTCCTTGAGGCGTTGTTCCTTTATTATAAAACAGCTCTGTTCTGAAATCTTTTACTAGCATTCGAATACCCAGTTTTTGCATGATCTGTCCTGTTTCCTGCGAGGGGACAAGGCTAACCGCAGGGCAATTACCATCGGGGAAGTAATCGTGCCTGAGCCGTATGCTAGAGAATGGTTCGTATTGTATTTGCATGGAGGAAACGTGGTTTAATTATGGGGAGTAGTAGCCGTGGTTTCGATAGCAGTGATCTCGGGGATTTCGGCCAGGATCTGGTCGCTGGTAATCGTGATGAGGCGGAGTTTCAAGTTGACGGAGGGCATAATACTACTGCCGAGGGCAGCCCACAATTGGTTCTGGGATTGCTGGTCGAGGTTATTAATTTCAACGGTGATCTTAGCTGCTGCTTCTGGTAGTTCAGGCGTATTCTGCGGGGTGAAAACTGGCTTGCTGTGGAAAAAGGTAAGAAGAAGAGAGAGGAACTTCAAGGATTCATTATAGTCCTGGAAGTTGGCTACGAAAACCAGGTTGAGGTTGAGCATAAGTGGGGGATTCCCCCCACGGCCAGGAGCGGCAACGTTGTATTTTACTGTCCGTTCTTGCTCAATATTGGTGAGCATACAAACGACCTTGTTCTGGGCGGCAGGAACGGCGGCCCAAGAGGTGTCTACGAGGCTGGACAAGATGGCGACGTTTTCAGAGAGGCCAAAACGATGCTTAATGAACTTGTTTAGCTCATCAATAATTACGGGTAATACTTTGTCGATCATAGTTATGGAGGGTGTAGGTTCCAAAGCTAACTGAAAATATGAATAACTACAATTGAGTATTTGGAAACAGGTGTTTATACGTGGTGAACGCTTGTTTTACGGTTTAGAGGATGGAGAGGTTGGCTGTTTGGCTGGTAAAACCAGCGTTTAATCGGTAGGAATGGGCCGTTGGACCAATTTGAGACAGGGGTTACCGCCCAGTGGACGGCGTTTATTACCTTCATTGCTTCTAAAACCAACCACTATGCACCCGCGTTTGCGCCCCCATATTCTACTTCTTGGCCTGTTACTGAGCCTCTCCGGTACCATTTTTGCCCAAGAAACCCGTTTACTTCGCCAACCCAACCTCGGCGCTGACCGCATCGCCTTCACCTACGGCGCCGACGTCTGGACCGCCGAAATGGACGGCAGCGACGTCCGCCGAATCACCAGCACACCGGCCGTAGAAAGCCGGCCACACTTCTCGCCCGACGGCAAGTCGCTGGCCTTTAGCTCTAACCGCGACGGTGGCACTTCCGTCTACGTCGTTGACGCAATGGGCGGCATGCCCACCCGCCTTACCTGGCACCCATCCGGCGGCTCCGTTCGCGGCTGGACGCCCGACGGGAAATCCATCCTCTTCGCCAGCTCTCGCAACAGCGCTCCGGTAGGCTTCAACCGCCTGTGGACCATCCCCGCCACCGGCGGACCTGCCGTGAAAATTACCCAACAGTGGGGTTTTGACGGCAGCTACAGCCCCGATGGTAAAAGCATCGCACTAGACAAAATGTCCCGCTGGGACACCGAATGGCGCGCCTACCGCGGCGGCCAGAATACCCCTCTCATCGTGCTCGACCTAGCCACCAATAGCGAAGTGCTGATCCCCAACGAAATGACCACCGACGTACAGCCCAACTGGCTAAAAGGTGAGATCTTCTTCCTCTCCGACCGCGATTGGACGATGAACGTATGGGCTTATAATGTGAAGACCAAAGCCCTGCGCCAAGTAACTAAATTCAAGAAAACCGACGTCAAATGGCTCGACGCTCGTGGTAGCCAACTGATTGTTGAGCAAGACGGTAACCTGCACCTGGTGGACCCGAAGACGGGCAAAGCGAATAAACTGAAAATCAACATCGTTGCCGACTTCCCCTGGGCCGCTACCCAGTGGGAGGACGTTAGCAGCCGCGCCGGTTCCATCTCGCTTTCGCCTACGGGCAAACGTGCCGTGATGGAGTCTCGTGGAGACATTTTTACCGTACCCGTAGACAAGGGAGACTCGCGCAACATCACCCAGAGTTCAGGTACGGCTGACCGGGCACCGCTTTGGTCGCCCAAGGGCGATCAACTTGCCTGGTTCTCCGACGCAGATGGAAAAGGCTACCGCCTGCACCTATCCAATCAGGACGGCCGTGGCGACATCAAAACCCACAGCATTGGTGTCTCCAAAATGGCCTGGGATCCTGCATGGAGCCCGGACGGGAAGCACATCGCTTTTGTGGACGACGACGTCCGTATTCGCGTAATTACCCTTGAAGACGGCAGCATCAAAACCGTGGATTCGGGCGGTACTAACCTCGATCGTAGCCGGACAGACCCGAAGTGGAGCCCGGACAGCAAATTCCTCGCTTACGTAAAATCTGCGGAGAATAACTTCCGCCAAATCCTGACATGGAACAGTGAAACGGGCGACATCGAAGCGCTAACCAACCGCTTCGCCGATGCCTTCAGCCCCGCCTGGGACCGGGACAAAAAGCACCTCTATTTTCTCGCCAGTACTGACCTCGCCCTCGGCTCTAGCTGGGCCAACACCAGCGCCATTCAGTCCGACCCCAGCTACGCCGCTTACGTGATCGTGCTGCGCAACGACGAGGACTCGCCCTTCATTCCCGAAAGCGATGAGGAAGAAGTGAAAGAGGAAAAAGAAGACAAGGAGGACGGAGACAAGGAGGACGAAGACAAGGAAGAAGGAGACAAAGCGGAAGGCGATAAAGAAGAAGAGGGCGCGGCCGCAGGTGCCATGGATAAGGACAAAGAAGCAGAGGGGGAGGACGCCGAAGACAAGGATGAAGACGAAGGCGTCCGCATCGACTTCGACCGGATTGCCCGGCGGACGATTGCCCTTCCCGTCGACAACGGCAACTACTACGCCACCGCTGCCGGCCCCGCCGGAACCCTCTTCCTCGCCAAACGGCGCCAAGACAACCCGGGGGGATCTTTAATGAAGTTTACCCTCAAGAAACGCGAAGCCAAAGAATTCGCCTCCGGCCTCCGCCAGTTCTCCGTCTCTGCCGACGGTAAGATGATCCTGGTACGGACGATGGGCGGCTGGTCCGTCGCCAAAACCGGTGGCCCCAGTGCTAAGGGCGGCGAAAGCCTGAAACCTAGCCTCCGCATGAAGCTCGACCGGACGGCCGAGTGGAAGCAGATGTTTGAAGAAGCCTGGCGCTACGAACGCGACTACTTCTACGATCCGGGAATGCACGGTCGCGACTGGAACGTGGTGTACGAACGCTACGCGCCACTGGTGCCACACATCCGCCACCGTGCCGACCTGAATTACGTCCTGGACCAGATGAACGGCGAACTGTCCGTAGGCCACAGTTTCGTCCGTGGCGGAGACTTTCCGGATGTCGAACGCTCTCGCGTCGGCTTGCTCGGCGCTGACCTGAAGGCTGAGAACGGCCGCTGGCGCATTACCCGCATCTATACGACAGAGAGCTGGAACCCCCGTTTGAGCAGCCCGCTGGACCGCCCCGGCCTCGACGTCAAAGCCGGCACTTACCTAGTCGGTGTCAACGGCCGTGAACTTACCGCCGCCGATAACCCCTACGAATTCCTGGACGGCACCCGCGGCCAGCAGACCACCCTCCACCTCAACGACAGCCCAACCTTCGAGGAGCACCGAGAAGAAACGGTGGTCCTTATCTCCAGCGAGAACGCGTTGCGCCAGCGCGGGTGGGTGGAAGACAACCGCCGCAAAGTTGACGAACTCTCCGGCGGCAAACTCGCCTACATCTGGGTGCCGAATACCGGCGGCTCTGGCTTCGTCAATTTCAACCGCTACTTCTTTGCCCAGCAGGACAAGCTTGGCGCCGTCATCGACGAGCGCTTCAACGGCGGTGGTAGCCTCGACGATTACATGGTTGACCTGATGACGCGGTCGCTCCGCGCCGCCCTCACCAACGAGGTCCCCAATGCCAGGCCGCTGCGCCTGCCCGGCGGTATCCTCGGCCCAAAGGTGCTCCTGATTAACGAACGCGCTGGCTCCGGTGGCGACTTCTTCCCCTGGGCCTTCCGCCAGCAAAAGGCCGGTAAGCTGATTGGTGCTACCACCTGGGGCGGACTGGTCAAATCCTCCACCCATTACCGCCTCATTGACGGCGGGTCCCTCACCGCCCCCGACAATGCCGTCTTTGACCCCATCAACAACACCTTCGTGGCCGAAAATGCTGGCGTTGCGCCGGACATTGCCGTGCGGCAGGACGCTAAGTCATTGGCTGCGGGCAGAGACCCGCAGTTGGAACGGGGCGTTAAGGAGTTGTTGAAGGAGCTGGAGAAAGTGAAGCAGATTGAGGTTAAGAACCCGCGGTATCCGACGCCGGCGGTGAAGGACTAGTGGGCCAGCCAGTAAAATCCTCATCCGATGTGTCTCGCCAGCCGCGTTAGCGGCTGTTGCGTGCTCATCGGATGTGTGATTTTGCGTACCCGATCGGTTTTCCATCCCCCCCATGCTCCCAAAA
>JBLIGS010000117.1:0-9056 GCA_047637095.1 Neolewinella sp. | reverse complement strand
AGGCGCAAGCCCCAGAACTGCATTCGGACCTGGAGGCCCTCAACCCCAGCAAATAGCAAGTACACCTTCACTCGAACACGCGGAGCGGACTGCTTGACTGGGTTGAGGACCTCCAGGTCCGAATACACCCAAATCCGCTTGCGGATTTGCCCTTTCATGTGTCCGGTCTTTGTTCAGGCGCAAGCCCCAGAACTGCATTCGGACCTGGAGGCCCTCAACCCCAGCAAATAGCAAGTACACCTTCACTCGAACACGCGGAGCGGACTGCTTGACTCTTTTGACTTTCAGACGGCTTGACTACCTTTGCGCCATGTCTAAACTTGTCTTCGCGTTATTCCACTTTCTGAGCCGTTGGATGCTTCGTCTTTACTACCCTGGAATGGAGGTAGAAGGCCGTGAAAATGCCAACCATCCTGGCCCGACCTTACTGTGTGGTAACCACCCTAATACGCTGATTGATCCGTTGATTGTTGGTATCCATTTGGATTACCAGACCTTCTTTCTCGCCAATGCAGGAATGTGGACCAATCCGGTAATGCGGTTTATGATTGACCCTTTTTGTATTCCAGTGGCGCGGCCGCAGGATAAAAAGGCTGGTGCAACGCGGGGTTTGGACACCGACGAGATCTTTAACCGGACGTTTGCGGGCTTAGAGTCTGGCGCTGTTGTGTACATCGCGCCCGAAGGCGCGAGTGAGTTGGAGCGCAAACTCCGCCGACTCAAAGGCGGCGCAGCCAGCATGGCCCTCGAAGCCGAAAACCGCAACGACTGGAAACTGGGCCTATCCGTCCAGCCCGTCGGCGTTAACTACGAAAGCCCAACCACCTGCTTCAGCCGGGTCTTCATCCGCTACGGTGCGCCCATTGACATTATGCCCTTCCGCGAGCAGTACGAAGCAAGCCCAATGCGCGCCATCCGCGCACTTACCAACGAGTTGACCGACCGGATGCATGAACTGCTTATCCAGACCAAAAATAAGGACGAAGAGCATACGCTGCGGCCCATCGAACGGGCCATTCAAAACGAAGCGCCGCTGACCGTCAGCAAGCACCATTACCGGACACAGAAAATCCTGGCTTGGCTGCGCGGCCTCTCCGAAGAAGACTACGCTGAGCGTAGTGCAATTGCCAAGGAATATGACCAGCTGACACGCAAGACGGGGCAGATGGACATCGAATTCAGCAACCACCCCGACCGAAAACTGCAGGCAGGAACCATTCTTGGCCTACCGTTTTACCTCTACGGTTTGCTGAACCATCTTCCTTGTTTGATAATAATGAACCTGCTCTGGAAAGCCCTTGGTATCGATCGTGGCTACAAGGCCACGGTACAAACCCTTGGCAGCTGGTTTGTCTTCCCGGTAATATACCTGATTCAACTCTTGGTCTTCAACGGGGTCTTACCCGAGAGTTGGGGCTGGTTATACCTACTTTCTCTACCCGTTTCCGGCCTCTTCGCCCTGAAGTACTGGCTGACGTACCGCGCCTTTTGGGCGGGCCGTTTCTCTGGATCTTCTGAGGAAGATGTTCGGTTGAAGGGGTTGCGGGAAAAGATGTTGATTGGGGTGCCAATGGGGTAGTTCTAAAAAGCTTTAATTAAGGTGCGTGTCCTATTCACGTATTCACTGTTTGACTATTGACTACTTGACTATGGACGCAATGACCGCCACCCAAATCCTCACCCAACTCGTCGCCTTCCCCGTCCTCGGCGGAGAATCGAACCTGTCTATTTCGAAATGGATAAAAGATTACTTGGATGGCTACGGTGTAGCTTATCAGCAGGTACCCGATGAAACCGGCACCAAGGAAGCCCTGCACTGCCGCATCGGCCCAGCCGTTGACGGCGGCATCATCCTCAGCGGACACATGGACGTTGTTCCTACCGTCGGCCAGCCGTGGGATACCGATCCGTTTGTACTGACGTTGAAAGGCGACAAACTCTACGCCCGAGGCAGTTGTGATATGAAAGGATTCTTGGCCTGCTGCTTGGCGGCGGTGCCGATGTTGTTGGCAGCCGACTTGAAAAAACCGGTGTACTTCGCCTTCAGTTTCGACGAAGAGATTGGTTGCATGGCCGGCGACTTGCTCGCCGGGGCCATCCGCGACTTCTACGACGAGAAGCCCGGCGGCGCCATCATCGGAGAGCCGAGTATGCAGCGGCCGATGGTTGGCCAGAAGGGAATCATGGTTTATACCACGACCGTTCACGGTAGCCAGGGACACAGTAGCCGGATCAAGCAGGAGGTCGATGCCATTCACGAGGCCGCACGCCTCGTTGTCTGGTTAGAAGATAAAATGGATAGCCTTATCGCCAACGGCCGTATAGACGACCGTTTCCACCCCAACCATACCAGCCTTCACGTTGGTACCATCCACGGAGGATCAGCCTTCAATATCATCGCCAACGAATGTAGCTTCGACTGGGATTTTCGGAATATCCCGATGGACGATGCGGCGGAGATCTTTGCTGAGTTTGAGCAGCATTGCCGCGAGCGGGAAGAACTCCGTCGGAAGGTGTTCCCCAACTTTGCTATCCAACACCTCCCAATGCACCCTGCGGTCCCGCCCCTAGATACCGCTGAGGATGAACCGATCGTTGACCTGATCAAACGCATCTCTGGCGTCAATGAAACCAGCACCGTTGCCTACGCCGCGGAAGCAGGGCAGTTTTCTAACGCCGGCTTCCCCGCCGTTATTTGTGGCCCTGGCGACATTGCCCAGGCACACCGCGCTAACGAATTTGTGGCGGTGGAGCAGTTGGAAGGGTGTGTGGAGATGATCGAGAAATTGGCGAAAGAGCTCAGCTAATCCTAGGAACTAGCTAGTTTTTTGATGCTATATTGAGGCGTTATAACACACGACTATGCGCCACACCTTCCTTCTCCTACTCGCAATACTCTTATTCCAGTGCGGTGAGCCGACCCCCAATCCTCTCCTCTCCCTCGAAAAGAACGATCATATCGCGCTGGTCGGTGGCAACCTCTGCGCCCGAATGCAGGAGTTTGGCCACTTCGAAACGGAGCTGCATTTGCGGTTTCCTGAACACCAATTGGTGGTGAGAAATATGTGTGACGCGGGGAATACGCCGGGCTTTCAGCCGCATTCTGCGCGGAACGACCCCTGGGCTTTCCCCGGTGCAGATCAGTTTTACCAAGGAACGGGTGTGGAACGGGATTCTGACCCGCAGGGCGATTTTCCGACGGCGGATAGGTGGTTAGAAGTCGTGGAAGCTGACGTGGTTTTGGCTTTCTTTGGTTGGAGTGAATCTTACCGTGGGCCAGAGGGATTGGACAATTTTAAGGCGGAGTTGAAAAGCTGGGTGGGATACACGATGCTGTCGGAATACAATGGCGAAAGTGAGCCGACATTGGCCTTGGTTTCACCGACGGCTTTTCAGGATATAACGGACCGAATGGACGTGCCAGATGGGACGTTGGAGAATGAAAACCTGAAGCTTTATACGGAGGCCGTTCGCGAAGTGGCGGCGGAGATGAATGTTCCTTTCATCGATATTTTTTCGCCAACAAAAGAGTGGTTCGCGGGGAACATTGATAAGACGACGGACGGAATATCTTTGACGGGCGAGACTTATGCAGATCTGGCGGATTATATGGTGGACCGTCTGTTTGGAGGAAAGGCAGAAAATGGGCCGCGGACGCAGGTGCAAAGAATGGTTTTAGACAAGGTCTGGTACTGGCACAACGATTTTAAAATTCCAAACGGTGTCCACGTCTATGGCCGCAGGCACGCACCGTTTGGCCCGGACAACTACCCCATGGAAATCCGTAAAATCCGGGAGATGACCATGAACCGGGATACGGCCATCTGGCGGTTTCTCGCCGGCGCAGAGATGGACCTGGAAGCGGCTGATGCCAATACCTTTCCTTTGCCACAGGTAGAGACCAACTACTCCCTAACCAACGACGATGGCACTGTCGACTACCGCTATGGCGAAGAGGCAATGAAGAGCTTCACCGTTCCAGAAGGCTACAAAGTTGAGCTCTTCGCTTCTGAAGAAGACTTTCCCGAACTGGCCAACCCTGTCCAGATGAGCTTCGACAACAAAGGACGGCTATGGGTCGCCTGCATGCCGACCTATCCACACTACCGCCCGGGCGACGCCCGGCCCAACGACAAACTCGTCATCATCGAAGACACCGACAACGACGGAAAAGCCGACAAGACTACCGTCTTCGCCGATGACCTCCACGTCCCCGTCGGCTTCGAACTCGCCGCCGAAGGCGTATACATCTCCCAGGGAACCCACCTCAAACTCCTGAAGGATACCGACGGCGACGACAAATACGACGAAGCAGAAATTCTCCTCTCCGGCTTCGACGACCACGACACCCACCACACAACGAGCGCCTTTACCACCGACGCCTCCGGTGCCATCTACATGGGCGAAGGCGTCTTTCTCCATTCTAACGTCGAAACCCCGCACGGAACCGTGCGGGCCACCAACGGTGGTTTCTATCGTTTTAACCCCAAACGCCGACACCTGGAGCGCTTTGCTCAAATCTCCATCCCCAACCCTTGGGGTACGGCCTTTGACGACTACGGCCAACCATTTTTCCTACACACTTCAGGTCCGACCGTCAACTGGCTCCTCCCCTCCACTATCAAGAACCGGTATGCGGCCAAAGCTCCGTTGACCCGAACACTGATCGAGGAGGAACATCGGGTGCGGCCAACCTCCGGGCTGGAATTCGTCTCCAGTCGGCACTTCCCGGACGAAGTACAGGGAGATATGATCTACAACAATACCATCGGTTTCCTCGGAACGAAACAGTTCCAACTCATGGAGGATGGAACGGGCTATAAAACCAAGTTTCGGCAGGATTTGCTGGTGGGAACCGATCCCAACTTCCGGCCGGTAGACCTGGAGTTTGCACCCGACGGTAGCTTGTATGTCGTTGACTGGCACAACGTCCTCGTCGGCCATATGCAGCACAATGCACGGGACCCGCTGCGGGACCATGTCCACGGCCGGATATACAGAATAACCTATCCCGGTCGGCCCCTAGTGGAACCAGCCGTCATCTCCGGCGCACCCCTTGCAACCCTGTTCGAGAACCTCAAGCTACCGGAATACCGGACGCGCTACCGCACCCACCGGGAGCTGCGGGGCTGGGATGATGAATCCGTTGGCGCCGCCGCCATCGATTGGGTTGCCGGCCTGGACAAAACCGACGCAAACTACGAGCGCTGGCTCCTCGAAGGCCTCTGGGCAACTTGGGGTCAAAACGCCGTTCATCAAATCTTACTGGAGATGGCGCTGTCCGCCAAAGACCACCGGGTTCGGGCGGGGGCGGTCCACGTTTTACGGTATTCGATGCACCAGGCCACCAACGCTACCCAACTGTTGAATACCGCTGCCGCCGACGATCACGGCCGGGTTCGCCTCGCTGCCGTCGTTGCCGCTACCTGGCTTCCCGAGGATGCTGGTCGGATGGTGTTGGCTACCGCTAACCAACATCCCATCGACGACTGGATGAAGGGGACCTACGACGTAGCCCTGCAGTTCCTCACCGGCGAAGGACTCAATGTTACCAAAGGCAAGGAGGTCGTCGTCAGCCACCTCAAGGGTGAAGAATTGGAGCAGTTCTCTCGTGGCTGGGACATCTACCACCAAGACGGTTCCTGCCAAACCTGCCACCAGAAAACGGGCAAGGGGCTTGGGGCTTCGGGCTTCCCGCCGTTAGCTGGATCGGATTGGGTGACGGGTGATCCTAAAGTATTGGCTAAAATCCTACTCAAAGGCCTCATCGGACCGATTGAGGTGAAAGGAAAAACATACGGAGGTCAGGTTCCCATGACGCCCTACGAAGACCTGCTAACGGACCAACAACTGGCCGACGTTATGACCTACGTCCGCAATGCCTTCCGTAACCGGTCTTCGATCGTTAGCGAAGACTTTGTCGCTCAGGTTCGGGCGGAGGTAGAGGGATCTGGAAAGAAGGGATATTATAAGGCGGAGGAGCTGAGGTGATGTTTGCTTTGCTGGGTTGAGGACCTCCAGGTCCGAACCTAGTACACTGTAACAAAAGTTTGTCGACAAAGTGGCTGGTGGATTTTGCCGACTAACAAGGCGGAAAAACCGGAGCCTAGCCGTAGCTAAGGGAGGATTTATCCAACGCAGTTAGCCCGCAAAAGACACCGCAGATAAGGCGATGAAACTTAGTTTACAGTGTACTAATTCTGGCGCTTGCGCCAGAACAAAAACACCGCACATGAGGGGCAACCTGCAAGCGAATTTGGATTCGGAGGCCCTCAACTCAAAAGACCAGTCTCAATTACCGCAGTACCTTCTTCCTCCAATCAAGAATTGCCAAACCAACAAAGTCCCCATGCTAAAAGCTATATCCTTCTTGCTTACCGCTTTCCTCCTTTGCGCTTGCAACTCGAATCCTGCACCTGCGTCCGCGGCCGAAAAAATTAAGCCTCCCCACATCGTTTTCGTCACCGGGGATGAAGAATACCGGTCCGAGGAATCGATGCCGATGCTCGCTGCAATGGTCGAACGGGAACTTGGCGCCACCACCGAAGTCCTCTTTTCCCTCGATTCTAATGGTATTGTCAATCCCAATATCAACGACAATATCCCAGGCCTAGAAGCGCTGAAGGAAGCCGATATGATGGTCCTGTTCCTCCGCTGGCGTGAGCTGCCCGACGACCAACTTCAACACATTCTAGACTTCGCCGAAAGCGGGAAACCGATGGCCGGATTCCGGACGAGCACCCATTCTTTTCTCTACAAAGACGATCCCAAACGGAAGCACCTCAACAACGACTGGCCAACGGCCGTCTTCGGCCAGCAATGGATTACCCACCACGGCCACTTTGACGACGGCCATGATCCGCTGACAATGACCGCCTTCCGTGAAGGTGCAAATAGCCCCATCCTGAACGGCGTTTCCCCATTTGAGGCCTACAGCTGGCTCTACCATACCGATGGAGGAGACTGGAACATTAATCCCAAAACAACGGTGTTAATGGACGGAAAATCTCTGCGGTCAAAGCATGAAGAGGGCGGTAGGTTGGAGAAGTTTCCAATGACCAATCCGGTGGTTTGGACCAACGATTACAAAGGCGCCCGCGTGTTCTTCACCACCCTTGGCCACCCTTTCGACTGGAAGAGTGAACAGATGCGGAAACTGGCGATCAATGGTATTGCTTGGGCGCTAGAGAAGGATATTCCTGAACCTGGTTTTGCCCACACTTTGCCCGGTAGTTACGATCCCAACAATTCGGGCTTTGGCGAGAAGTTCAAGCAGGGCTTGCGGCCAGCGGATTTTATGTTTTCGAAGACGGAGAAATAGAACATCCTTCCCCGACCGTTTGTATACCTTGCATACCCAATCACTTCTATGCTCGGCCAAACTGTAAAGACTACCCTCGGACAATCCTTCAGCCCTCAGCAGATTCAGCTCATGCAGCTGATGCAACTGCCTTTGATGGAACTGGAGGCACGGATTAAGGAGGAGTTGGAAAAAAACCCGACCCTGGAAGAGGCGCGGCCGCAGGAACCAGAGCAGGTTGAGCCGCAAGCCGACGCCGACGCCGAGAGTGTCGTTGACGACCGCAACTCTGAGTACGACGACGATTATTTTCAGCAGTACCTGGAAGACGATCCCGGCAGTTACCAGAACCTCGCCGGCCGAGACGCCGACGATGACTACGCCACTCCCGGTAGTTATACCGCCGACGAAACTACCTTCTTCGAACACCTGGAAACCCAGCTGGCCAGCCTCGAATTGGAGAACCCCATCGACGAACTCATCGCCCGCCAGATCATCGGTAACCTCGACGATGACGGTTATTTGCAGCGCACCCCAAGTGCGATTGCCGACGACCTTCTAATTGGTATGCACATTGACGTCAAGCCCGCCAGCATCCGTAGGGTTCTGGCCATCGTCCAAAACATTGAACCGGCTGGCATCGCCGCCAGAGACCTTCAGGAATGCCTCCTCCTACAACTGAATTCTAAGATAGACCACGGCGAAGACATCGAAGACATGCGCTTCGCCGACCTCGTTCTCGCCCAGCGCATCATCAAGGAGAATTTTGACGCCTTCACAAAGAAACATTACGACAAACTCCGGGAGCAATTGGACGTCGACGAGGATGACCTAAGGGATGCCCTTGGCGAAATTCTTCGCCTGAACCCGAAGCCCGCTAGCGGACTAAGTGGCCGTGCGGGAGGCAGAGCCGCCCAGCGGGTCGTCCCAGACTTCGTCCTCTCTACTAAAGATGATGGGGAGTTCAAGCTCCAACTCACCGCCAGAAATGCGCCCGACCTGAAGGTCAATGATCATTACCAGAATATGCTGGCCGACTACCGCCTGAAACAAAAGGCAAGCGGTAAGCTGACTACCGCCCAGAAAAAAGCGGCCGGTTTTATCCGCCAAAATATTGACTCTGCTACCTGGTTTATCGAAGCCATCCAGCAGCGCCAGCAGACGCTTTTTAGCGTTATGCACGCCATCCTCCGCTACCAGGAAGGTTTCTTCCGTAGCGGGGATACCAAGAACCTCCGTCCGATGATTTTGAAAGACATCGGCGAAGTCACCGGCCTAGACATCAGTACCGTCAGCCGCGTGGTCAACAGCAAGTTCATCCAATCGGATTATGGTACCAATTCCCTCCGTGACTTCTTCAGCGAAGGAATGACCAACCAGGATGGCGAAGAGGTAAGTACCACCCAGATCAAAAATGTCTTGAAAGACATTATCGACAGCGAAGACAAGCGCAAACCGCTTGCCGATGGCAAGCTTAAAGCAGCCCTCGCCGAAGCTGGCTACGACATCGCACGGCGGACGGTGGCTAAATACCGGGAACAGTTGGGCTTGCCGGTAGCTAGGTTGCGCAAGGAGCTTTAGGATATGTTGGACCAAACCAGCAACTCTGCGCCGCAAGACCACAATCGGTGATGTAATTGGTTGTATACTTGCCATCGATTTAGCCCTCAAATTGCCACCTTATGCCAAATAGTATTGATCACCAAGTTGTCAACAACATTAAGAAATTTCGCTTCGAAGTAATAAGTGGAGCTTT
>JBLIGS010000116.1:0-9122 GCA_047637095.1 Neolewinella sp. | reverse complement strand
CCGAAAGCAGCGTTTTCGCTTTCCTCCAACGCATCAATGCTCAAATTGGACCGGTCCATCCCCAGTGGCTTAAAAAAACGTTCTCGGACGTTGTCTTCCCAGCTTTTGCCAGTAATGCGCTCCGCAATAACGCCCTGGGCCAAAAACATGAAGTTGTTGTAACGCCACTGTTCCCTGATCCCCGCAAAGGGTTCGTGGTATTGTACCCGTTGCAGTAGGCTGTCCTTGTTTTTGGTTGGGAACAGGTACCAGGAAAGGTCGTGGCGGGGTAGCCCCGTTCGGTGGCTCATCAGGTCTTTGATGATGATATTGGCGTCCATCTCATCGTTGTAAAATTTCAGGTCGTCCACGTATTTCGCAGGGCTGTCGTCAAACGATAGCTTAGCCTCCCCTCGCAATTGCCCCAGTACACCAGAAGTGAAGGATTTGGTGCTGGAACCAATGGCGAATAAGGTGTTTGCGTCCGCCGGTATTTTGTTTTCGTAGTCCCGGTAGCCAAAGCCGTTGGCGTAGATCACTTTGTCTTTTTCAACAATCGCAACGGCAAAGCCAGCGGCTTTGGTTGCAGCAAGGATTTCCTTCATCTCCTCATCAAGGCCTTTAAGGCGATTGTCTGTTTGGGCGAAGATGGAGGCTGTTGACAGGAATAGTATAAGAACTAGTGGGCCAGCCAGTAGGGATAACGTTTTCATATGGGTGTATTTGTTTAGGGACGCCGTACAAATAACTTACCGGTTTAGGCCGTCTTGTTTTGCCCCATTTCCCGCTAAAAATTATTTCCGTAGCGAAGGCTATGCAAAGAATTTTTAACGAAAACTGGAACAAAAACGCCAGGCCAAAACCGGTAACTTATTTACACGGCGTCCCTAAGTAATAAACGAACCTACAGCCTGGGGTGTTACTTCTGTTATGAACGAAGGACCTCCCGCCTGCCCCATCCCCCGTTGGCAGCTCCTGAAACAGGAGCTCCGTAATGTCAGCCCCGCTGACTTTGACAAACTACGTGCCGCAGCCACCGCCGGTACCCTTATCGACGTTCGCGCGCCAGCTGAATTCGAAAGCTATCACTTCGACGGTGCCGTCAATTACAATTACCTCGGTCCAGATTTTTTGGAACAGATAGAAGCGCTTGACCCTGAAACAGAGTACCTTGTCTACTGCCGCAGCGGCCGTCGCAGCGTCAGGGCCTGTACCCTCATGCGGAATACGGGCATCACGAAACTCATTCACCTCGACGGAGGAATTAACGCATACCAGTAACCATGATCTACCGACTGTTTACCCTTCTACTTCCACTAACCTTTCTTTTTGCTTGCGGCAACTCCGCAGAAACCTCCGCCCAGGATACAGCGGATGATCAGGCTAAATACCAGGACATTACCGTGGAAGAATTCGCCGATCGCATCGGCGGAGACAACACCGTTATCCTCGATGTCCGCACACCCGGAGAAACCTCTAAAGGCATCATCGAAGGCGCCATCGAACTGGATTACCGGGCGGCTAACTTCCAAGAGGAGTTGCAAAAACTTGACCCCTCAAAAACATACTTGGTCTACTGCGCTTCCGGCGGACGAAGTGGTAAGGCCTGTGGGATGATGCAGGAAGCAGGGTTTGCGGAGATGTATAATTTGAAGGGGGGGTATAGGTCTTGGTCTGCGAAGGAATAAAAGAGTAGAGAGGTATTAGACATTAGACATTAGGCATTAGGGCCTTACTTTAAGTGGGCCCGGTGCTTCAAGCTTTAATCTTGACTATCCACTTTTATTGATGACTTTAGCCCATGATTGGCGCTTCTAATCTAATGAATAGCAAGTAGCTCTTTTACGCGGGGATTACCGCCTATCTCCTCTCTACTCATGCCTAATTAAAAAAGCCCCGTCATCGAAGATGACGGGGCTTTTTTAATGACTGTGCTTAGGAGCATCTATTTACACGGCGTCTCTAAGCTTACCGCTTAACCACGCGGCGCACTGCGCCGTCGATGCGAAGCAGGTAAACGCCAGTAGGCAAATCAGCCGTAGAGACTGTTGCTGCCTGAGTCCGGCCATTTACGGTGCGCTGCGAGAGCAGGCGGCCGTTGAGGTCGTAGAGCTCAAGGTTGAGGTCGCGGTTAATGTCGGCCGTCCAACGAACGTTGAGGTCACCAACCGTTGGGTTGGGGTAGACCGTCAGGTTGTCTTCCAGGACGCTGACGTTGCCATTGCTTACCGTTGCATCTTCAGTGATGATGATGTCGTGGTAATCTATGGCAAGGTAGCCGCCGTCTGGAGTCGTAACGACGAAGCCGAAATCATCAGTCGTTGCAGTACCATCGGTGTTCTCGTAGAAAAGGCCGTTGCCGTTGATGTCATCCTGCTGGAATTCATCGCCAACGGCTAGTTCTACTCCGTAGAGGAGAAGGCGGCCAGCTTCTGGAAGGGCGGTAAGGCTGTAGTTCACCAGGCCAGTGTTGAAGGCAGAACTGGTAACCTGAAGCTTCTCCTTAACGATGGAGTTCTTCAGGAGTGGTGGAACTTCGGTAGCGGTGTTGTTCAGGCGCTCAGGAGCAACTGCTGATACATCTGCACAGAACTGGATGTTCCAGCTTTCGATAGAACCGGCGGAACCACCAGTTTCGGTGGCGCGAACCACCAATTTCCATTCTCCGAAGGTGTCTTCACCGTTGAAGTCGGCGAGGGTACCTACGGGCTTGAATACCCGCTCATCGTCCGGAGGACAAACGACGGCCACCGGAGCGTCGTCGTCAAAGCCGAGGTCAAGACGGTTGGTGGAGGTGAAACAGTTTTCATTGTAGAGTACCACGGCAGTTCCTGCCGGGCTAACAAGCGTTACGATTAACTTCGATACGAAGTTGTAACGGATGTTGACGTTCGGAAGGTTGATGTCGCTTATGGCTCCCTGTGTCTCGATGAAGAGGGTAGACTCGCGGGTAACCGCCGGGCCAGTACCAGGAATGGTAACGGCAATGTCTTTCAGGTAGGTCTCACACTGGCTGTTCACCGTGCGGAAACTGTTAGGATCCAACCATGCGCCATCTCCACAGGAGTTGGTCGGGCGGATGCGCCAGAAGTAAAGCGTGTTTGGCTCGAAAAACTCAGCAGGAATGAAGTTTGTACCGATGATCTGTCCAGTTTCTTCGAAGAGTGTCTCTGCGGAGAAAGTCGGTGAAGTGCCGATCTGAATGTCGTAGGAGTCAGCGTTGAGGGCGTCGGCCCAGCTGAACTCAGTAGCGAGGATGATACCGGATGTTCCTTCAACCGGTGTTGCGGTCATCAGGTCGGAGTAATCGTTGTCGATAAGGTCAAGGACAATTACCCGGCGTGCGGTGTCCTGGCCTTCGGCAACGGCAACAACGGTCAGGTCTACCCGACCGGTGAAGTTTACACCGCTGAGGTCAATTTCCAGCATACTGTTGTTGCCAGGCATGATTTCTGCAGTGGAGAGGTTGGTAGCGGTACCAATTGGTAAACCATCAGCTTCAACGCTCAGCGCGATTGGGGCGTTAAAGCCGAGAACGCTGCCAGAGACCAATTCGATCTGGAGTACATCCGGAAGACATACTTCTTCGTAGCGGGTGTTGGCTTCGAGGGTAAATACAGCTTCTTCAGCCGCCTGAACCCGGAAAGAACTGTTGTTGATGTTTAGGAAGATATTGTCTGCTGCTTCAACCATGATGTGTACATCACCGGAGATGGCCTCCTGGGGAACGGTAACGAAAGTGCTGCCGTTGTTCACTACGTTTTCTGCAAGAACGATGTTGAAATTTGCGCCACCGTTGGTGGACATCAATACGTTCACACGCTTACAGTTAACGGGGGCCTGGTCCGTATTCGCTACGTCCCAAGTGACTTCCTGGAAGTCACCAACATTCCATACATCGTCAGCAGGGTTGTTAACGATGAATGGACCAGCAGTTTCTTCTGCGAAGAAGTGCATTTCTTTCCAGTCTACACCACCAGCCTGTGCGTTTCTATCGCGGGCGGTGAGGCGGAAGGTCATGTCCCGGCTGTAGGTCGGTAGTACTTCGCTGAGGTTCTGGATGTTGTTTACGATCCGGTCAAGGCGGGGGAAGTAACGAACGTCTCCGTTTGAGATAGGAGCATTTGACCGGAAAAGCGGAGCATTGCCGGTTGGGTTCTGGACGTCGGAGGATGGGCCTAGGTCAAACTGTTCCCAGTTGTAAAAGAGGTTGTCTCCGTTGGCATCAGAAGCAGTACCCTCCAAGCGGAAAGGCGTGCTGATGGGGATGGAGAAACCGTCTTCGTAGTTGAAGTCTACTTCAGGGGTGAAGTTGTCGGTTTCAATAACCGTCGCACAGGCACTGGCGTCACCCTCACGGGTGAAAAAGAGGAACTGCTGAAGGCTGCCTACGTGGTAGTAAGCTTGTTCGCCACCGATGTTCTGGTTGCCACAGGCACCAGCGTAAGACATAATGGTAGTACCAGAACCTGGCTCGAAAGCGGTCTGGCCAGCGCGCTGGCCTTCGCTACCTGGGCAGGTGTTCCAGCTGTGAGAAACGGCGAACTGGTGAGCTACTTCGTGGGCCATGATGCGGAGGGCTGCGCCGAGAACGTCGAAAGAAACACAGGTAACACCACGGGTTTTACCACCAGTACAAGCTGCACCACTTACTACACCACCAACGTCGGAACAACCGGCGGTGAAGATGTGGCCGAGGTCGTAGAGATCGGTAGTTACACCGTTCATCTGGAATGCAGGAGCTACCTGGCCCAATAGTGCGGTGCCTTCGTTGGAGTTGACGTAAGGATCGGTGTTGGGGTCGGTGTAAATGAGGCCGGGAACGTCGATGAGGTTCATCCGCACACCGAGCTCTGGTTCGAAGATGCCGTTGATGGCAGAAACAGCTTCGTTGAAGGCTTCGAGGACACGGACGGGGTCGCCGTTGAATTTGTTGGCAAACTCTCCGGTGTTGGTCATAATGAGGTCGTAGACACGAAGCTCACGGGCTTCGTTCCCTGCTTTTGTCACCAACCCTGCACCTGCGTCCTCGCCCATATTGGGATTAAGCTGTAGGTCGCCAAAGTCTGGAAAATTGGCTTCGTCAAAACCACAATTGAGTGGGCCTTGATTTTCTGCAACAATGCTCATGAAATCGCTGTAAGTAACAATGCGGTAGCTGTCGCCAGCATCGTTAAGCGACTCAATCACGAAGTAACCTTCTGGGCCGTTAATGACACCGGATACGCCGTGCGGAGAAGTCGCAATCCGTCCGCTGCCCCAGGGGCCGGAAAGAAGGTAGCTTCCGAGGTCGTCGTTGTTCTTTACGATTGGGCTGCTGAATACGGAGTACTCCGCAAAGTCGCCAGAAGGCAGCGGGAGACTGACAAAAGTGTTGCTCTTGGCCTGGGTAAATTCCAGGGGAGCGCTTTTGAGATCCTTAACCAGTTGCGTCAGGTTAAGCGACGCCTTGTCTTCACCAGTAAACTGGAAAGCCGACTGGGCGGAAAGGGCAAATGCGCTGCAAAAAACAAGCGCTAAGAGTAGTAATCTTTTCATTCTGATGATGTTGGAAAACAAAGGTAAGTAATAGGTAAAGCTTTTTAGCGTCGTGGGGGTTGCGAGACTGTGCTTATTCTAGGCGACAAAAAGGGTAGAAAAGTAAAAAGCATTTAGCGGTCAGCATGTAGGTTTTAATCCTAATCACTAGCCGCTAAATGCTAATTACTAATTACTTTCCCTGTCTTAGTTCCCTCCGGAAATAGACTTGAACAGCGTTCCGGCAGGGACGGTTTCCTTAAGTTCCATTCCGTTGAGGACGGCAAACTCATTGAGGCGCGCCTGTGTAATACCAGAAGCGAGCAGTGCCTGCTGTAGGCTCTGGCTTTTGGTGTTGGAAACGATTTTGATCTGCTCCGGCTTGCGATTGAGCTTACTTTGGTCCCGCAGTTCAGCGAAGGTGCCGATGGAATATTCCATGTCGCGCTGGTAACGGTTGAAATCAGCAGGGGAAGACAGACCGGCCATCATATAAATGTTGCCACCGTAGGAAATGAAACTTGCCATGATGCGGATGGACTGTGCCGCCTGGCCCTGTTGTGCTTCCTGGGTAATGTCGCCAAGAATGGTCGTTGCCTTAAGGCCATTGATGGTGTTGTTGTTAGAGGAGGCTACTTTGATCTTGGTCTCCGTAATGAAGGACTGTGCTGCTGCCTGTGGGTCGGTACCCTGCGCGAGCTTCATTTGCATCAGTGCTTTCTGGTCTGGGCTGATCATCTGTACGGCAGAAGGTGTGTTTTGGAGTTGCCACTGACCCGGGATTTTGAATTGGAAACGAAGGTCGGGGTGGTAGAAAGAGCCTGCTTCGACGAAACCCTGCTTGGGGTCTTCGCCGTAGAGCATGCCGTCAATTAGGCGGAGGTAGCGGTCGCGGCCAATGTCATATTTCTGAAACTTGGTGTCAATGGCTTGGTACTGCTGCGCGAGCTGCTTCACGCGGTTTTCGCGGTCAAGGGGGTCAGGGTGTGTGCTTAAAAAGGTCGGGGTGCTGTTTTCGCCACCACCGCTGAGGCGGTGGAGGGTTTTGAAGAACCCAGCCATTTCCTTGGCGTCGTAACCGATGCCGGTACTGTATTCTACGCCGAGCTTGTCGGACTGACTTTCGGCGTCGCGACCAAATTTGAGGAACAACAGTTGCATGCCCTGCATAACTGATTCGCCCTGGCTGGCGAGTTCTGGGCTCAGAATCATACCTACCACGGCAGCACCACCAAGAAGCTGTTGCTTACTCTGTTGTTGAACGGTGTGGCGGGCGGTTACGTGGCCGATCTCGTGGCCAAGTACGCCGGCGAACTGGGCTTCGTTGTTGAAGTGAGCCATGATGCCACGGGTGAAGTAGACGAAGCCGCCGGGAACGGCGAAGGCGTTTACTACCGGGCTGTCGACCAGCTTAAAGCTCCAGGGAAGATTAGGCCGGTGGGAGGTCCGGGCCATGGCCATACCCTTATCGGTGAGAAAGCTTTGCATCGGTCCGTTTTGGTAAACGCCCATCTCGGCAACTACCTGTGGATCGTAGGACTGGCCCATGGCAATCTCCTGCTGTTCGGAGATCAAAGAGACCTGTTTTTTGCCGGTAACGGGGTTGACGGCACAGGTTTGTAGTAGAAGTGTGCTTAGGAGCAACAGACAAGCCAGGGATAGGCGACTTTGTATATTATTCATATTAGTTGGTTTTGTAGACGTCGTTAGAAAGTAAAACGACATAGAGATGTTTACACGGAGCGTGAAATCTGTAAACGTTATAACCTCTAATTTAGGGGTAATCCAGCATACATATTAAGATAACGGTAGGAGTACCGGCCTCTTTAGAAGGGGTAGGAATTTCACTTACGTCGTTTACTCCTTTCTTTTTTGCCGTTCGTATGCCAGGATTTTCCGCCCGAGCTCTCCGAAGAAGGGTAGCCCAATTTTTTCGTATTCGTAAATGCGGTCGTTGAAAACCTGGTTTTATGGACGAGAAAATTTTTGCGAGTGTTTGGGGCGCGGACGCAGGTGCAGTGCCCGTTCTGTGAAAGAGCAGGGTTTGGGGGCTTAGTCCCCGTTGCCCCCAACTCATTGATTCTTTGGAGGGCAAGGATGGCTGCTGGCATTTTGAAAGTGGAGGCGGGGTAGAAGTATTGGCTGGTGTCGGTTGCTCCCCAGCGGTGGGTTTTGAGGTGGACGGTACCGTATGGCTGCCGGTCAATCTCGGTGTACAAGACCTGAATTTCATACTTGTCCGGGTTCGACGCCCATGGGCCGAAGGAATACTCCTCTTCGCCAATGATGGCTTCTAATGGGTTTTAAGCTAATAGTATTGCACTGAAGAGACAAAAGAGTAGTAAAGACGAGTATTTCATAGAAGGTATTATTGCTGGTTTTAAGTGGTTGCAAAGTCACTTTTCGATGAAACTCCACGACTTGTTGCGAACAAGGCAACTGATATTAAAAGATAAGAAACAAGGGCGCAAATAGTGGCGAAGAGCCTGAATTGCAGGGTAGAGGAAATAGTTAATATCGATGATGAGACCACCTATGCTGATCCTCTGTTTGATGCCTTTGATCTTGATGGAGAAGAAGGTGATATTTTGAAAAGAGTGCTTGGGATTTTGGCAGAGTTCGAACCACCTCATGAGGTGTATGTATCTACTCCCGGTAAGACAAAAGGGTATAACCTTTGGGTTACTTATGAACTTAGGCCCAATTAGGTTAGGTGAAGAGTTTCTGTCTAAGGTGGCAAAAGAGGTTAAGAATACTTTCCGATGGAGGTTTTTAGACAAGCTTTTATCTTTCCTCGTTCGGAGGTTGCACACCTAACAGAGTCATCGTGGTTAGTGAGTGATGTTATGCACGGAGTGCAGGCGGCCAATTTATATCCCCTTCACCCTTTCCACCAGTCGTTCAAACATGCCTCCCATGTCGACTTCCTCGCTGGGGCCGGCATTTTCCTGGCGGACCTGGACGGGGTGGACGGTGGTATCCACTTCCCAGCTGAAGATGTAGCTGGATCTGGCGTCGGGTTTGGTTGGGTCGATGAGGCCGTAGCGCAGGTCATTGACCTGCAGGCCACCGGTGTTCCTGCCGGGCAGGACGTTGTAATACTCCTTAGTAAACCAGCGGATGATGCGGACGTCGCGGTCGTTGGCGTAGGGCGCCAACAGGTCATGGTGGCCATCGATCCTAGTAAAAGGTTGGAAATTCCGGGCTTCGTCGAACAGGCTGTATTGACTGAAATAGAAGATGTCTTTGTCCTGCTCCTTGACCGTGCCTGACCAGAGGACGTTGTTGAGGATGGTTGGGGAGATGACGTGCTGCTCGGCCGCAATCCCGGCTTTCTGGATGGAGGCTTCCATCACGCTGTCGACGTTGAAGTAGTTCACAACTGTTAGTGCAAGGTAGACGCAAGACAGGATGAGGCCGGCTTTATTCAGCTTTGCTCTTATGTCACTTCCTTGCACCCGCGTCCGCGCCCAAACGAGCAGAAGTAGGAAGGGGATGGTGTAGATTGGATCGGCCACAGAAATGGTGTTCCAGGCCACCCGACTCTTTGCAAAAGGCTGAAAAAACTGGGTCCCATAAGCCGTAAAACAGTCGAGTAATGGGTGGGTGACGATGGCCCCGAAGGC
>JBLIGS010000115.1:0-9148 GCA_047637095.1 Neolewinella sp. | reverse complement strand
TGTTAGGGAGTTTATTCCCACTATCAATGTTTACGTTGACTCAGGTAGTTCTAACGGATAGCAATAAAGTCAACACCTTTAAGCAATGCCAAACTTCCTTCGTCGTAAGGACCACGAACGTTATCACCTACATGTTTGGGACGGTATACCGACGTATCAGCTGGATTTGGGGAACAACCAGGAAGAGCTGATTACTATCGTCCCTAAGAGATGTTTTTAAAATTGACCCGGACACGATTGAACTTACTGGCCAGCCCACTAGATGTGTTTGAGCTGGATTCGCAAACAGGTCTTACCACATCCAAAATGCGGTAGCTGACTCTCTTTTCCCTCTTTCTCCCAGAACTCCCCGTCTCCGTGTGAAAACAGACCTTCCTTCCCGCCCATATTGACCAACACCGTGCAACCCTAATTTCCAGCTTTCGTCTTTGTATTTGTTTACGATACCCAACTAAAATGAGACTGACTATACCCCTACTGCTTATGCAGTGCCTCTTGTGCTTTGGCCTCCAAGCGCAAAGTCGCGACGTACAAGACCGGCCGGAATATGAAACTTCTCGGATCATTGGCGACGCACCGGTCATCGATGGAAACCTAGACGATGAAGCTTGGAATCAAGTAGAATGGGGAGGAGACTTCTACCAGCGGCAACCAAGCGATGAACTTCCCGTTAGCCAGGAAACAGCCTTCAAAGTTCTCTACGACAACCGTTTTATCTATGTCGCCTGGCGGGCTTCGGACACCGAAGCCAACCTCATCGAAGCCCGAATGGGCCGCCGCGATGACTTCCCCGGAGACTGGGTCGAAATCAACTTCGACAGCTTCAACGATAAACGAACAGCCTTCTCTTTCTCTACTTCCGCCTCTGGCGTCCGAGGCGATGAATTCATCAGTAACGACGGCAATAATTGGGACGATAGTTGGAACCCAACCTGGTTTTCTAAAAGCCAAATCGACGATGAAGGCTACACCGTCGAAGCCCGGATTCCCCTCTCTCAACTTCGCTTTGGCAAGGAAGAAACCCAGGAATGGGGCCTGCAGGTAAACCGCAAACTCTTCCGTGCCCAGGAGAACTCTTCTTGGGCCCAGGTGAAGCAAACCCAGCCCGGTTGGGTAAGCCGATTTGGCAAACTCAAAGGCTTTGAAGGTATGAAGCCGCGCAAGCCACTGGAGCTGCAACCTTACATTCTTGGCCAGGTACGGACAGGAGGAGGTTTTTCCGAATCCGACCCCTTCGGCCGGAAAACGGATGAACGCCTCAGCGCCGGCCTCGACGGCCGCATCGGTATCACCAATGACATTGCGGTGGACTTCACCATCAACCCCGACTTCGGCCAAGTAGAAGCCGATCCCGGCGCCATCAACCTCGACGGTTTTCAGATTTTCTTCCGTGAACAACGGCCCTTCTTCGTCGAGAATCGAAACATCTTTGACTACCGCCTTACCCAGGCAGAAGCCGGTGGTTCTTACAACGGTGACTTGCTGTTTTACAGCCGCCGCATCGGCGGCTCCCCAAGCCGATTCGTTCGCGAAAACCCAAGCCTTGGGCGCTTCGTCCAGCAGCCGGAGAGTACGACCATTCTTGGCGCTGCCAAAGTCAGCGGAAAAACCCAACAAGGTCTCTCCATCGGCTTGCTATCTTCCGTCACCGAGCGAGAATTTGCCACCATCATCGACAGCAACGGTGAGACGGAAACCGAAGTAGAACCGCTAACAACTTACAATGTCGGCCGCGTTCAGCAAGATTTTAACAACCAGCAAAGTACCATCGGTGTGATGATGACCACGGTTAACCGCGACTTGCGAACCGACGACCTCGGCTTCCTACACAAAAGCGCCTACTCCGGGGGCGTCGACCTCGTTCACCGCTGGAAAGACCGCGCCTGGCAGCTACGTGTCAACGGCGTCTGGGCCCAAGTTCGGGGAACCTCCGAAGCCATCACCCGTACCCAACGTTCCTTTGAGCACCTCTTCCAACGGCCCGACGCTGACCACCTGGAAGTTGATACTTCCGCCACCCGGATGAACGGTACGGGCGGTACCATCGCCATCGGAGAATCCGAAGGCGATTGGGTCTTTGAAACCGGTGCTACTTACCGTAGCCCCGGCCTCGAGCTCAATGACATCGGCTTCCTTTCTAATACCGACCAGATCAATTACTTCGCTTGGGGCGCCCGCCGCTGGCGCAACCCCTTCGGCATCTTTAACCGCCTACAGTGGAACCAGAATATCTACATGGGCTGGGATTTCAACGGAGCTTCCCTTAACCGGAGTTACAATACCAACGTCTGGGGACAGTTCAAAAACTTCTCCAACTTCAACGTCTTCCTTAACCTGGAGCAGCAGGATATCAGTAAAAATGCCCTGCGTGGCGGACCGTTGTTCCGCAAACCACCAGGATGGGCCTTCGGTGGTGGAATCGGTACGGATTACCGTAAGCGATTCAATGCCTACCTCAACGTTAACGGCGGACGAGGATATGATGGTAATGTGATGGGGGGCAGCGTGAGCGTCAACTTTAGCTACCAACCTACTGATGCCCTTTCCATGAACGTGGAGCCATCTTACAACTGGACAAAGCGTCGGGACCAATACTTCACCCAGCAAGAGGATGGTGACCGGACGGGCTACCTCCACGGCCGCATCGAACAGCAAACCTTCAGCCTTACCTTCCGCGCCACCTACAACCTCACCCCTGACTTTACCATCCAGTATTACGCCCAGCCTTTCATCGCCCGCGGCGTATACGACGAGTTCAAAATCGTCGACCAGGCCCTAGCTAAAGACTTCGAAGATCGCTTCTACACCTTCCCCGAATCTACCGTTAGCTTCGATGAAACCTCCGGTGAATACCTCGTCAACGATGACGACGATGCAGCCACCGACTTCGCCTTCGGTGATCCGGATTTTAACTTCCTGCAGTTCCGATCTAACCTCGTTGTTCGGTGGGAGTACCGGCCCAGTTCTACGATCTTCCTAGTCTGGTCACAAGGCTCTGGCGGTGGCGCAAACCCCAGCCAGTCGGTCTTCAGAACCCTAACGGATGACCTGTTTGCCAACGAGGCTAGGAACACTTTCCTGGTGAAGGGAACTTATAGGTTAGTTAGGTAGTGCTTAGGTATTAGTGTTTAGACATTAGCGCTTTTGCTTAATGTCTAAACACTAATACCTAATGTCTGAATCACTTCCACTTAATATTACACCCCGCACTCGGGTATTGCTTCTCCGGCGAAGTCCGGCCCGCTAACATATCGTCCAGCGCGTTGCGGAGGTCGATGCCATCTGGTGTGCGGCCAGAACCTGGCCGGTTGCCATCCAAGCGACCACGGTAGTAGCACTTTCCTTCGGCGTCGAATAAGTAAAGATCAGGTGTGCAAGCCGCGTCGTAGGCGCGGGCCACTTCCTGGCTTTCGTCGTAGAGGTAAGGGAAGGTGAAACTGGATATGTTGGCAAAAGCCTTCATGTTCTCCGGGCTGTCTACATCGTATTTTACTACGTCGTTGGAGCTGATGGCCACCGTGCCAACGCCTTTGAGTTTGTAGTCGTTAGCGACCTGCACCAGCTCTTCAATCACGTACAGTACGTATGGGCAGTGGTTGCACATGAAATAGACGAGCGTTCCTGCGCTTCCAGAAATATCCGTGAAGCTTAGGTCTTTGTCTGATACGGTGTCAGGTAAGTTGAAATCAGGAGCTTTAGTACCGATTTCGAGCATGGTAGATTCTACGAAGGCCATAATGTTTGCGTTTTAGCTGACAACGTTTTTTGGGGCGTTGGGGTTCTTTGGCTTAGCCAAAGAATATAATCGCTGGGTTGGTGAGTGTGTGAGTAGTTCTGCAGGCAACAGGTGCAATTAGCTACTTTCGCTAGTAGGTATAATACACTACCAACTAATCACCTTCGCCTCTATTCTATTATTAAAAGCATAGTCCTCTACCGTACATTCTCCACATTCTCGGGCCCGGTATTTTTGGCCGTAGCTAATCGTCCGTAGGCGATCCGGGGCAACGCCCCGGCGAAGCAGGGCCTCTCGTAGGTTAACCGATCGCTGGTTGCCTAGGCGTTGTAGACTGGCTTGATCTCCTGGTCCGTCGGTGTGGGCGATGAGGAGGAGTTTGACGTCGGCTCGGGCGGTAAGCAGCTGTGCGAGGATGTCCAGGTCGCCGGAGTTCTCCTCGTTCAATACTGCGGTGTTACCGTAAAAGGTAATCCCCGGTAGTGGCAGGACTGCCTCGTCGGCGTCGGTGCCTCGGCGGGCTAGGCCTCCTTCATGTTTAAGGACCAGGTTATGGGAGGGGTGGTTCTCTACCTGAAGCGTAGTCGTTTTAATCTGGCTAACGCCAGTTTCAAAACCAAGCCTTCCCGCAGAAAGCATATAGTTGCAATCTGGCGATAGGCAAACCTCATAATAGCCTGCAATGTCCGTTATGCCGGAAATGCTGGCCGAAGGACAGCCTTGAGGGCGGAACTGTATCGGGACATTTCCTGCTCCCTCCCCTGTAGAAGTTGTAATCCGGCCAGATACCAGCAGGCAGCTGATGGGCTGTAGTGTAATTTCCAGCGGTCGGCTGGGCCCGTTTTCGGTGTATACGAAGCGGAGGGTCTCGGGGCGGTAGCCTCGGCGAAAAACCCGCATTTCATAGGTGGTGCCGACCTTGAGTTCTAGGCGAAGGGTGCCTTCGCGGTCGGTTCTGAGCGGTGTTGGTAGCAGCGCACCGTAGGGGCGCGGGGTAAGGCTAATTTCTCTGCGTCCGTTTTGGGCGACGGTGCTAAATGAATAAAATTCTGCTGGTAACCGGCCGGCGTTGTTGTTCTCAGCCAGCCATACCTCGGCGCCGGTTACCCGTTGGCTGGTGGAGCCGTCGTAAATGGTAACGACCTCTCCGTCGGTACGACTTGCCTCCAAACTTGAGAACCCACGCGCAAACCGCAGAAGGTAAATATCGTCTTTGCCTTTGCCTTCTTCCCGATTGCTGACCATATAGCCCCGGCTGGCGTCTTTGGTCAGCACGATGCCGACGTCGTCTGCTGACGAGTTGATCGGCGATGGCAGGTTGAGGAGCTTACCCCAGCGCCGTTGGCTGAGGTCTACTAGGAACAGGTCGTAGCCCCCCTGCCCGCCGTGGCCGTCGCTGGCGAAAAACAACCGGCCGTTGGCGTGGATGTAGGGGAAAGCCTCGTTTCCTTCGGTGTTAATATCGGGGCCCATGTTGATGGCCGGGCTCCACAGGCCTTCGCGGAAGTCGCTGAAATAAAGGTCGTATCCGCCGTAACCGCCTTCGCGGTTGCTGGCAAAGAAGACCCGCTTGCCGTTAGGGGTAACCGAAGGGTGTTGGTTGCTGAAATTGGGCCCGTTGAAGGGAAGGGGGCGGATGCCTGCCCAGTCGTATTCGGCCCGGTAGGCGGAGTAGATGCCAAGATTGGTTTTTCCGCTGAGGTCCTCGGTGGTTGTTCCTGACTTCTGTAAGGTCCGGGTAAAGAAAACAACCCGGTCGTCTTGGGTGAAAGAAATGGGCCCCTCGTTGTAGTTGCCGCTGAGTTCCACGGAGAAAGGCTTGGGATAGCCGGGGTCACCGTCTGGAGTAAGATCGGCCTTGAATAATTTGAAGTATGTCTCCCGGGTTATCGGATTCATATTTCCCCGCTTGGGGCGGGTGAGGAAAACCAGCTGGTTGCCATAAATGGCGGGACCAAACTGCGTTTTCTTGTCATTGATCCGAGCGCAGTTTTCTAGATCTATGTCGCTCCGGCGATCTTGGGTTAGCAGTGTTCCTTGGCCGGAAACAACACTCGATAATAGTATGAATAGCAAGAAAAAAAGACAGTCCTTCATCAGGGGCTAAAGGTAATACGAGGGAACGGACTGTTTTTTAACTGTTTAATTATTTTGCCGCGAACGCAGGCGGTCACACAAACCAAGCAGTCAACTACCCACAGGGGGTGATGCTCCGACGCACTGTAGTAGACTGCTTGATGCTCTGACTTAAAACTGTTTGATGCTGTTGGATAACAGGCTGCTTGGCTTTCTAGCTAACTAGGGAACAGCCGCTTAATCGCCTCTTCTCTCGCCGTGAAAATGCCTTTCACCTGCCGGTGTACGAACAACCAGTCGGCAATGGTTCCCAACGGCCCAAGGGGGGCTTGGTAATGCAGCACGTCTCGCATTTCAGTATGTCCGTTGTCAAGGGCTTTGAAAAAGTGTTGGTGGTGCCAAAGGGCAAATGGGCCAACGCGTTGATCGTCAATGAAATGGGAGTGGTGCTCAATCTGTGTGATCTCCGTTATCCAGTCTGTTGTGAATCCAGGAAAGGGGCTCACCTGGTACTGGATGATCATTCCTTCATACATTTTTACTCCGGCGACAGGAGATATAATGTTGAATTTGACGTCCTCCGGCGTCAGTTCTTCCAGGTTCTCAGGCCGGCTGAAGAATGCCCAGGTTTCCGCAAGAGGTCGTGGGACAATAGAAGTGAATTCAAGGCGACGAGGGGTCATGTAGTATAACTTTATGTTCATCAAATAAAAGCCTACTTAAATGAAAGTGTTCACGTCATCAGAGTAGAATTCAGCTGGGAAAGCATATTTTTATTAGCGGGAGCCGTTCACATGTAAATACGTACCGTTTCGTAAGCTAATTGTCCCTTTCGTATATTTGTAACTGCTTGAACTTTTCGCCCTTCGGAACCTAGCTGCACACGACAGCAGATATTATGAACAGATACAAACGGATTGTAATCAGCCATTTGTTGGTAAGTTGGTTATTCTTCCTGTCGGGGACAGCACCTCTTTGTGCCCAAGGGCCACTTTCATCGCCCGTGACAGGCCTTAAAAACGACTCTTCTAAAGATTACCAATACTTTGATCTGGCCTGTGATGTTGGTGCATGGGGAGGCTATTTTGCTCCCGATCGTTGGCAGAAAAGAATAGAAAATGCTGAACCTGAGGGGATTATAGGCGTTGTCGCGGATGGAGGTTCACCGCCCAATGATCCTTTGGTGGTTCTTGGGAAGGATACAAAAGTGGTGGAGACCTGGTCTATTGAAATTCCAGCCACCGGTTATCTCTCTTTTCGCCTACTCTCCTATGGAATGGGCAAAAGCAAGCCTGTGCAAATTCGGGTCAATGACCGCAAGGTTAACTTCCGGCTTCGTTCGGATGGGCTTTATTACAGCCCATACCTCAGGGCTGGAGACAGGTTCTCGCTCTACATTCCTGCTGGGGATGCGGTCTATAGTTGGACAGGATTGCTATTCCACACAAATTTTACGGCAGTTATTGTCAGGCCATCTGAAACAGACCCTTCTCTTAGGTATGTACCTATAAGCGAACACCTCATTGAACGGGTTCACTTCCTCAGTGAGCAACCGGGAAGTTGGCCAACATTTGACCAAGACGGAGACCTTGTTACTATTGACGATCAGATAGAGCTACGAGAGAGTACCGAACGGTTTTCCGTGAGTTATTCAGACGAGGTAGTCCTCGGAGAAGAAGGCTTTTTTCTGCGGAGGACCTTCTCAATTCGAGAGAAATGTAGTAGGGGGAACTGGTTGAAGCGATCTCGGATATGGGCAAGACTTCCGATGTTGCTTGATCAAAGAGGGCAGTAGCCGAATAAAATTTCACCCTTTTAGTGTTAACCATCAATTGTTTTGCTCGGAAGGTTTTTTCTTTTCTTAATATTTTACGGATCAAAAAAAAATTAGAAGAATTGACCGTGAGCATTAAAATCAAATGGTATCTTCACGACGGATTACAAAGAGATGTGTTTAAAGAGCTTTTATAGGGTTGAAGAAAACATTATCTCCTGGTAGTTCGCCTATCTATATGTTGATTATCAGATTTTTACATTCATGCAATCAAAAGAACAATCACGATACAGCGATCAGGAGCTGCAAGAATTCCGTGCTATCATCGACGAGAAGCTTGCGGAAGCACGTAAGCAACTTGACTTTTACCTCCAACGCCTTGCGGAACGCACAAACAGCGCAGACGGTAAAATCAAGGGACTTGATGATGGAACAACGACTATGGCCAACGAGGATACACACAACCTCGCCAATCGCCAACGGAAGCTTGTACAGCACCTCGAGAACGCTCTCCTCCGGATTGAGAACAAAGTCTACGGCGTATGCCGGGTAAGTGGTAAGCTGATCTCTAAAGAGCGGCTGCGTATTGTACCGCACACTACCTTGAGCATTCACGCCAAACAAAACCGTTAAGGCTGAAAGCCAAAGAACAACAAGTCGATTATGTAATTTGCCGGCCTTTCCGCTCTTGCAGCGGGAAGGCTGTATTATTTCTAATGTGAGCTCTGGCTCAAAGCTCTTAATAATATGATTGTTGAGAGAAAGGAGGCTGTCCAAATAAGTAAGTAAGAAGTAGTCCCATCTGACATGTCACAGCAAGGCTACTTAACTTAACAACCAATCTTAGTCAAAGCCCACGCTGGCTTAGCCTATTCCATTAAGTATGAAACAAAGAACACTGGTCCAGGTAATTTTTTTCCTCGTCTTGGTTATTGACCAGGCAATCAAAATATGGGTGAAGACTAACATGGCTTACGGAGAAGAGATTTCCATTTTCGGCCAAGACTGGGCACTTATCCATTTTGTTGAAAATAATGGCATGGCCTTCGGTATGTCCCTTGGAGGGGACTACGGAAAGCTGGCCCTCAGCCTGTTTCGGATCATAGCCGTAAGCTTTCTTGCGGTTTACCTGGTTAAGTTGGTTCGGGAGCAAGTTGACAAGTTACTGCTGGTGGGCTTCTCTCTGATTCTCGCCGGAGCCTTTGGGAATATCATTGACAGTGTCTTTTACGGAGTGGCTTTTTCGGCCTCCAAATTTCATGAAGGCCCAGCTACCTTGTTTCCTGAAGACGGGGGCTACGCCCCGCTGTTGTACGGCCGGGTTGTAGACATGTTTTACTTTCCCATTTCCTATGGGACTTATCCGGAATGGCTGCCGTTTAAAGGCGGAGAATCGTTCACTTTCTTCTCGGCCATTTTCAATATTGCAGACGTTGCTATATCAGTAGGTGTAGTCGTTCTACTTTACTATTTCTTCTTCGGAGCGAAGAAAATGGAGGGAAGTCATGTCGAAGAAGAGTAAGTCTTTTATGAATTCTGTCACTAGTGGTCTGTCAATGTTT
>JBLIGS010000114.1:0-9156 GCA_047637095.1 Neolewinella sp. | reverse complement strand
TCGGTCAGGATGGCATACTTCTCAATTTTATCCCAGAGTTCGCCCTTGCTTTTTAGCAGTCGCCAAAAGGTTTGAAAGCCTTGGAATCCGCCAACGCTTTTGATGTTGCCCAGTAGCCGAATATGGCCATGGGTAAGAACCTTGGCTTCCACAGCAATGAGGAGCTTACGGAGGTTGTCGTCGTTCACTTCACCGTCAAGGGTGAAGCCGAGCATGTTGGGTTCAGAAAGGGGAAATACAGAAACCATGTAGGTATAAGTTTTACTGGGTATTCAACCACAACGTACGAGGAAAGGATGAGGTTGGGTTGTGGCTTTCGACGAAGGGAGGGTTAGACCGGACAAAATTGGGGAATGGACGCTCAAAGACCCTGAAAACTCTCCGCTTCGCTGAGGTTTCAGGGGGCTTCGAGATCATCTCCCTGTAATTTCAGAGAGGCGAAGGGCTTGTGCCAATGTAGCTACTGGTGGAGTTGGTAAAAGTCTTTGAGTGCTCGGCCCTAAATATTAAAGGATTCTTAGCCAATGCTGGTCTTCCCCTGCTTCATTATCCCTACCTTGCACCTGCGCCCGCGGCCCCTTTTGAGCCTGTTAAAAGGGCCGACCCAAAATTTAACCATCACTATGCTTCAACTCCCTAACGACCTCGTCTTCTTCGACCTTGAAGCGACTGGACTCAACATTGTCCAGGACCGCATTGTACAGATTGCGATGGTGAAGCTTTTTGCCGATGGACGGGAGCCCGAAGAGATGGAAATGAAGATTAATCCGACGGTTCCGGTAAGTGCGGAAGCGGAGGCAATTCATGGCCTTTCTAACGCAGATTTGGCGGACGAGCCGACCTTTGATAAGGTCGCCAAGCAGGTGTATGACTTCATCGGAGATGCTGATCTAGGTGGCTACAATTCTAACCGCTACGACGTTCCGCTCTTGCAAGAAGAGTTTTACCGCGCCGGCATCTACCTTGATACAAGCAACCGCCGCCTCGTCGATTCGCAGCAGATCTTCTACCGTATGGAACCCCGGACGTTGTCCGCTGCCCTGAAATACTACACCGGTAAAAAGATGGAAAACGCCCACGATGCCCTGGCTGATGTTCGGGCGACGGTAGATGTTTTCAAAGGCCAACTTAAGCGCTATGAAGGTGCAGAATACGACGATGGAGATGGCAACATCAGCCATCCTTTCGAATCCATCGATACCGTTGCTGCTTTCTGCCAGGACGACCGTTACCTCGATGCTACCCGCCGCCTGAAAAAAGGCCCGGACGGCATACCACAATTTAACTTTGGTAAGTACTCCGGCCAGAATGTCGCCGCTGTTTTTGGCAAAGACCCCAGCTACCTCAAGTGGATTCTGAACAAGGATTTCAGCACGGAGGTGAAAGCTTTGGTTAAGGCCATTGACGACCAACGCCGAGGGAGGTAGTTGTGCTAACCTGCAATTCGTAACCCGGAACTCGTATCGGGGGACTAGGCCATCTGCTAGGCGTCTGGCTTGTCTCTGGCTAAGAATTTTACGAATTGTACACCTGCGTCACCTTCAAAATGAGGCATCCTTCCGCCTCTCTACTAAGGTCTACCGTACTACAAAATGCGGCAGCCTACTAGACCACAAGCCTACTAGACCACAAGACTACTAACATGCCTCAGGCTTTTATCTACGATGTTCTTCGTTCTCCCCGCGGCCGTGCCGACGGCACGGAGGACCTGTACGAAGTTAAACCCGTCGACCTGCTCAGCCAGTGTCTGCAAGCGTTTACTACCCGCCGCGGCTGCGGCGACGGCCTACCCGCCAGTATCGATGACCTCGTCATCGGCCTCAACACGCCCGCCGGAGACCAGGGGTACAACATCGCCCGGGCAGGCTTGCTGAACGCGGGGTGGAAACAAAGCCGGGGCGGCCTGCAGATCAACCGGTTCAATACTTCCGGCCTGGAAGCTATTAACCTCGCGGCCGCCAGAATTACTGCGGGCTACGGCAACGTGATGATTGCTGGCGGACTGGAATGTATGAGTCGGGTACCGACTTACTTGAACAGCGGGCCGATGATGAACGATCCGAGCACGGTCATCAACAGTCATTACATCCCGCAGGGCGTTGCGGCAGACTTGGTCGCCAGCGTTCAAGGCATCAGCCGGGAAGAACTGGATGCCTTTGCCGTTAATAGCCACCGCAAGGCAAAGGAAGCCTGGGAAAAGGAATACTACCGAAAGAGCCTTGAGCCAATTTTTGATAGGAATGGTCTTGATATTCTGGTGAAAGACAGCATTCCTGATCATAGCCTTACGGCGGAGAACCTGGCAGATTTACCTCCGCGTTTCGCGGAGATGGGCCTGGCAGGATTCAATGAGATGGCCCTCCATCGGTTCCCGCTGGTAGACCACATCGACCACCGGCACACGACGGGCAATACGAGTAAGGCCGCTGACGGTTGTGCGCTTTGCCTGCTGGGCAACGAAGCCGCCGGAGGGGAGCTTGGGCTGAAGGCCCGGGCTAAAATCCGTGCCGTTGCCATGAGCAACGTTGATGCTACTCAGTTGACGGGCGGCGTAAATGCCGCGGACCTCGCCCTCGCCCAAGCCGGCCTGGAACGCAAAGACATCGACCTTTGGGAGTTCAACGAATCCTTCGCTGCCCCAGCCATCCGCTTCCAGCGAGACCTGAACATTCCGGACGACCGCTACAACGTACTTGGTGGAGCCATCGCCCTCGGAGAACCCCTTGGCGCAGTTGGCGGCATGATGCTTTGCCACCTTCTGGACGAGCTGGAACGACAAGACCTTGCCCTCGGCAGCCTGACCATCGACGCTGGGGCAGGGCTGGCAGTGTCTACTATTATCGAAAGAGTCTAGAAGTTAGGAACTAGAGAGCTAGTAGCTAGATAGCTAGTTTCTCTGCCCTAACTTGTAGCTCCTGACTTTTAGCTTCTATCTCCTAGTTTCTAATTTCTACGAAAGTGATTCAATACCGCAAAGACACTGACGACATTGTAACCTTGATTCTGGACATGTCCGGCAAGGACAGCAACGTCCTGAACCATAAGCTTGTCGCTGCTTTCCAACCGGTGATTACCCACCTGCAGGCGGAGAAAGCGGCCAACCGGCTGAAGGGCATCATCATCACTTCGGCGAAGAAAGACTTCATGCAGGGTGGGGAACTTGGTTACCTGCTGGAGTTGACGGACCCCCGTGCTGCCTTTGAGGCAGCGGAGCGACTAAAGACTTTTCTCCGGGACCTTGAAATGCCCGGTATCCCCGTCGTTGCTGCCATCGCTGGAGATGCCATCGGCGCTGGTTTTGAGCTAGCGTTGGCTTGCCACCACCGGATTGTTGAGGCAAGGCCTAAGATTAGGCTCGGTCATCCGGAGGTGAAGATTGGTCTTATTCCCAGCGGCGGTGCCGTTATCCGGCTGATGTGGTTGTTGGGGATTGAGCGGACGTATCCGCTGTTGATGGAAGGCCGGCGGTACAGCCCACAGGAGGCGCTCAAAGTTGGCATCGTCGATGAGTTGGCGACTGATAAGGCGGACTTGATTCGCCGGGCAAAAGCCTGGCTGTTGTCTAAGCCTTCTACCTACCGTCCTTGGGATGAACCCAACGGGGAAATTCCCGGCGGCACTGCCGCCGACCCAGAACTCGGCCATCGTATCCGCCTACTGACGGCTCGCCTTTCGGCCGATACCAACGATCTTTACCCCGCTAAGCTTGCCATAATTGACCTGCTGGCCGAAGCATCAAAACTAGACTTTGCTACAGCTTATCGTTTGGACAGCCGATATTATGCCCAAGTAGCTACGAGTAAGGTGGCTAAGAACATGATTTCTACCTTCTGGTTTGATAAACAGGCGGTGCGGAGCAACGGCCTTGGTCGGCCAAAGGGCTATGGCAAATTCCGTCCACGGCGGGTGGGCATCATCGGTGCTGGCCAGATGGGATCAGGAATTGCTTTCCTGTGCCTTAGAAATGGCTTGGAGGTAATCCTTAAGGACGTTTCCCAGCCAATTGCAGACCGTGGCCGGGAGTACGTAGTGGAGAAAATTGAAGAATACATTGAGCGGGGAACCTTCCAATTGGAAGAGCGGGAGGAGTTGCTTAGCCGAATCAAGACAACGGCGACCAGCGCAGACTTTGTGGACTGTGACCTGGTGGTCGAAGCCGTTTTTGAGAACAAGTCCATCAAGTTAAAGGCCATCCGGGAAGCGGAAGACCAGCTGGATGAATACGCCATTTTTGCAACGAACACCATCTCGATTCCTATTTCAGAGCTAGGGGAGGGGAGTGCTAGGCCGGAGAACTACGTCGGGATTCATTTCTTCCCCCCGGCGGAGAAAACGTACACGGTTGAGGTAATCCGTGGAGACAAAACCAGTGATGAGACCATTGCAAGGGCTTTCGACTTTGCTACGGCCATTCGAAAAATTCCGGTGGTGGTAAAAGACAGCTGGGGCTTCTTTGCTGCCCGGGTGTTGAATACCTACATCCTGGAAGGGGTGACGATGTTGAACGAGGGATATCCGGCAGCGTTGGTGGAAAATATGGGCCGTCAGGCGGGGATGCAGGCAGGGCCGTTGGCGCTGGCGGACGAACTTGGTTTGGACCTCGTGCTGCGCTACGAGCAGCAGGCTGCCGACCATTACGGCGACAAGTATCAGCAACATCCGGCGGTGCCTGCTTTGAAGAAAATGCTGATCGACCTTGGTCGGGGAGGCAAGCAGAAGCGGTCCGGTTTCTACGCCTACGAAGCCGATGGAACGGCTTTGTTGTGGGACGGGATTGCCGAACATTTTCCCGTTACCAAAGAAGGTTTTAACCGCGAGCGGATGAGAGATCGTTTCCTGTTTTGCCAGATCATTGAGTCAGGGTGGTGTTTGCAGGAGAAGATCATTACGGAGAAGGCTGGCGCTAACCTCATGAGTGTTTATGGCTGGGGGTTCCCGGCATACACGGGGGGTGTTTTGCGGTACGTTGAGAGCTGTGGTCCGGCGGAATTCGTGACCAGGTGCGGTGAGCTGAGCGAGCGATATGGGCAGCGGTTTTCGGTGCCGAAGTACCTTAGGGATGCGAAATAAATAAGCCAAGATTTTTGACCGCCTTATTTTGCCCTCACCGCACTTGAAAATGCTGTCAGTAGCTATGGCTATGCAAAGAATTTTTCAAGAACGGTGAGCGTAACTCCGAGGAGGAACGACGAGCAGCGCAGCTAAAAGGCACCGAGCAAGAGTCTTGGTTTATTTATTTCCCATCCCTTAGGTAGAAATTGGAGATTTGAACTTAGATCACAAGGCGGCCATCGGAGGGGGCTAACGGCTTGGTAAGTTTAGGTTTTACCTGTTTTTTGCTTGCAAGACATTTTTTTACCGCGACCGCAGGAGCAAAATAAGTTGAAAGAGCAAGGGGGGACCAGCCAGTATTGCTCTTCAGAAACCACCTTTTGCACCTGCGTCCGCGCCCTCTACGTACCGCTTTTTTACCTATAAAATGTGCGAACTAATCGCCTACTTAATGGCTCTTTAACGCCCTCCCTTGGCCTAAATGAGCCACTTTGGTAACGGCAGTGTCAGACCCGCTCCGAAACAAGGATAAAAGGGCAACCAAACTAACCTATACCCGTTAGCCACTTTACCTAATTCTAAGTAGCAAATGAACAAACGCCTCGCCATAATCTGGTTCCGAAACGACCTTCGCCTTCATGATAATGAAGCCCTTACGGACGCCCTGAAACACGCCAAGGAAGTATTACCAGTGTATATCTTTGATCCGCGTACCTGGAGGGGAACATTGCCACATACCGGCCTGCCTAAAATTGGCGGCCACCGGGCAAAATTCCTTTTAGAGTCTGTTGCTAACCTGAAGAAGAACCTCCGCAAAAGAGGTGCTGATTTACTTATTCGTATTGGTAAGCCCGAGGAGATTTTGGCGGAACTGACCCAGGAAACCCGTGCCCGCTGGGTGTTCTGTAACCGCGAACGAATTCAGGAAGAATTGGTGGTACAGGAAGCCGTTGAAGCCGCACTTTGGACGGTCGGCAGAGAAGTGTATTACTCTCGCGGGAAGCTCTTATATTATACTGCTGACTTACCTTTTCCGATTACTCAGACTCCAGATGTTTTTACCCTCTTTCGCAAAGAAACCGAACGGATTACACCTGTTCGAGAACCACTCCCAACACCGGTTAAAATTCCGTTGGTTAAGGATGAAAGTATTGAGATGGGCGAACTGCCGGAGTTGAGCGACTTCGGTATTCCTGAAACTCCTTCGGACAGCCGCTCGGCCATCGAATGGTCCGGCGGCGAAACCGCCGCCCTCGACCGCCTTGCCTACTACCTTTTCGAGACACAGGCCATCTCTACTTACAAGGAAACGAGGAATGGCCTGATCGGTTCCGACTACAGCACCAAATTCAGTGCTTGGTTGGCCTGCGGTTGTATTTCCCCCAAGCGTATTTACAAGGAAATTAAAGCCTACGAAGATAAAAATGGAGCGAACGACAGTACCTACTGGGTAATATTTGAACTCCTCTGGCGTGATTTCTTCCGCCTGATGGGCAAGAAACACGGCAACGCCATCTTCCATAAAGGAGGCACCAAGAAGGAGGCAAAGCACTGGCGGAATGACCGGGTTACCCTCCAGCGCTGGATCGACGGCACGACTGGAACTCCCTTCATCGATGCCAATATGCGGGAACTTGCCCAAACCGGTTTCATGAGCAACCGTGGCCGGCAGAATGTAGCAAGCTACCTGGTCAAAGACTTGAATATGGACTGGCGCTTGGGCGCTGAATACTTCGAGCATGTACTGCTGGATTACGATGTCACCAGCAACTGGTGCAATTGGAACTATGTCGCCGGCGTCGGCTCTGATCCCCGCGAAGACCGGTATTTCAACATCATGAAACAGGCCAGTCGTTACGATAAAGATGGTGAATACGTGAAACTCTGGCTACCGGAACTGAAGGGTTTACCCTGCGAAGCCGTCCATCAGCCAGATACGTTATCTGATAAGGAACAGTCTTCCTGTGGTGTTAAACTGGGGGTGGATTATCCTATGCCACTGGTGGAAAGCAAACATTGGCGGAGGTAGTTCGCCAGGCGGGAGACAGGAGTCGTGAGGACAGAGGCCAAACGTTGGAGGCTACCAAACTATCGAGTTTTAGCTGAGTTGCTACCACCGCAGCACCAATCCTAAACCGTTCCCCGTAATATCAATCCCCAGCCCTCTCTGGCCAGTAGGTTTGTGTAGTTCTGGGATGAGGATACCGATGGTGGCTCCGAGGGCGTAGCCTGCGATGATGTCGGTAGGGAAGTGCTTTCCTGCCCGGTAGCGGGCGTAGCCCGTGGCGGCGGGCAGCAGCGCTGCTCCGGCCCAAACGAAGGGACGCAATTTACTGTCTGGATATAGGTCATGAAAGACCTTCGCCGCAAAGAAACTCATCCCCGCCGTTACGGATGTATGCCCCGAAGGGAAAGACTGCCGAGCGTTCTCTGACATGCGCTGACCGGGGTCGAAATCAGCGTCATAGGTAAGTGGTCGGTTCCTGCGAACGATGACCTTTCCAAGCTTGGTTATTCCTTCGGTGACGATAAATGTCTCTGCCATCATGACGCCAAGCGTCAGGGGCTTACTACGGGCTGGCTTGCCGAGCAAAAGAAGGCCTGGCGTTAAGGCGGAGACTTTAAGTAGGTCATCAGAAAGGTTACGGAACGGTTCGGATCTGTTGCCGATGGCGCTACGGTCAAAACCGTTGACGGCGCCGGGGTTCAATACCGCCAACTCTTCTGACGATAGCCCTTTTAACTGGCTCTCTCGTAGGTGGGAAAGGCCGGACAAGGCACCAGCACCAGCGATGATGGTAATCTCCTTTTTCCAGTTGAGTTCATACGGAAAGTCCTGACTCCAAAGAGAGCCATAACAGAAGAATACGAGTAGGAACAGTATGAATTTGTGTGTATACATTGACAGGCCGCGTTTGAAGATGAAAGTAAAATGGGGCGGTCAGTCTTTTGGGGGGATTGGTTATTGTAAGTGAGGGATTAACGGTTGTGGTAACAGGCTTATTACTCTTTACCTTAGTTGACAACCCTCCGATGGAGTGCTGGGACGGTCAGTGCGATGGCGGTGCCGGTCACGAAACCCGCCAAGACATCAGTGAAAAAGTGCTTGCCGGCGCGCATACGACCGTAAGCGACGGCGGTAGGAATCAGGGCTGCAGTGGCCCAAACGTAGGGCTTGGCTTTGCTGTCTGGATGGAGGTCGCTATAAATCTGTGCGGTAGCGAAACTGAAGTAAGCTGCGGTAGCGACGTGGCCGCTAAAGAAGGAGTACTGAGCAGATTTTTTCATTTTCAAGTCCATCGGAGCATCAGGGTTGTAATTGTAGGGACGGGGCCGCTTGGCGATTACCTTGCTGAGGTTGACCAGGGCCGAGTTTATCAAGGCACCTTCGAAGACGATCAGGGCTATGTCGTCGACATTATCGCGGCCGTTCTTATCCAATAAAAGGAAAAACGGGCTGGCAAAACTGGCCAGCAATAGCTTGTCGGTAAACTCATCGGCTTTGAAGGAGAGGTGGCGGGTGGAGTACCGGTCTATGGCGAGGATTTTGTCAAAATTCAGGGTTTCGATTTGTTCGAGGCTCATGGGCTCGACCTTAGAGTCGAGGTAGATGGAGCCGAGGGTGAAGGCACCGCCGAAGGTGAGGAGGCCAATGTTGGTCTCTGGGGTGGGGTTGTAGGGACGCAGGCCCTGGGCCTGGGTCCCTAAGGCGACAAGGAGAAGGCAGAGTAGGCCGAAGGTCCGTAGGAGCATGGATGGGTGTATTATGCGGCAAAGGTAACAGATGGCAGGGAAGAGGTATTTGGTGAAATAAGACGTTTGCCCTTTATTCGACTTTTAACCTCCTCTGCAGTTCTGCTGAGCGCAGCCGAAGTACCTGCGGTCGCGCCCCCTACTTAATCCTTCAGAGAACCTCAATAATAAATATGCGTAACTATTCAGGGTGCAAAATTGGCCAATTCCTAAAGAAATTGTATTTTTTCGGGGTGATTTCGTCAGATCTAAGAAAAATATACGACCAAACCAGCGATGATTGGTGTGCAGATGCCAAGGCTTTTAGCCTTGTGCTTCTTGCTGCAATGGAGCAACTTGAAGATCGTGTGA
>JBLIGS010000113.1:0-9171 GCA_047637095.1 Neolewinella sp. | reverse complement strand
AATTACTAACGCCTATCATGAGTCGACCTCCGAAGGAAGCAGCGCAGCTAAAAGCGCATCGAGGGGCATGAATTTGTGGTTTTAGCCCATGATTCGCATACTACTATTAGGCCACCGGAGTCCCCTCGCCGTAATTTTACACACACACCAATCGAACCACGGCAAAACACCGAACGAAGCGAGAGAAGCAGCGGTAGCGATTATTTGACTAAACAGCGGCAGCCTCCAACGTGTGGCCTCTGTACTTTCTACTCAGTATTCCCGCTTCCTGCTTTTTATCATGCGGTAGCCTCCCACGTCCTAACTTCTAATATTTAACACTTGGAAACCTACTCCATTCCCATCACCAAATCAGCTTCCATCACCTCCGGATCTTTCCGGAAAAGTGGCTTGATCTGCTTGAAAAAAGCATCGTGTTCGGCGTCGGCAACGTGGGCTTCAAAGTCTGCGTAGGTGTCCCAACATTCCATGGTGGCGAACTCGCTTGGGTTCTTCTGGTCACGGATGAGGTAGAAGAAAAGACAACCTTCCTTGCGGCGGGAATCGGCGGCGTGCTTGGCGAAGATGGGGGAGAAACGGTCGGCATCGTCAAGATCAAATTTGGCGATGAGGTAGAGTTGTTTGGACACGGGGATCGTATTTAGTTGGTAGTTAGTAGTAAGAATGCATTGTGGTGGAAATCATGCGCCTCGGCTCTGCTCGGTCACCGATGCACAGGACAAGTTTACCTTCGAGCCTATGCTCGACAGGGGACCAACGATTGAGCCGGCCGTCGAGCGGAGTCGAGACGATACTTATTTAAGCACCAAGTCGCAAATCTAGTAAGGAAGTAACCTTGAAACCATGCACTGTATTCACTACAATCCAACCCAACTATTGTTCCTTCGGCGGCGCAAAAAGGCGCAAGGAGTCGAAGAACTTGTCGGCAGATTTATTGAGGCCTTTATTGGCGCGGGAGAAGACCTTTAGCTCGTAGTACCGGTTGCCGGCAACGACAGCAAGGGTGCGGGCGCTGGCGAGGCTTCCTCGGCTGGGATAATCGATGCGCCACTGGCGGGCGGGGTAGCCGGTGACGATTTTTTCGGCGGCGTAGATGACTTCGCCGCCCACGGCGGCGGTAGCTTCTTCTTCGGTATTGAGGAGGAATTCGGAAACAAGTTCGAGGCTGTCGTGGTGCAACGAGCCGGCGGGGAAGTCGACGTAGCTAAGCGCGTAGATAACGTTTTCGGCGTTTTCAACGCTAGGGGCTTGCAGGTGAAAAGTATGGTAGGCTTGCAGTCCGACGGCCGTTTCTACCGAATCGATATTGTGGCTAAGGATATCGGGAGTGGACAGCCTGAACCGACCATCCAGCTCATTGAGTTCCTGCCAACGGTGATCCTGTTCCCAGGTTTTCTCCAGCTCAACGGCCAGTAGCCTGGCTTCCTGGGCGTGGACGCAGGATGCAGAGAAAGTTAGAAGAGCAAAGAGAAGGAAAAATTGGTTGCTACGCATATGGCAAAGGACACTTGAGGTGGGGGGATGGTTGGCGGGTTAAGGAAAGATTAGGATACAGGGATTAGATTTTAAAATTTAACCGCCAGGTCTCACATCTGAGGGTTAAATTCTAACCTCTAAAACCTAAAATCTAAATTCTGATATCTAAGCACTGTACAAGAGTGACCTTTTTGCTCCGAAAAGGGTTCTATACCCCATGCTGCCTCTACAAAAAATCACCTACTCTCTTGCCCTAACTGGCCTCTTCGTTTGTCTTCTGGTTTTCGGTAAGGCACTTCTGGTCCCTGTCGTACTGGCTTTTGTCCTCTGGTACCTCATTAACGCGGTTGATCAACTCTTCCGTAAGCTTCCCGTTGCGGGACGAGTTCCGCGAGGACTTACCTTGGCTTTTGCTGCTGTGGTCGTATTGGCCATTGTTGTACTTGTTGGGAGCCTGGTGGGGCAGCAGATCAACGCCATGGTTGCAACGGCCCCCGAATACTGGCTTAACCTTGAACAACAGTTCGCCCGGATACTCGCTGGCTTTGGCTACGATGAGGCCATAACCCTCAAAACGCTTTCTGAAGAAGTGGACATCAATAGCTATCTACTTGGCTTACTCCCTTATTTTACCACTGCTACGCGCCAATTTTTACTGGTGCTACTGTACACGCTTTTTCTGTTAGTTGAGCAGCATACCTTTCCGCGCAAACTGGCAGCGCTCAACCTTACCCGGGACCGTCGTACCCGCCTGCTTGGCGTCATCGATAAATTAAACCGGGCCATCCGCGCCTATGTCGGCGTCAAATTTGCAGCGTCTTTTGCCACAGGCTTGCTGAGTTACTTCGTCATCGAATATGCCGGCATCGATTTTGCCATCTTTTGGGCCTTGTCCGTCTTTGCGCTCAATTTTATCCCAACGATTGGCTCCATCGTAGCGACCATCCTACCCAGCCTAATGGCATTGGTACAGTTTGACCACCTCTCGCCCTTGTTCATCGTCGCCATCGGCGTCGGTCTTATTCAACTCTTCATCGGCGGCTTGATCGAGCCCAAACTTTACGGTGACGCGCTTAATATTAGCCCTTTCGTAATCGTCTTCTCCCTCATGCTTTGGGGGCTGCTCTGGGGCGTAGTCGGGATGCTGCTTTGTGTGCCGATCACCTTTACGCTAATTACCTTTTTAGCGCAGTTTGAGGGTACGCGGCCGGTGGCAGTGTTGCTGTCACGGCGGGGGAGGGTTTAGTCGTTAGACATTAGATTTTAGGCATCAACCGTTACAGGCCAAGTTTTACCTCTGACTTCTAATCTCTTAAGCCTAACTTTTATTTACACGGCGTCCATAAGCGTCCAGCGCTTACTCACCCCCCCTACACAACAACGGCAACACCGAGTCATACCAGTTAATCAGTGCAATCTCTCTGGCTAGGGTGAGGTCTTCGCAGGCTCCTTCTAACAGGTTGTTGTCCATCCGGGTTTGGCCCCGGAGGATGCGGAAGCGGCCGTCGGCAGGGAAAGCGTCGATGGCTTTGTCCATCTGCATCAGACCGGCGTCTATGGTAGTGGAATCTTGGACGAGGACCTGGCCTTCGTTCATCCTGTCGATGGCCTCGTTGTAGTCTACCACTGTTTGCTGGCAACCGTCGGAGGTTGGGGAGAAGGCGAAGCTAATGTCGTAGGCGGAGGTGACTGGCCGACCTTCGTATTCGCCGGGTGTCCACTTTCCAATCGTCTGGGTGGCTACGTTGACGGCTTCGAAGGTGAAGTCGGAGCCAAGGTTGCTGTAGTCGGTGATGTCCTGAACACCTATTCGGCCGTTGGGGTGGATCAGGAGTTGGAGGTCCATCTGACCGGTCCGGCAGCTGTCCTCGCCGCTGGCGGGATACTGGACGTTTTTGGTGAAGTATTCTCCCAAGGATTCAGCGCCGTTGAAGGCTACCGGCTCGGTCAGCTCGGTGTATATCGTATCCCGATCCGTGACGACATAAGGCTTCGGCTCTTCGATCCGGAAGCGGACGGGCAAAACGAAGTTGAAACGGACGGGTTTGCCGTCCTTAATGGCCGGTCGCCAGCGAACTTCCTTGGCCATGCCAATAACGCTCCGTAGGGCGGACAGGCCTAGGTTTGCTCCGGGGTCCCGTAGAATCCGGGCCTTAGAAATGATACCATTTGCTTCCACCACAAAGCCAATAACGGCCATGCCGCTAATCCCTTTTTCCCGGGCTTCCGCGGTGTACAGCGCGCGCTGGTTGATGTAGTCCAGTAGGCCAATTTGGGAACACTCAGACTTGACTGCAGCGGTAGTATCCAACGTCTCACAGGGAGTCGGGAAACGGGGGACTTCGTCGGCGATGTCGTAAATGGTAGTGTCCCGAACAATGGTGTCGGTCTGTGCAAAAATTGCCAGGGGAAGAAGGCAAAGGAACGTAAGGAGAGCTTTCATGCAAAAAATTGGTAGGTAGTATAGTTGCGCTGCGCGTGATCGCTGCGTTTGGAGCTGGGGATGGGGCGCTCTTCGAGTGTAGGCCAAAGTTAGGGAATTAGTATTTAGTGGTTGAGGTTTGGTGCTTAGCACTGGGTTCGCACTAAGCCTGGCTCTTCGATAGGTTTAGCTTCACAGTACTTCGTGTTCCCGGCCTTTAGCCGCGAACCCTACGATTGAAACGTTCTTCGCTTACCGGTGCTTCGCACACCGCTTTTTCGTGCAACATCGCTCCGGGCTGGCTGCTGCTTTTGTCTGGCTAAAAGAAGGAGTCCGCGCGGAGTGGTATGATGTCAAGGGGAAGGTGCGAAGCACCGTAGGCCTGAAGACCGGGGACTCAAAGGTATAATCCCCGCCTTCCAACAAACTATGCACCCGTACTTCGGCTCCGCTCAGCACCCGCGTCCGCGCCCAAAATAGCATCTGCTTCAGGGCCTGGGTTTGCGGCGAAATCCAGCAACTCCGCATAGACATCACTTTGCCGTAAAATGTCAGAACAGCCCACAATAATTAGGTGCTCCCGGGCCCTGGTCATGGCCACGTTTAGCTTACGGTCAACGCCTTCTTCACTAACCTGAGAAAGCATCTGTATTTGCTTATACTCGTTGGTACACAGCGAGATAAGTATGATTCTTTTGGCTCCTCCTTGGTAGCGTTCAACGGTGTCGACCATATAGTTTGCGGGGTCGAGATCTGCCTTGTGAAGGTACTGACGGATGTGCGCAATCTGTGCGCGGTAGGGCGTTATTATACCGATGTCGCCAGCTTCAACGGGGCGGTCGGTGTCCGCATAAAGGGCGGTGAATTCCTCGATGAGGCGGACCATCATTTCAGCCTCGTAGCCGTTAACCTTCGGGTCTGAATTGCGGTCGTCTGGCTTGGTGTCCAGGAAGAGCAAACGCTTTTTTGCAAGGGAAATTGACAGGGGCGCGGCCGCAGGTGCAAGGGAAAGTTTTTGGAGCTGGGTTTGATGGTGAGCAATGTTGTCTGGCAGAATCTTAAGTTGTCCCTGGTAAAATTGTGCTGCGGGGAAAGCCATTATGTCCTGGTGCATCCGCCCCTGATGGCTCAATTGGTCGTAGGCCCACGACCACCCCTCCCGCTGGGCGCGGAGGTATAATCGTTCAAAAAGGCTGGTGGACAAATCGCGAAGGCCGATCTCCCGCAGCTTCTCATCGTAAACCCGGGTACCGTCCCGGCCCTGTTGCACCACCGCTGGCAGCTGGCGATGATCGCCAATCAATAGCGACCTGGGTGCCCTTGGCAACAACCCAGCAAGCAACGGTTCCAGGATTTGACTGGCCTCATCAACGATGATCCGGTCAAATTTCTTGAGCGCAAACAACTCTCCCTTGCCGCCGACACTGGCAACCGTTCCTACCACAATTCGGGTACTCTGGATCAGGTTCTTTAGCTCAATTCGCTTATTAATTGTTTGGCTTTTTACCTGCAAAAGCCGCTCCTCAAAGCGCGGCGCTACGCCATAACGACTGCCAACTCGGAGGTAGTTCGTGAAGGGTTCCCCCTCCGGCGTGAGGATCCGTTCAATGCTTTCGCAGATTTCATCCACTGCCCGGTTGGTGTAGGCCACTAGGAGTAAATTCTCGTCGCTGTTGTCTAGTAAATGACGAACCAAATGATGAAGCATCTGACTGGTCTTACCCGTCCCGGGAGGTCCCCAAAGAAGGAAATAGTCCGGCGCAGTTATGATGCGCTGCAGTATCCGGTTTTGTTCTTCCGTCAGCCCTGCATTGATGTCTTGATCGTAAGGCTCCGCCTTCCCTGGAGGAATAAGGCCAAGCCAACGATCTCGGAACGGCGTAATGGCCGAGGCCCAGATGAGTAGGCCTTTATAATGGTTTCTGAAACTGCTGTCGAGAACATCTTTTTCGATGCTGAAGAAATTACTCCTCCGGAAGGCCGTATCGTTCAATTGTTGGCTCCTCAACCGGAGTTGTACCCGGTCTGGACTGATCTCAACGATGGTAGACTTTAATACCTGCGACCGGACGGCGTCCATCTTTTTGGTCACCGCTTCCGGGGTAAAATACAGGGCAATGATGTCTCCCTGCCGGAATTTGACTAAGCGGTCGTCCTCCTCCGGCCTGCTAAGGGTCAAGGTGGCGGTGCTCGCGTCGTAACCATCAAAAGTTAAGCCATCGAGCAATTCAAATCGCTCAATCTTATCGTCCCGTTCGTCCAGCCAAAGGCTGGCTAGCCCATTCACGCCATCGAGCTTTTGCTCTCCGGTTTTAGACAACCGTTGCTCCCGGGCGGTGAAGCCCATGAAGGCGCCGAAATAGCGGCGCTCCAAGTCGGTTAACTGTCCATAAATTTTGAGAACCAACTCGTGGTCTTTTCTGGAAAACCCGCTTAGGTTTTTGATCTTCTCGGGGTGCAACCTGGCCATCAATCCGTTGGTAGATTTGGCAAGATCTTTATCCGGATCTGCGCCAAGTTGGCCAAGTAGAAGTTCTACTCCCAACAATTGGTTGCGGGCCGCGATGGCCTCGAACTTCTGCATCCGCTCCGGTGGAGCGTATTTGAGGCCGTTGCTGAAGTCATTGCTATATAAAATGTAACTCCGGACGTTGGCCCCTTCCCCGAGTGCCTGATTAATCATCAGGTCATAGAGCAGGGTTTGGATGTAGTTTGTCTGGTTAATCCCGTGTTTGTTCTGGTTCCAATATTTACTGGTTTTGAGCTCGACGATGGTCGTCTTGTCATTGCGGGTGGCAGCGGCCTGGAGGAGATCGAGCCGGCCCTGCACGCCGTAGGTCGGGCTGAGGAAAGACGGTTCCAGTAGGATACGCTCACGGTCGACGTCGATACTGGCCAGGTCCTGGTTAACGAATTTCTGAAGCGACAGGAAATGATGTTTCAGGTCATCAATCAACTGCTTGATTTCCTTGTCTCCGAACAGGCAGAGGGCGAGCGGTTGGGTCTGGAAGATGCTCCCAATGAGCTCCATGAAGGAGACTTTGGGGTTTTCGACCAGGCGGTCGAGGAAGTAGTTGACGAGGTTACCACGGACGAGTGGGATTGCCTGCCGGAAGGGGACTAGTTTCTTGGCGATGTTGGACCAGGGCTGGAAGCTGTGGGTGCCACTGAAGCTTTCTGCGACGGAGGTGACGTCGAGGAGGTAATCGGGTTCGACTACTATCTGATCGGGGTGGAGGTGGCCGTCGGAGCGCAGCTCCGCAGAAATGAGGTTAAGGACCATCGGTAGACCGCTGACTTGGCGGACGATGGCCAGGGCTTCGCCGACGAGTGGGTTGTTGACGTCGTCGGAGGAGTAGGGGATGCCGTAGGTCCGCTCTGGCCGGGCTTCTTCCCGGACGTATAACAGCTTCTCCTCGGTATCGAATTCTACGGCGACGACCCTAAGGGTCGGGAACCGTTCCTTAACCTCCGGCTTTTCGTAAGGAAAAGGGTAGGGGCGGGTTAGGTAGTCAACCCAGGGTTGCGGAACCGCGCCGCCGAAGAGGGCGCGGGTAAGCTCCGTTGCCAGCCGGTAACCGGTTTCTAGCTGTTGTTCCAGTTCTTGGGTGGAAAGTTTGGATGGCTTGCGGGCGCGGAAGCGCCGCTCTTGATGGATGTGACTGCTTGGAATGCCGAATTTATGCGCAGCATAACTGATTCGAGCAAAGTTGGTGCTGAAGTGTAGTTTGTCCTTATCCGTCGCCCGTTCAAACAACTCCAGAACGTGGCGGCGCAGTGCCAGACAGCGTTCTACGGCAGCGTATTCCCCGTTGGCGGCGATCTTGTCGAGCTGACGGTAGAAATATTTGCGGAAGGCATCTTGGCGTTGGTCCTGGGTCATCGGAGGCGAAGATAATCCGGATTTTTTTTGGAACTTGGGCTCCATGAAAATTCAATTGCTATTTCGCCACAAATGTTGAACCAGGAGAGGGCTTTTATATGGACGACTTTGCTGAGGTGCGATCTTTGGTGACGCTTCTTGCGCTTGAAGATGCGGGAGTGATTGATAGGTACCAATGAGGGAGGCAGTTTGCGAGAAAATCCTAAAAGTTGGAGGCCATGGTCTTTTACTTGTTCAATACCTTTCTCTTGCACCCGTTCGGCTTCGCTCAGGGATCACCTACGCCCGCGCCCTAACGAAAGGAGTCCGAAGTAAGTAATATCTCGTCTGAGATCAAGAATTTGCCTGCCCAATCAACTATCCTTTGCTACCTTACGTTTCCCAAATTACCGCATGAAAAGAATTATGATTACTGGAGCCGGCGGTCAACTTGGTCAAAAGTTGATTGGCGCAGCCCGAGCCCTTGAGGAGGAAGTACGCATTTTTGCTTACAGCCGGTCCACACTTGATATAACCCGGGCGGAAGACCTTCGGGCAGCCTTTGCTGAGGCCAAACCAGATGTCTGTTTTAACGCTGCGGCTTACACCGCTGTAGACCGTGCAGAGGCGGAGCCAGAAAAGGCCAGCAGAGTCAACGTCGAAGGCGTTCAGCGCCTAGCAGCCGCCTGCCAGGAAGCAGGCATTGGCTTCGTTCACTTCTCGACTGACTATGTCTATAACGACGGTTTTAACCGCCCACTGCGGGAAGGTGACCCAACAATGGGAGCTTCCGTTTACGCTAAGACAAAGCTTAAAGGGGAAAATATGGTGCTGCGCTACCACCCGGAGGCCTACATCATCCGGACTTCCTGGGTCTACGCTGAGTACGGAGAGAATTTCCTGAGGACAATGGTTCGCCTCGGAACGGAACGCGACAGCCTTGGCATCGTTGCTGACCAGATTGGTTCGCCCACCTACGCAGCGGACTTAGCTGCGGCTGCCTTCGAGTTGATTAAGGCCAAGGCTCCTGCAGGAATCTATAACTATGCCAACAGCGGTGCCGCTAGCTGGTATGACTTTGCCCACTACATTTTTGAACTGCAAGGCATTACTTGTGATCTTCGGCCTATTCGTACCGAACAATACCCGACGCCAGCCAAACGGCCTGCCTACAGTGTGTTGGATACCAACAAAATAAGTGAGTTTGTAGGAACGCCAAGGAACTGGCGGGAAGGTGTGAAGGAATGCTGTGAGAAGTTGAGTAAGTAAGCAGGTTGGTCTTTTGGGCTGCCGCATATTATAGGAGGCAATGTGCGTTAAAAAGACATTCCTGCCAGACTTATAACAAATGCAATACCTACAAAGCGCGGTAGCCCAAAACACCAAAACACCAAAGAACCAATCACCGCCT
>JBLIGS010000112.1:0-9299 GCA_047637095.1 Neolewinella sp. | reverse complement strand
ACCGATTTTTTCCAATCTTTCACCCTTCCGGTGAAGATGAATTCGGTGTCCAGCGTAAGGTCGCAGGCGACGGAGAAAAGGGTGTTGGGGCTCAGGGCTTCTATGGCAACTTCGACGGTGGCTTGGTTACGGTAGGGAGCCTCGATCCAGAGTTGAGTGGTATTGTCTTTTCGGCTGGCCGCCTCGATGCGGCGTAGGTCTTTGGCCAGTTGTGGGCGCTTGGGGCTGAGGTAGCCGTGGAAGAGAAAAGACTGTCCGTTTAGGCCGGAGGCCATGACGCTCAGGAGGATGGCGGAGGGGCCGATTAGGGGGATGACACGAATGCCTTTTTTGTGAGCCATCAGTACGACTTTCGCGCCGGGATCGGCGACGCCTGGTGCCCCAGCATCGCTTAACAAACCTACATTGAACCCGCGCTCCGTCGGCTCCAACATCTCGGGAAGATCCTCTGGTCGCGTCCGCTTATTTAACTCATAATAGGTGCACTCCTGCAGCGGAATCCCGGCTTCTTTTAGGAACCGACGGGCCACCTTTCCAGTCTCAACAATGAAGTGACGGATGGGACGAATCGTCTCCAGGGTGGCTTCCGGAATGGTATGCAAAGCATTCTCGCCGAGGGGCGAAGGAATGAGGTAGAGGTTGCTCATGGCGGCAAGTTAGGTAGATAGTCTGTAAGTCAAATAGCCTGTAAGTCAAACAGTCCGCTACCACAGGTTGGATGGCAATTTTTTCTGACCCTCAAAGGTGTGATTGCTTTTCACATTCCAATATGCGGTAGCAGACTGTTTGGCTACTTTGACTTTCGACTGCTTGACTAATTTGCCGCGGCCGCAGGCGGTCACTGAGCGAAGCCGAACGTGTGCAAAGAAGGTTGAAAAGCAAGGTTTGTCAACGCGATTAGCGAAAATTCGCTAATTTGCCAAGCGAAAGTATTACCTAGAAGATCAGTTCAATGAAAAACCGTTTCGACCTCACCGGCAAAGTCGCCATTATCACCGGATCCTCCAAAGGCATCGGCAAAGCCATCGCTCGTGGGCTGGCCGAACAGGGCGCCAGCGTCATCGTCTCCAGTAGAAAACAGGAGGCCGTTGATGCCGTCGCCGCCGAATTTACGGCGGATGGCCTAATCGCTACCGGCATCGCCTGCCATGTCGGCGACGAAGCCCAGCTCCGAAGCCTCGTCGAAAAAACGACCGCCACCTACGGCGGCGTCGACATTCTAATCAACAACGCTGCCACCAACCCCGTCTTTGGCCCACTCGATCAAATGACCGGCGAGGTCTTCGACAAAGTCATGAACGTCAACGTCCGCGCCTGCATGCTACTGGCCAACCTCTGTAAACCAAGCATGGAGAATCGAGGCGGTGGCTCTGTGATCAACATCGCTTCCGTCGAAGGCCTCAAGCCTTCACCCATGATGAGCATCTATTCCGTCAGCAAAGCTGCCTTGGTTATGCTAACCCAGACCCAAGCCCGAGAATGGGGCAGCGAAGGGATTCGGAGCAATGCCATTTGCCCGGGTCTGATTCAGACAAAATTCAGCTCTGCCCTCTGGCAAAACGAAGACATCCTAAATCACTTCGTTAGCCAGCTTCCCCTCCAACGGATGGCGCAGCCAGAAGAAATGGTTGGTATCGCCATCTACCTAGCCTCCGGCGCGGCCAGCTATTCCACCGGTGGTGTTTACACGGCTGATGGTGGGCATATGATCGCGTAGCCTAACAAGGCTACAGGCCGTCTAAAAGCAGCCGAAGGCTGCGTCTACAAGGTCGCGAAGCGATCGTCTAAATTACTAACCGTGTTTAAATATATCATCGTTGGTGCCGGTTCCGCCGGCTGTCTTCTCGCCAATCGTCTCTCCGTTAACCCGGAGAACAAAGTCTTGTTGCTGGAGGCAGGAGGCCCTGTTCTGAATCCGAACATTACCATCCCGGGGGGCTATCCTAAGCTCCACCGCAGCGCGGTGGATTGGGGCTACTGGTCTGAACCCCAGGAACACGTCCTGAACCGTAAAATCTACCTCCCCCGCGGCAAGGTTCTTGGCGGCAGCAGTTCCACCAATGCCATGGCCTACGTCCGGGGAAATAAGGAGGATTACAACGATTGGGCGGCGATGGGAAACCAAGGTTGGTCCTACGAAGACGTCTTGCCTCATTTCACGCGGTCAGAACACAACGTTGACATCGATAACGAATTCCACGGCAAAGCCGGAGAACTAAATGTTGAGTTTCCCAACCGGCACAAATCACCTTTCGCAGAAGCCTTTGTTGATGCTTGCACCGAAACCGGCTTTGCCCGGAACGACGATTACAATGGTGCCCAGCAGGAAGGAGCTGGGATTTTTCAATTCACCACTAAAGAAGGGAAACGACACAGTGCCTATTCGGCTTTTTTGAAGCCGGTGATTAAGCGGCCCAACCTGACGGTGATGACGGGAATGCACGTCAGCAAGGTCTTAATCGAGCAGGACAAAGCCGTCGGCGTACTGGCCGGAAAGGAAGGCAAAAGCCCCCAGGAATTCCGTGCTTCCGGAGAGGTGATTCTTTCGGCGGGCTCTTTTGCTAGCCCGCAGTTGTTGATGCTGTCCGGTATCGGTGATCGGCAAGAATTGGAACAACACGGTATTGAGGTCGTCCGGGATTTGCCAGGCGTAGGCAAAAACCTCCAAGACCACCTCTTTATCCCCATCGGAGCATTGTCTTACCAGCAAGAAGGGCAAAACCACACTTCCCGGCCGTGGGAAATGGCAAAGGCCTTCTTCGAATACGCCGTTAATAAACGGGGAGTATTGAACAGTAGCCCGCTGGAGGCAGTCGCCTTTGGTTCTAGCGCACTGAGCCCGGACCGGGTCGATTACCAATTCCATTTTAGTGCCTTCCACGTAGGCGAAGGCTACGAATCCGACTTTCACAACTACAAGACTTTCCCCTCAGACGAAGACGGGTTCTCCATCCTACCGTCGCTCCTTCGGCCAAAATCCAGAGGAACCCTCCGGCTAAAATCCGCAAACCCTTTCGATCACCCCATTATCCAGCCCAACTTTCTCTCTGCGCCGGAGGACCGTCAGGTTATTCTGGAAGCAACGAAGAAAGCCTGCGAGGTCTTCAAGGCCGATGCCTTCAAGCCTTTCCTCAAAAAACAATTCTCTCCGCCAGACCAAAGCTCCGACGAGGCCATCTTCCTTCACATCCAGAAGCAGGTAGAGACCATCTACCACCCCGTCGGTACCTGTAAAATGGGCCACGATGACATGGCGGTGGTGGATGATGAGCTCAGGGTACATGGCATTCAAAGCCTCCGGGTAATCGACGCGAGCATTATGCCGACGATTGTGTCTGGGAATACGAATGCACCGGTGTATATGATTGCTGAAAAAGGAGCTGCTTTGATCGCCGGCGTGGCTTAAGGCCATTCGTAGACGCAACCTGCGGTTGCTTGTAGGCTACCGCAAGGGGATGCTCGCCTCGCTCGTGCAATCAGCATAAAACCAAAACAGGTCTCCAACCTGAGTCGAAGACCTGTTTTAATACTATGATGCTGTCATGGATACTCTCACGGCTATAACATGCGGTAGCCTACAAGCGCGAAGCGCGTCTACAAGAAAAACGGCGAAGCTGTTTTTCGTCTACAAGGCCGAAGGCCGTCTAAAAGCGAAGCTGCGAAGCTGCTGAGCGTCTACAAGCGGCCGCAGGCCGCGTCTAAAAGGTTGCGAAGCAACCGTCTACAGTCTGGCTGCGTCTAAATAAAAGCCTTAGGCTTTTATCTCGCAAACGCCACCGCCCGCTTCTCCCGAATAACCATGACCTTAATCTGGCCTGGGTACTGCATGGTTTCCTGGATTTCTTGGCTGATCTTGAAGCTCAGTTCATCAGCGTGCTGGTCAGTAACCTTGTCGGCCTTGACGATCACGCGGAGTTCCCGGCCCGCCTGCATGGCAAAGGCAGATTCAACACCTTCGTTCTTCGTAGCAATGCTCTCGAGTTCCTTGATCCGGTTGATGTAACCGTCCAGGATTTCCCGGCGGGCACCCGGCCGGGCACCACTAATGGCATCACATGCCTGGACGATACAGGAGATGATGTTATTCATGTCAATCTCGTCGTGGTGAGCACCAACGGCGTTGATTACAATTGGGTTCTCTTTCAGCTTCTCACATATCTGCATGCCGTAAAGGGCGTGGCTGAGTTCGCTGTCTTCCTCTGCTACTTTACCGATGTCGTGGAGCAGGCCGGCGCGCTTTGCCAGTTTGATCTGCTTCTTGTTAAGCCCCATTTCAGCCGCCATCGTAGCACACAGGTGGGCTGTTTCGATGGAGTGCTTCAGGAGATTCTGACCGTAGCTGGAGCGGAAACGCATCCGGCCGACGTAGCGGACCAGTTCATTCGGAAGGCCGTGGATGTCGAGTTCGACAACGGTTTTCTTACCGATCTCCATGATCTGGTTGGTGAGTTCTTTCTTGGTCTTGTTAACGACTTCCTCGACGCGGGCCGGGTGAATCCGGCCGTCCGTAACGAGGCGCTTAAGGCTGAGGCGGGCAATCTCCCGACGAATAGGATCGAAACTAGAGATAACAATAGTCTCCGGTGTATCGTCCACCACCAATTCGGCGCCGGTAGCAGCTTCAATGGCCCGTATGTTCCTGCCTTCCCGACCAATAATCTGGCCCTTAACATTGTCATTGTCCAAGGCGAATACAGACACCGTATTCTCAATCGTCATCTCGGCACACATCCGTTGGATGGTGTTGATGACAATCTTGCGAGCATCCTTAGCAGCTTCTTCCTGCGCGTCTTCCAGGAGCTGGCGCTTCAGGTTCAGGGCCTCGTTTGCTGTCTTGTTCTTTACGTCTTCCATCAGGCGCGTCTTAGCGTCTGCTTGGGTGAGGCCAGCAATGGCTTCCAACTCAACGGTGAAACGTTCGTGCTGGCTTTCCAGCTCTTCCTGTTTCTTTTGTGCCAGGGCGATTTCTTGGTCAAGTTGCTTGGTGCGGCCGTTCAGCTTTTGCTCTTCCTGAACGAGTGCCTTGCGCTCCTTGTCAATCTCTCTACGCTCGGCGTTGAAACCGTCGCGCTCTGATTTCATGGAAGCTTGCTCTTCTTTGAGACCTTCGCGTTTTTCCTTTAGCCCAACGAGTTCTTCGGCTTTTTCTACCTTGAATTCTTCCTTGAAACGGTTGAATTTTTCGCGGCTTTCCTTTATCTTTTCTTTCTTGAAAATTTCCTGCTTGTCCTTGAACTCACTGAAAGATTTCTCTGCTTTCAGTTTGGCCTGAGAGACGGTTTTTTCGGCGTTCAGTTTAGCGTCGGAGAGGATTTTTTCCGCCTCCCGCTTGTGGCTTTCGTCTTGTATGGCACCGGCCTGCTTCTGCTTGCCGCCTACCACAAAATAGGAACCGACCGCGCCTACAAAAAGGGCTATGATCGCATATACAAATTCCATTGTTGATGATTATGTGGGTGAAAGAATGGGCGTTACTGCTATTCAGGGGACCTGATTAACAACAACAATCAACAATCATCAAATTCAAGAAATAACGCAGGATACCAATCTTTATCTCAGCATGCCATCTACTAGCGTATTCATTGCTTGTAGGCGGTTGGCGAGTTCTCCTTCGAGGCTGGTGTCTGCCATTTGGCGGGCCATCCGGAGCTCGTCGGCGTAGGTCAGTAGGGTCATCACCAGGCAGTCCTGTTTGTCGCGGTCGGAGTACTGTACCTGGAAATCATTGAATCGTTCGTTGATTTCCTGGACCAGACTGCGCAGACCATCCACGTCCGGCGCCGAAACGCGGAGCGGGTAGGGACGGCCGGCAATGACCACGATGATAGAGGTACTGTCTTGGGAGGTGCCCGACATAGTATTAGTTCCGCTGCAGCCAGTCTAGGCACCGGTCGATCTCCCGTAGGCAGAATTCGATGGTCTCTCCTTGTTCCTCAGTTGTGGTGGTACCTCCTTCTGGGGCATTCACATCGTCAGAAGTTGGTTGGCTGCGTTCTAGTTTATCCTTGAGGGAATGCACAATGCCGGTCTGGCGGTCGAGCGCTCCCTTGAGTTGTTGATTTTCGGCAACTACTTGCTCGTAGTCCGCCCGTTGGCGGTCTGCTTTAGCGGTAAGTTGCCGGAGTTTTATTTCCAGACCGTCAAGTAATGCTAACGGTTCCATTTTTTAGTTTGTTAGGGCTGCAAAAGAACAAGCGAAAGCCTGCCATCTGCAAATTTGCACCAAGGTACTAAGATTTTTTAGGATAAACGGTGACGGGGAAAAACTTATTGGACAGAGCCCCTCCAAGTGCGAACATGGTTCTGGCGCTTGTGCCGGAACTGATATCTAAGGCTTCTTGAAATAAGCGGAAACAGATAGGGGCTAGTTGCTTTTGAGGGCCTTTCTATAGGTTCATAAGGGCCCGTGGCCGTGGTGGCTGAGCGGAGCCGAAGTACAGGTGCAGAGGAGGGTGGAAATACTGGAGTGATCTAATTGCTTCTGCCTTTAAATAATCTTCTGTACCTGCGTCCGCGCCCTAATCCCCAAAAGCAAAGAACTCCGCCTGCTGGAACAAACGGGGCTATTTACTATTTACGATCTACTCAAAGGTGGCCTTTCCAACTGGTCCTTTAATCTCATAATCACCGAGCGTTCCAACGACTAGAATCCGGCCCGGTAGCTTCACCTCAATCGCCTCAAGCGCGCTCGCCGTTAACCGAATCTCCGCAACCGTCAGCCCCTTTACCTGAAAGCCAAATTTCAGCTTCCGGCTGATGGTCAGCTCGCCTTTCTGGTTGACCTTGAAATCAACACCTATTCCCTTGATGCCTATTTTAGCCACCTTGGCTTCATTTTTTTCGCCAGGAACAACAACGATTCGAATGTTGTCTTTGAGGATAAGTTTACTGAAGGCTGGTAGTTTTTCCGTCCGTATTTTAAACCCTTTGATTCCTTTAGGGTAATCGCTGGCAATGCTAACTGTTTCCGTAGTCGGAAACGTCGTTCCCGTCTCCTTGGGAGCTGCATGAAGCAGGATATAGTCCGCTACTGGAAGGTTGACGTAGCCATTGTTTTGTAGCAACCGGATGTCAGAAGAGTAAACGCTTGCAGAATGGAGGGCCTTGATCTCCGTGGGCGTCAAATCTCGGGCGAAAGCTTGATGGTGGCCGGCAATGAAATTGGGGTTTATTTCTTTGCTGTGAAAATCAATGATGTCTTCCAAAGTGTAATTCACCTCACGGCCGTCGTTGATTTTTTCTAACGCCCATTTTTTTATACCGGTAGCTATTAAGGCCTCCCAAGAAGAAGGGCTGAGGTTGCGGTAGCCCTGTTTGTCCAGTACTTCCAACAGGCTTTGTTTCTGAATAAAGCCAACTAAGGCTTCCGAGTTTTCGGTATGGAAAGGAGCTATAACTTTTGCCGACAAGGTTGTCGCGGCCTGGATTTCTCTAATCGAAATACGGTTGTTTACTAGTTTCCAGAGGCCTTTAAGCGAAGAAATGCCAAGGCCCTTTTTTATGGCGGATATATAGTCGTCGTTGATATCCTGTGTGAAATACTGGAGCCAAAGGATTTCGGCGGGCTGGTCGGTGAATTCTTCTTTAGAGAGCGAGACGCCCTGAATCATGCCGGAGAACTTTACCTCTTCGGTCTTCACTTCCATCGTTCCCCAGCCTTTAGCCTCGTATTCTTCCCGGAGCGAAGCCCGGGGCTGGAAGTAGAACGTTCCCTTGTTACGCTTGCCTTTCATCACTATGAGTCGGCCGGTTTCCCGTTCTAGGTAACCGGTTTCAGCACCGGGGTAGAATAGGAGCTGCTCTTCGCCTTTGGTGAGGTTGACTTTCAGGGCCCAGGTGACTTTTCTGCCATTGACGCGCTCTTTACTGTAGAGGTAAAAGTCGCCACGTCCGTCGGTTTCGTATTCGCCGGTAATGGTTGTTTCGCCGAAGAGGGCCTGGTTTATCCTAGCGGAAGGTGCCTGAGGAGTTGATGCCTTCTTAGGTGCGACGGTAGCGTCGACTTTCAAGTTGACAGGCACCGCAACATTCTTTATCTTAGGTAAGGTGACGGTCTCTTCTGCCGCCGGAGGAGTAAGCATCGCCTCCTGGCCTTCTTCAATCGTTGCCACCTCCGGCTCATTAGCCTCCGGAGCAATCTCTATTTTCGTCACCGGCACCGGCACCAACATCGCCGTCTCCGGCGCAGGTTCCTGTGGCAGTAAGGAATACATAAGAAAGGCTGCCACCGCCACCAAGGCTCCGGTGGTCAGGTATTTAGGCGCTCGGCCTCCTTTGGGTGGGGCTGAGGATGCTTTGGGGAAGTCACGCACCATGGCGTCGATAAGGGTAATGTCCATTTCTAAAGGTGTTTTACGGGTTGTGTTAATAAGTTTTTCGAGGTTGTCAGGTGGTTTCACAAGGCGATGGTTTTGGCGGTCAGTAATAGGGTGGTGAGGCCGGAATTACGCCGGGTAGTTGGCTCCGTTAGGACCTTCTTTAGCCCGTCCCGACCGCGCTTAAGGCGCATTTTGATGGAGGCTTCGGTGACCTTTTGCATGGCGGCGATGTCCTTCAGCGGGTAACCGCTGATGTCAAAAAGTAGGATTGCGTCCCGCTGTTTTGCTGGCAGCTTGTTGATGGCGCGGTAGAGGAGGTGGACGTCGGCCAGCTGGTCGGCGGTCGCGCCTTTGGAGCGGAGGCGGTCGCCGTGGAGTTCGGTAAGCCCGGCCTTTCGGCCGGCCCGGCGGCGTAGGGACACCGCCCGGTTGCGGGCGGCCCGGATGAGGTAGTGTTGGAGTTTGGCCGGGTCGGCCAGCTCGTCATATTTTTGGTAAGCCGTCAGCAGTACATCTTGCACCAGGTCTTCCACGTCCATCTGCTCAAAGGCCAGCGCCGAACAGTAGCGCAAGAAACCGTCGTGGCAAGCTCGGTAGGCTTTTAAGAAGCGGTCCTGTTTTGTTTTTAGGGTATTCATTTCTGGGTCCGTTTGTAGTTGGCTCGGTGGCTGGTGGTGATTCACTAAGCTAAGCTTTTCTGTTCGCCGACTTGCCAGTCAGCTTAGTGCAAATCACCTCTTTCCATCGAAGGGTACATCTCAATACTCGGGGAAGTAGGGGAAAAGTAACGGGGAGGAGGAAGTCTTTTCTGAGGAAGTAAGTGAAGATGCTGTCTTTCAAACCTAAACATATCTGACTTTGCGATTGGCCTGTGCTACAGGTTTTCAACGGCTTTCAGAGAATTACTTCTCACTATCTTAGCCCCTCCCGCAAAGCGGTCCCTCAAGTAACATATTTCAATCCAACCTCAACCAACCAGCT
>JBLIGS010000111.1:0-9311 GCA_047637095.1 Neolewinella sp. | reverse complement strand
GGCCTGAGGGTGTTGTACGGAGCACGTTGGTTGGGGGGTGCGAAGTTGCGGGTTGCCGTCGTTGTAGGCGTAGCTAGCTCGCTTTGTCGACAAACGGCCGACCATCGTACGGCGAAGCAAAGCTCGGCAGGTCAAAGTAACTGGCCTGGATGGCCTCGTCAACTACTTTGAACGGATGCAACGGGAATATCCTGAAAAGTCGATCGAATTCGTTCGCTGCATCGCCGAAGGTGATTTGGTCGCCCTGCACACCCACCAAACTTGGCCCGGCAATGACCAGTACGTCACTATGGATTTCCTCCGCTTCGACGAGGCCGGCAAGATATGTGAACATTGGGATGCTATTCAGCAGGTGCCGGTGGCGTCGGCGAACCCGAATACGATGTGGTGATGGATACCCACTAAATATCTATCTTCCGGTTAAATCAATACATCACACCAATGCCAACCATGCTTCGCATATTCTCCCTGTCCTTGTTCTTATTGCTGGTCGCCTGCACGCCAGCAAAATCCTTATTCAACGGTCAGGACCTTGACGGATGGGTAAACCATGGTACCGAAAAATGGTACGTGGAGGATGGTCTCCTTATCTGCGAAAGCGGCCCCGACGCCCAGTATGGTTACCTGAAGACAACGGAGTCTTTCGATGATTTTGAACTCACCCTTGAGTTCAAGCAACAAGCCAATGGCAACAGCGGTGTCTTCTTCCGTTCCACGGTGGACGGTACCAAGGTGAGCGGCTGGCAGGTGGAGGTTGCTCCACCGGGCAGCAACACTGGTGGTATCTATGAATCCTACGGACGGGGTTGGCTAATCAAGCCAGACCCAGCCAAAGACGCTGCCCTCAAAATGGGGGAGTGGAATAAGATGAAGATTCGGGCCGTCGGCCCCAAGGTTACTACTTGGCTAAATGGCACCCAAATGATTGAAATCACTGACGAAAAGATTGGCGCCGGAAAAGGCGGTATTGCCCTGCAAATCCACGATGGCGGTGGCATTAAGGTCATGTGGCGGAATATTAAGGTTAAGGGGTTGTAGGTTAGGCATTATTCGGAAGCTAAGCTTCCGTGAGATGTCTACGCCTATAACGACGGCAACCCGCAACCCGCAATCCTTATCGAGGGACTACGTCATCCGCTAAGCGTTTGACTGGTCCCTCGCTAAGGATTCCTCACTTAGTGACTTAATGACAAAACGAGCGAAGCGAGCTGTCTACGCCTATAACGACGGCAACTCGCAACCCGCAACTTGGTAACCCGCAACCAAAAAAGCGCCCGTTCTCCAAAGAGAACGGGCGCTTTTTAAATCATTATACCTCGGAATTAGTTCCCGAAATTGTACTCACCAGTAATGGACTGCTTGATGAACTCGCCCCAAGTCAGGTTACTCCCTCCTGGTACTTGTTCCTGCGCCCGCTCAATGGCGTATTTGGCAGCATGCTCGATGACCCACTCAAAATTCGCCTCTCCGACGCTGAACTTATCAGCATCCGGAGCAGGGTTACAGAAGTCGATGGCGTAAGGAATGCCGTCTCGGATGGCGAACTCAACGGTGTTGAAGTCGTAGCCCAACCAGTTGTTGATCTTCAGGACGAGGTCGTGCATGGTCTGCAGCATCTCCTCGCTTACCTCGTGGTGACAATTGTAACGGTCCAAGAATTCATTCCTTGGCTCGTAATGCATGATTTTGACGTACTTGCGACCGATGCAGTAACAGCGGAAGTAGCTTTCGAATTCGATGCTTTCTTGCAGCATCATGACCAACTGGCCGGTTTCTGCGTGGGCTTTCCAGAGGTCTTCCGGGCCGTCCAGTTTGTAGACCGATTTCCAGCCACCTCCATCGTGCGGCTTCATGTAGGCTGGCCAGCCGATGTGTTCGAACATACTGTCCCAGTCCATAGGGGAAGCGAGGTTGCTGAAACTCTCGTCTGAGGTGTCGTCTGGTTTTTCAAAGCTGGGCAGCAGCATTGTTTTAGGGACGGGAACGCCAGCGGGGCCAACACTAAGGACGTTGTTGAAGAACTTCTCATCCGCACTCCACCAAAATGGATTGTTGATGACGGCAGTGCCGGTTGCCGCGGCATTCTTCAGCATGGCCCGGTAGAAGGGAACATCCTGGCTAATCCGGTCAATGATAACGGCGTAGCCCGGGTTGAGACCCTGTCCACACTTATCGATCGACACGGCCTCGGCCGTGATACCGTCAACGTTCATTTCGTTAATGCGCTGGATAACGGCCGGCGGGAAGGACCGCTCGCGGCCGTAGAGAATGCCAATTTTTTTCATATGGGTGTTCTTTGTAGGTGCAAGGTAAGAAAAGTAAGGAGGCATTAGTAGATAGACATTAGGCATTAAGTAAGAAATACTTGAATCCTAGGGACTAATCTCTGACGCCTAACGCCTAAAAGTCCTCTCCACCACCACCGCCGCCGCCACGATTACTACGTTGCGGCTTCAACTGCTGGAGACTGTACTGGAAACCTAGGTAAACAATCCGGCTTTCCCGCTGGAATTCACTATTGGTAGTAAGGTTGGATAGCTGGGTCTCAAAGCGGTAACGACGTTGGTTGAACAGGTCGGTAACCCGGAGGGTGAGGGCTGCTTTTTTGTCCAGGATTTCCTTCCGGAAACCAAGGTCGAGGCTCTGAATGGCCTTGATTCGGCCCTGCGGGCGGACACCCGCACTGCGGTAAAACCACGTAAACTGTGCATCCACTCCAGCGGGGAGCTTATATCCGCCCTGAATGCGGCCACTAAACAAGTAGCCGTTGGCGTCAATATTTTCGTTGTCGGCGCTGCCGATAATCTCACTTTTATAACCGTTTGCACTGGCCGTGAATTCCAGTTTTTTCGTTGGGCGAAGGTTGGCAATTACCTCAAGGCCGTAGTTGCGTCCCCGCTCCAGGTTGGCTCGGGTGCTCAAGGTTACACCACCTGCTTGTGATTCGCTGATGCGGCTTATGATATCGTTCAGCTGACGGAAGTATGCGCCGGCGGTGATGGAGCCAATACCCATTTGTTGCTGTACATTGAACTCGAAACTATTGATCAATTCTGGTAAGAGAAAAGGGTTGCCACTCCGCAGATTGAAGGGGTCTCCTCGGTCAACGAAGGGGTTCAGCGCCCAGGCACGCGGACGGTTGATGCGGCGGCTGTAGCTGAGTTGGACGGTGGTGTTTTCGTCTACGGCATAGCCGAGAAAGACACTGGGGTAGACCTTGAAGTAATCGTTTTCGAAGGCCTCAAAATCGGGTTCCAGCAAGGTGCTGGTGGTGTAGGCCTGCTCGGCCCTGAGACCGGCGCTGAAGGTGAACTCATTGAGCTTTCCGCCGAAGGTGACGTAGGCTGCATGGACATCTTCTTCGTAGCTAAACAGGTTGCTGAGGCTGTCAACGGTAAGGTAATCGTTGGCACCAAAGATGTCAAAATCGGCGTCCGTTGTTAGTTCTTGGAGAGTCGTACGCCAGCCGGTTGCAATCTTAAAGTCACCGATGGCCTGCTCGTAGTCCATGGAAATTTGCCATTGAGACCGGCTTTCGATAGAAGGCGCCCGTTGAAGGATAGAGGAGAGGAAATTCTCGCCACCATCAACAATTGTTTCGTCGTAGAACTCCGTTTCCGTTTCGTCGTTTTCGCTAAACTGAATGGCGGTGGATAATTTACGGCCTTCTTTAGCGAAGGTGGTTGAATAGTCTGCCTGGACCTCGTAATCGTTTTCTTGCGAAGGCTCCGTTTCTAATCGAGTACTGAGTTCTTCCAGTTCGTTTTCGCTATTGAAGAAGCTGGTAACCCGGTCGTTATTACTCTGGCCCTTTTCCCACTGGTAATTGCCCTGAAGGCCGATAATACCGCGCTTGCTGATGGCGTATTCTGTACCGAGTTTGAGGCGCTGACTTTCGCGGATGCGGTTACCGTCGAAGGTGAACCGGCGGGAGAAGGTACTATCGCCGATGATGCCGGACTGGTCGCGAAAACCGCGAAAGTACCGTTCGTCGTATCGGCCGCTGAGTCCGGCGAAGGTGTTGAATTTGCCCTTGCGCCAGTTTATATCTAGGCTACCGTCGAATTTGTTGTTCGTGCCGGTGTTTACGTTCAGCGTGGCGTTGAAGCCGTCTTCCTGTTTGGATTTAAGGACGATGTTGATTAGTCCGGCCGTACCGTCGGGGTCAAAGGCCGCACCGGGATTGGTGATGATTTCAATGCGCTCAATACTGCTAGCAGTCAGTGATTTAAGAAAGGTGGCTGGGTCTGTTCCGACAAGGCCGCTGGGGCGTCCATTTATGAGAAAACGGACGTTGCCGCTGCCACGAAGGGAGACGTTGCCTTCGAGGTCAACGCTGACGCTGGGGAGCTGGCGAAGGAGGTCTTCTGCGGAACCTCCCGCGGCGGCAATACTTTTCTCGACGTTGAAAACCTTGCGGTCCAGGCCGAGTTCCATGACGGCGCGGTCGGCGGTGACGACAATCTCTTCGAGGTCTTCGCCGCCGGCGCCGAGGGCAATGTCGGTGATGTTGAAATAGCGCTTCAGTTCGTTGAGTTGTACGGAGCGGTTCTCCGTTCCGTAGCCGATGAAGCTGGCTTCGAGGCGGTAATCGCCCAACGGGATATCCTTGATCTCAAACTTGCCGTCAATGTCGGTGGTGGTACCGGCAACGAGGCTGTCGCCTGGGGTGTAGATCACAACATTCGCGAAGCCGAGGGGCCCGTCGGTGATGGCGTCCATGAGGGTGCCGGTGACGGCACCTAGGTTGGGGCCCGCTGCATCACGTTGGGCAAAGAGACCGCCTGTTGTGAGCAGTATAAGGCAAAGTAGCAGGCTTTTAAGGGGCCGCGGCCAGCGCAGTTGGCGTTTATGCTGAGCGTAGCCGAAGTGCAGGTGCAGGGAATGGTTGAAGGGCAAAGTCATTTGGCTGAATATCTGTGGGTACGAGGGGGTAACCTTTGGACGGTTGCTTAGTTCCTCGGTTTCGTTGCGTTAACAACTTATTTGGTTGTTGCTGACACATAGTAGGAGTCTTCGAGAGAGGCTCCTTCGTCGCCTTCTGAGAACACATACTTTGTGCAGCGTAAGTTGGTACAGCTAAAATTCCCGTCGACCGCTCATACTATGTATCGGACGATTTCTCCATCTTTGCCCCATGCCCCGGATTCTCTTTCTAATCGCCATTTTCGTCGTTGCCAACACTGCTAAAGTGCTGGCCCAGGAGACTGTCTTGAAGCAACTGGCCGAGGAAGTCTGCGGCTGCATGCAAGGAATTAAAGACGAGACACCCCGGACTTTTGCCCGCAAATGCCTTCGCTCCGTCGCCATTGCCAACAACAAACTCCTGAACCGAGAACTATCCATCAGCCCCTACGACCCCGACCACATTAACCAGTTGGCAGAATGGCTTACGGACGAGCTGGCCAGTAATTGCCCCATAATTGAAACCTTAAAACTACCCTCGAAGGAATCATCCTATCGATGGTCGGACGGCAAACTACCGCCAACCACCAGCACTCGCCTCGTCTTCGATAAGGATCCTCCTGCAGATACTACAGAGCGCATTGTTGCTGAAGCGCCCAGGGTTTGGAAAGCAAGCGGGGTTGTCACCCGCCTAGAAAAACAGTTGTTAGAAGTGAGTTCTGATGTTGGCGAAAAAGTGCTGGTTACCATCCCCGGCAAGCTCCGACGGAGCATCGTCCTTCAGGTTGGTGAGGAGGCAACTGTTCATTATCGGCGGGAGTGGCGGTTGAAGGAGGGGAGGGTCGTTAATGTGTTGGTGGAGTAGCTTGCTTTAGTTTCGCGTCACTTGTGGCGCCTGGAATCGGGACAAGTGCCGCCAACCAAGCCTGCCTTTCAACTCACCCTGCACCCGCGTCCGCGCCCAACGTCATACAAAGCGGAAAAAACTTTAAAAAACCCACTTTCAGTAAAAACTGAAAGTTCTCCCACGCGTTATAAAATCTATAACTTCGCCCCATGAGCAATCCTTCCATCCAAACCATCCTCCGAGACAGCACGCTGGCCCCGGCCTTACGGATCATCGCCGAAAAAGTCTTCGCTGGAGACCGCATTTCCGAGGAGGAAGGGCTCTTGCTCTACGAAGAAGCCCCGCTGGGATATCTCGGCTCCCTGGCCAACTACCTTCGGGAAAAGCGGCACGGTGACAAGACCTATTTTAACCGGAATTTCCACGTGGAGCCGACCAATGTCTGTCTCTACACCTGTACCTTCTGCAGCTATAGCCGGCGCATTAAAAAGCGGGAAGACGGCTGGGAATACAGCCTGGAAGACATCATGGACATCGTTAAGAAGTACGACGATAAGCCGGTCACCGAGGTCCACATCGTCGGCGGTGTATTGCCGCAGTACGACGTTCCTTTCTACGCCGAACTCTTCACCCAAATCAGAAAACACCGCCCTGACCTTCACGTCAAGGCCCTTACGCCGGTGGAATACCACTACATCTTCAAGAAGGCCAAAATCTCTTACGAAGAAGGCATGAAACTGATGAAGGAAGCCGGTCTGCAAAGTATGCCCGGCGGCGGAGCCGAGATCTTCCACCCGGAAGTGCGCGACGAAATCGCCGGCGGAAAATGCTCCGGCGAAGAATGGCTTCGCATCCACGAAATCTGGCACGAACTCGGTATGCGCTCTAACGCCACCATGCTCTACGGCCACATTGAACAATTCCGTCACCGGGTAGATCACTTAGAGAAGCTTCGTTCGCTTCAGGATAAAACTGGCGGCTTTCAGACCTTCATTCCGCTGAAATTCCGGAACCAGAATAATGAGTTGAGTCACCTAGTTGAGTCAACGGTTATCGAAGACCTTCGTAACTATGCCATCAGCCGCATTTACCTAGACAATTTCGACCACGTTAAAGCTTACTGGCCGATGATTGGTCGGGATACCGCCCAGCTCTCCCTCGCCTTTGGCGTGGATGACATCGATGGCACCATCGACGATACCACCCAGATCTACTCTATGGCGGGCGGCGAACAAAACCCAGCGCTCAGTACCGAAGAACTCGTTAAAATGATCCGAGCCGTAGGCCGGCATCCCATCGAACGGGGTACACTCTACGACGTCGTTCAGGATTATAAGGGCGTTGAATTTTCCGACGATAAGCAATACCGTGGGTACACTGCTTTGCCGGTGGTTTAAAAAGTTGCAGGGGTTGCAATTGTTAGAGTTGTTGCAACCTTGTAAAGAGTACTTACCATTGTTAAATTAACCATTTAGAGGAAGCTCCACTTCCTTCTCGGGGCATAGCCCCTCGCCCTTACCCGCAACTTCCAACCCGCCCCCTTTATGAAAACAGTTTACATCCTCCGACACGGCCAAACCGATTATAACCTCCAGGGCATCGTCCAGGGAAGCGGCGTTGATTCTAGCCTTAATGATACTGGCCGGACGCAGGGACGGTTGTTCCACGAAAAGCACAAAGATGTTCCCTTTCAAGTCGTGCTGACCTCCGCTCTCCGTCGGACTTGGGAAACCGTTGCTGGCTTCATTGATTCAGAGCTTCCCTGGGAGAAGCATATTGAGATCAACGAAATGAGCTGGGGCTCTCACGAAGGAAAAAAAGGTACCAAGGATAGCATTTCCGAATACCAAACGATTAAGGACGGCTGGGGGCTTGGCCAGATTGACGGTCGGATCGGCGGCGGAGAATCTGCCCGTGAGATGAGCGAACGTCTGCAGGTTTTTATCGACCACCTCCCCAACCGAGAGGAAGAGATCATGCTTGTCTGCAGCCACGGCCGCGCCATGTGCGGCCTAGTCACCATGATGATGGGGCGCCCCATCGACCGGATGAACGAATTAACCCACAACAATACCGGCCTCTGGCGGGCAACGCTCAACGGCGCTGGCCACTGGGATTTTGACTTGCAGAATGACCGGACCCACCTCCCCGAAGAACTAACCGCCGGCAAATGGTAACCACTATTCCCAAGGCTGGCAAGCAATCTTTAGATGGTAAGGACCGACACAGGCTCGTTGCGGTTTCCTACCTCAACACCAAGCCGTTGTTGTACGGTTTGTTGCGCTCTGCGATAACGGAAGAATTGGATATGGACTTGGCCATACCGAGTGAATGCGCCCGCCAGCTCGTTGCTGGCGAAGCTGACATCGCCCTCGTACCGGTCGCCGTTATCCCCGAATTGCCTGAGGCGCACATCATCTCCGACTACTGCATTGGGACGGACGGTGCGGTAGCCACTGTCTGCGTTTATGGCGATGTCCCGCTGAAGGAAATGACCAGCATCTATCTCGACCACCATAGCCGGACCAGCGTGATGCTTACCCGCCTGCTATTGAAGGAATACTGGAACCACGAAGTAACCTTCTTGGAAGCCGAAGAAGGCTATATCGACCGCATTGGCGGCACCGTTGGTGGCCTCGTTATTGGCGACCGTACCATCGGCCTGGATCGCCGCTTTGATCACGTTTACGATCTTGGTGAGGCCTGGAAATCTCACACTGGTTTACCTTTCGTCTTCGCCGCCTGGGTCTCCGTCCGGAAGCTGGACGAAGACTTTGTTACCCGTTTTAACGAAGCCCTGAAAGAAGGAATGGATCACCTGCCGGAGCTACAACTATTATTGTCTTCTCCACATCCCGATTTTAATCTGGTGGAATATTTTACCCGGTTTATTGATTACGACCTGGACCTGAGGAAGCGGGAAGCACTAGAGCGTTTTTTGATGTTTGTGCGGGAGCAGAAGGCTTGATTTAGTAGGAGCGCAGATTTTGCTGAGTTGTATACGAGCGAAGCGAGCACTCACTTGCGGTAGCCTACAAAGCCGAAGGCAGTATACAAAAGAGCGCAGCGACTGTCTACAAGGTTATTACCTTTGCTCCATGCGTTATATCACACTACTATTATTGTTGCTGGCCTTTGCTGCTTGCAAAAACGAATCACCTGCCGACACTAAATCTGCTGATCGAATGATCGCCAAAGCAGAGGAACCAGTCACCGTCCCTGAAATGACGCCCGAACAGGCCGTCAAACTCGGGCCCGACGACCGTTCTTACGTTCCCGGACAACGCATTGGCATGATCACTGCTACCACAACTCCGGAACAATTGACCGAATACTACGGCGTTGAAAACGTCGCTAAAGACAGCATCTCTTTAGGCGAAGGCTTCTTCATCGACGGCTACAAAGTCTTCTCCGGAACCGCCTCCGAAATTGCCCTCATCTTTCCTGGCGGAGAAGAGAATATCAAGGTTCTTCAGGCAACAATTGACCTGGAGTCTACTGAATGGAAGTCGGCCCAGATTATGTTTGGCATTTGCACAACTATGGATGAATTGGTACG
>JBLIGS010000110.1:0-9325 GCA_047637095.1 Neolewinella sp. | reverse complement strand
GTTAAGTCATAGGTTAGACGTTAGACGTTAGGGGGTAGACCAACGAATCGGTTTTTGTTGACGTCTAAGTAAGTACTCGGACAAGCAGAAAAAACCATCCTGAATAAAATGACTTCGGCTTCGGCTCCGCCCTGCGACCGGAGTCCAACTAATCCTGGCTTCTAACTCCTAGCTCTCTAGCTCCTAACATCTAGCTTCTACTATCTAATTTCTTACAACATATCAAATGAAATACTACTTACCCCTCTTCCTCTTCGCACTACTTTTTGCAAGCTGTATTGAAGATACTTGCCGGGATTGCCCGGGGCTGACCTACGACTACGCAGCCTTTGATCCTACAGCACTCGACGATGAATGGGTATTCACCAACGCCGCCGGAGCAGAGATCACGTTCGTTAGGGTTCGTAACAACGAGACCGTTGCAGACGAGGTCTGCAGTGCCAACGTTGGCAGTGTCCGCGAACTATCTTGTACTGAATCTGCCGAAATTCAGTTTACCAGCGATGAGTTGGAATTAAATTTGTCGGTCAACTACCTCCAGCTGATTGGAGATATTGGAGAACCTGAACAGGTTATCCTTTCCTACAGCTTCAAGGCACCAGCCTTCAGCGATTTCCTACGGACACACGCCGTAATTCTAGAACCACAAATTGTATTGACCAACGATGTGGTTGAACTTCGGGACTCCCTGACAATCAATGACCAGCTTTACCTGGAAGTGCTGGAGTTGAGGCAACCGGCAACGGCTTTTGGGGCCCTGGTTAACTTGCCATCTAACGGTAGGTTTACGACCATTAGCATTAAAGAAGGCGTTGGCGTACTACGTTTGACTGATGTGGATGGCAATACCTACTTGCGCCAGTTTTAAGATTGCATAAAGCGGTTTGCGGTTAGGGATTGGCATTTAGGACATACTCGCCTAAATGCTAATCCTTGACCGCTATTTACTTTATCTTCGCCTCATGCGAATCCACCTCTTTCTCACCCTTGCCCTACTTGTCCTTTTACCCTCCACCTGCGTCCGCGCCCAAATGGTCATAGATGACTTTGAGGATGGTGATTTGTTGGACCCAGAATGGACTGGCGATACTGGTGACTTCGTAGTTGAAGGTGGGAAATTGCAGTTGATGGCCGATGGTGCTGGAACCTCAACGCTGGCCGTTCGTCTGCCAGCCATCACAGCAGCTGTTGATTCCTTTGCCGTTGAGTTTTTGGTAGAAATGGACTTCGCGCCGTCGGCAAGTAACTACTGTGTTATCAACCTGGAAAATGCAAGCAGGCTGGAGGCTGGACTGGTCTCCGGAACCGAGCTTCGGTTCGGTGGCATCTCCGGTGATCAGGATGCTTTGTCGCTTAACCTGGTTGATATAGATGCGATATTTGGAACGATTGACGGAGCAGCTGGTGCCCTGGGCGCTGGTCCTGCAGTAGCACGCTTTCGACTAACTTTTTCTCCCGACACCGGCTATGAGTTACTGGCTGATTACACTGGCGGCACCGACTTTGTCTCGGAAGGAACCATTAACACAGATATTTTTCCTGACTTCGACCTCCTGCAAATACAGTGCTTCTACACTGCCTCCCGAGCCGACAAATTCAGCTTCGACGACCTTAATGGTTTCTTGCTTGTGCAAGCAGATGACACACCACCAATGATCTCTGGTGGAGAGGTGGTGACTGCCGATGAAGTACGGCTTTTTTTCAGTGAGCCAATTGGCGCTGGAGCTATAGAAAACCCGGCAAACTATAATCTTTCGCTGGCGGGACTAGGTGTTAGCAGCGCTGACCTCAGCGGTAATTCTGTGACGCTGACGTTGTCGGATGACATTCCCCTGCAGCAGGATTTTACCATTACAATTGCCGTGCTTCAAGATGAAGCGGGAAACATCACTAATAACGAAATGATTACCCTGCGCTACGAACCGGTGCAGGCTCCCGCAGCTGGAAATCTAGTGATTACCGAGTTCATGCCGGACCCAAATCCTACGATTGCCTTGCCCGATGCAGAGTATGTGGAGATTCACAACCCGACGAATATTGCGGTGACGTTGGAAGGACTTGGCCTGGCCAGCGGGGGGAGCCCGGTGGAATACAACGGTTCGGAAATACTTTCTGGAGGGGCATATGTCGCTATTGTCGACGCTAGTGATGCGGCTGATTTTCAGGCGGCGGGCATTCCTTTTATTGCCATTTCTAGCTTTCCGTCCTTGACGAATAGTGGAGATGAAATTACACTGGAATTCGGAGGCCAAGTGCTGCAACAGTTTGAATACACGGCGGATTGGTACAACGATGTGGACCGTGATGGCGGTGGTTACAGCATCGAATATGTGGGTGTGGGCGCGGACGCAGGGTGCAGTGGAAGTTGGAGGGCAAGCCTTTCCGACGACGGCGGCACGCCCGGCCGCGAAAACTCCGTCACCGGTCTCACGCCAGATGCAACAGCACCGATTGTAAACCAAATTGGCCTCGTCGGTAGCACCGTCACCATCTCCTTCACCGAAACCATCGACCCAGCTCAGTTCAACCTGGCCTTGTTCAGCCTCGACAACGGTGGCACCATCTCCTCCGTCGATGTTCTGGACGCAACGACCGTCCAGCTCAGTACCAACATTGCCGAAGGCATCATCTACACCCTGACCATCTTCCCTGACTTTAGCGACTGCTCGGGCAACTTCCCCGAAGGGAACCAGACCTACCGCCTGGCCGTCCCCGCCGAGCCCGCCGCCGGAGACGTTGTAATCAATGAAATCCTCTTTAACCCAGGATCTGGTGGCAGCGACTTTCTGGAACTCTACAACTGCTCCGACAAGGTTTTCCAAATCGAGGGGTGGCTACTTCGCAACGAACAGTCTACCTCCCAGTCTACTATGGAACGGACCATCGGCGTCAGCCGGCTTTTCCTACCGGGAGATTACCTAACCCTTACCAATGATCCTGAAGACATCCAAAACCGCTACCTGATGGTCGACCCCAGTCTTTTGGTGCCTCAAACGTTGCCTTCCTTACCGGACGACGAAGGGAACATCAGTGTCATTGCCGACGGAATCATCCTTGATGCCTTTGACTACAACGAAGACTTCCACTCCGCATTGATCGGTGATGAAGACGGCGTTTCCTTAGAACGCCTTCGCCAAAAATCGGTTGCCCAGGACGCCAATAACTGGTATTCTGCCGCACAGTCCGAAAACTTCGCTACCCCGACTCGGCCAAATTCCCAGCAGCAGGAAACCCTTCCCCAAGCCGGAGACCAGGCCTTCTCGGTGGTCAATACCACCTTTAGCCCAGACGGAGATTCCTTTGAAGACTTTCTCGAACTGCAGTACGTAACTGAACGGCCGGGTTTTTTGGCCCGCATCCGCATCTTTGATGCACAGGGCCGAGCGGTCAAAACCCTCCGGCAAGTAGAATTGCTTGCGGGCTCCGGAACCATCCGTTGGGATGGAAGCAATGATGAAGGCCGGCGCGCGCGCGCTGGCATCTATGTCCTCTTCGTAGAACTGTTTAACCCTGATGGGGAGGCGAGAGAGGAGAAGCTGACGGCGGTGTTGGCGGGAGGTTTGTAGCCCGAGAGATTGCGATTCTTGAGCGAAGAAACCCTGGCTAAACGGAAGCTACCCGTAAAAAAGCCTAATTCTTGGCCAATATCACGCTCGAAGGGTCATCCCTCTCCGGTGGAGAGGGATCGAGGGAGAGGGGAAAAGAGACGCTGGGCCGTTTTTGTAAACGTGTTTGCATTTCGTAAGGCACAGGCTCCTGCCCTTTACTGCTTTTTGACACAACCCTGCCGCCTGATTCCTTATCATTGCACCCGCGTCCGCGCCCACATCCAACCCACTCCTTCACCAACTCACCAACTACCATGCGTATAGCCACTTACAACGTCAACGGAATCCGCGCCGCCGCCAAGAAAGGCCTCGCTCAATGGGCCGGAAGCCAAAACCTCGACGTTTTGTGCCTGCAGGAGACGAAAGCCGAGGCCGTCCAGGTTGATATGGCTGATTTCGAAGCCGCTGGCTTCATCCACCACGCCTGGCACAGCTGCTCTCGCAAAAAAGGATACAGTGGTGTTCTGACCCTGAGCAAGGTCGCTCCCGACTACGTGCAAAATGAAATCGGTGTAGAAGAATACGACATTGAAGGACGCATTGTCCGGACCGACCACGGAGACCTCACCATCTTCAATTGCTACTTCCCCAACGGCGGACAAGGCGAAGAACGGCAAAATTTTAAGTACAAATTCCTCGACGATTTCTTAGCCTACATCATCGAACTGAAGAAAACCCGCCCTAACATTCTCGTTATTGGAGACTACAACATTGCTCACGAAGAAATCGACCTCCACTCCCCAAAGCGCAACGAGCAAACCAGTGGTTTCCTCCGTCCGGAACGCGACTGGATGGACAAATGGTTCGCCGAAAGTGGCCTAGTAGACACCTTCCGTCACCTGCATCCTGAAAAGGTAGCCTACAGCTGGTGGAGCTACCGCGCCAATGCGCGGAACAACAACAAAGGCTGGCGCATTGATTACCAAAGCCTCAGCGCCGAGATGATCGACCGGGTTAAATCCGTCGAGCACCTCAAAGAGGACGTCCACTCGGATCATTGCGCGATTGTTCTTGAACTTGCGGAATAACATTTGGTCGATAGCGTTTAGGCGACTCCGCGAAATGCCAACCGTTATCAGCTATAAAACTGTTTGACTTACAGACTGCTTGACTAATAAAACTGGTCCCCACCATTTACCTCACTGGTCCCCACAAAATCTTCCCCAAGGCTTTTCTGGGTAGTCCAATGTTACTACGTTTGCACTCCATCCGGTAAAACAAATTCAATGAGCCGCATTTTTCTCGATAATTCAGCAACGACACCTATAGATCCTGAAGTTCTGGCTTCCATGACGGAAGTCATGTCCGAACACTATGGCAATCCTTCCAGCATTCATGCTGAAGGACGCAATGCCCGTGCGCTTATTGAGGAAGCCCGTAAAACGGTCGCCAATTCTCTGAACTGCAGCATTGGTGAAATCTTCTTTACTTCCGGAGGCACGGAGGCCAACAACATGGCCTTGAAAAATAGTGTCCGGGACCTTGGCGTGACCCGCATCATCTCCTCTCCGCTGGAGCACCACTGTGTGTTACACAGCTTGGAGAGCATCGATGCCAGTGGCAAAGCCAAAGTCGTGATGGTAAAGATCGATGAACTGGGTCACGTTGATTTGGAAGACCTAAAGCGCCTGCTGGCAGAAGGGGAAGAGAAGACCCTGGTTAGTCTCATGCATGCCAACAATGAGATCGGTAACCTTTTGCCGTTTGAGGAAGTAGCTGATTTGTGCGCGGCCGCAGGTGCATTGTTTCATTGTGATACCGTGCAAACAATGGGGTATTACCCGATTGACCTGGACAAGACTCCCGTGAGTTTTCTCGCTGGTTCAGCCCACAAATTCTACGGCCCTAAGGGCATTGGCTTCGTCTACATTAGCAACGATAACATCATTAAGCCTTACCTCGACGGCGGTGCGCAGGAGCGCAACATGCGAGGTGGAACAGAAAACATTTACGGCATCGTTGGCCTGGCAAAAGCTTTGTCAAAAGCGAACGACGAACGCGAGGAACGGGAAAGCAAAATCCGTGACCTAAAGACTTACTTCCATGCACAGCTGGTGGCAACCTATCCACAAGTGACTTTTAATGGCCATCCAGAGGGTGGCCACTACAAGGTCCTGAGCGTTAGCTTTCCAGAGTCCTCCAAAGGAGACTTACTACTGATGAACCTGGACCTGAACGGCATTTCTGCCTCTGGCGGCTCCGCTTGCTCCAGTGGTATTGACGTCGGTAGCCACGTTATCGGTCACCTTCACCCAGACAGTAAGCGGCACACGATTCGCTTCTCCTTCAGCCATCACAATACCCATGAGGAGGTCGATACCGTGGTTGAGAAGTTGGCTAGGATGCTTTAGTCGGTGTATTCTTTACTGTCCTGTTCCGTTAAGTCAGACTTCCCGTTTGGTATGCCTACCGGCTTCAAGTGGGCTTTCCAACCCGTGTTGAGGTGTAGCTTTGGGAGGTTCATTACCGGTCAAACAGTTCTTTAAGGTTTTTGGCTTCGTCGGGCTTCATACGTCCGGCGAGGACGAGGCGGAGTTCGCGCCGCCGCAGCGCGCCGGCAAAACGCTGCTCTTCAATCTCTGACAACGGTATAACTTCCGGAGCTGACGCTGGTGAGCCGTTCTCCTTATCTAGGGCGACAAAGGTAAAGTAGGCATGGTGCGTCCGCCGTGGATTAAGTCCCTGCATGGTGGCAGCCGTAGCCTCTACATAAATCTCCAGACTGGTATTGAAGGCACGGGTAACCGTTGCCTCTAGGGTGACAACTTCTCCATTCCGGATTGGAGAGCCGAAGGCAACGTTGTCTACTGAAGCTGTGACAACTGGCTTAGCACAGTGCTTTCCCGCACAGATGGCACAGGCCATGTCCATCCACCGCAGCATATTGCCACCCATCAGGTTATTCTGTGGGTTGGTGTCATTGGGCATGACGAGTTCGGACATGATGGTCCGGCTTTCAGCAATCTTCTTTGGGGTAGGGCGTTTGGTCATAATTCTAGTAACAGGTTCAGCAGTGAAACAGGAAAGGAATCTCCCTTTAACAAGGAGATTCCTTTCAATAAGTTTATGCAAAGATGAACCTTAATTAGGAAACCATCACTCCCTGCTTGTTCAAAACAGGAATGTTTTCCATAGCGTTGAGATTGATGTCTCCTGGCTCAAAGATGAAGCGCTTATCCAGCATGTTCCCTTCGCTGTTGAAGCTGATCCAGTATTCATTCTGGATGCCGAAGAGTTCGCATTGAATGGGTTCAACGACAACCGCAGATTTAGCGTCGAGCTGTTGGTGAAAATGCCTGAGAACGGTGGTGGTTTTGTCCCGACCATCAACCATGCCATAGCCCTGACTGGTGATCAATACGTTGTCCATCGGCTCCGTCCGAAGGTTGATTACGTGAATGTCCCAGAGCTCTTCATTAAAGTCACCGTCACGGGGAACAGCAGCTACAATTACATCTTTTACTTGTGGAACTAAAATATCTTGTTTCATGGGATGTGTTTAGAGGCTTATTTATTTCGAATTCGCCGCGAAGATAGTACCCACGGAACTGCGAAATACTTAATTCATTGTTAGAGGGTGTTATGCTTACGCTAAATTTAATGTTGAGTCGCGGAGCTTGCTAGTGGCGAGCTTCGCTCATCGACCTGACCTTGAACGCCGGTAGTCTGCGTGGTGGCAAGGCAGCAAAGCCGGAGCCTAGCCGTAGCTAAGGGAGGACTTTGCTAACGCAGCAACCGCGTAGAATACCAAGTTTTTCGACCATACCGTGCGAACGAAGCGAGCATTATCGTGCGGCGGCGACTCATCAACTATTTCTTACCGGGAATAGGAGGCCCCGCTTCCGGCAAAATAGCCTTGTACTCACCGTCTCCCCGCCGTTCTTTAAACTCGGCCTGGATCTCTTTAACCTTTTCCGGGCTTTTGTATAAGTCGAAGGCCGTCAGGGCCAGGGCTTTAGCGGCGTAGTTCATGCCTTTATGGCCAATGCTCATGCCGCCACAGGCAACAACGGCCCAGCTGTGCCACGGTGTGCCTACTGGCGCAGTGGTAACACCTAATCGTATTTCGGGGACGAGCCAGCTGACATCGCCAACGTCGGTACTGCCACCTCCTGGGTGTTCTCTGGTGTCGAGGAAAGGCTGGACACTACCATCGATGCCAATTTTGTCCTTGCCGGTAGCCTCTTGAATGCCATAAGCGAAGGCCGTTTCCTCAGGGGTATAGGTTAGGTTACCGAGCAGTTCCATATTGTCCTGAAGGACGCGGCCACCGGTTCTGTTGACCAGCACTTCATGGAGGCCGGAGACAAGGGTGATTTCATAGTCAACGTTTGCCATCATGGCGGCGCCTTCGGCAATTTTTTCAACTTGTTTCCAGACGGGAATCATGCCTTCGCGCTTGCTGTTGCGGACCCGGACCCAGTATTTGGCGTAGTCGGGAACGACGTTCACTACGTCGCCAGCCTGTTGCATATGGGTGTGGATCCGGACGGTAGGTTCTACGTGTTCGCGGTAGGCATTGATACCGGCACTCATGAGTTCCATGGCGTCGGAGGCGGAGCGGCCGTTCCAGGGATCGGCGGATGCGTGCGCGGCCTGGCCGCGGAACTCAACGATGAAATCCACTAGGGCTAGAGAGCTTTGCACGTTGGCGCTGGTTTGGGCCGAAGGGTGCCAGTCCAGACAAACATCCAGGTCGTCGAACTTTCCATCCCGGGCGAGGTAAAGTTTGCCGAAGTACTTCTCTTCGGCTGGCGTGCCATAAAACCGGATGGTACCGCTGATTTCGCCGCGGTCCATCGCGTCCTTGATGGCTACAGCAGCGCCGAGGCTGCCTACTCCGAAGAGGTTGTGGCCACAGCCATGTCCGGCAGCGCCTTCCTTGAGGGGCGATTTAGTTGGCTGCGCCTTTTGGCTGATGCCAGGAAGGGCATCGAATTCGCCAAGGATACCAATGATGGGTTTGCCGCTGCCGTATTCAGCAATGAAGGCGGTAGGCATTTCTGAAACGCCCCGGCTTACCCGGAAGCCTTCTTTTTCTGCGTAATCGGACAGGACTTTTGAGCTTTCTCCTTCCTCGAAGGCAGTTTCTGCAAATGCCCAAATCTTGTCGGACATCTTAATCATTTCAGCCTCCCGTTTCTCGATGGAGCTAACAATAGCTTTTTTGTCGGAGGGCATCTTTGCGTTTCGCGTGATCGCTTCGCTCGGGGTTTGGGCGCTGACGCAGGTGCAAAGCGCCAATAATAAAAGCAAGGTAAGTCGCATAGTTGTTCCGTTTATATGTGGAACAAGATAGCTAACTTATGATACAATGAAGAGGTGAAGCTCAAAAAAAACTAGTGTTTACGTCTCTCATGACTGTGCTCCACGCTCTTCTAATGTGTTGTCCGTCATAAAGAAACGAAAAAAAATTGTTTCAACCCGTACTCTGCTTGGATCATTAATATTTACAGCTAATATGCTGCGCTTTTACGGTCAGAAAATTTACTCTCCCGGGAGATTAATCCAGCAAATACTCCAATTCTCGTTTATCAAAGTCTAAGCCCCCGCTTTTACCAATGATGTCTTCCGCCAGCTGTTTCTTTCGCTGTTGGAGCTTGTTGATCTTTTCTTCTAGCGTGTCCCTGGTGAGGAACTTGCGGGCAAAGACGTTGCCCGTCCTGCCAATCCGGTGTGCCCGGGCAATGGCCTGGTCTTCAATTGAGGGGTTCCAC
>JBLIGS010000109.1:0-9421 GCA_047637095.1 Neolewinella sp. | reverse complement strand
GACATTTTGGTCGCTGGCTAAACGAAAAATAACTTGCATAGCCGTAGCTACGGAAGTTATTTTTCGTGACGCCAGCGGGCAAAAGATCAAGTTTTGGGCAACGAAACTTACTGGCTGGCCCACTAGACTACCAGGCCACAATACTACCGTCTCCGGTTCTTCCGGCTCCGGCTCTTCCCACCGCCACTAGTTTGACGCTGAGACTGCGGCGGCTGCGGCTTGGTCCTGCTCTTGCTGTTATTGTTCTTTTTCTTCTTCCGGCGTCCCGTTGGGTGCTGCTCAGGTTGGTTTGGTCCGGGTTCTCCGATCTTGATGTCGGGGCCGAGTACCAATACCTTACCACTCATCTCGTAGAGGTCTTTACGCACCATCTCTTCGTTGACGAACTTGCCCTGGTTCCAGCTGCCGAGGGCAACTTTCATGTAGTAAGCTGCTACGTAGGTCGCGTGGTCCCGTTCTGGGCCATCTTCCAGCTCAACGGCAGATTTAATCAGCAGCTGTACGTTCTGGCCGTAGTGGCGCATCCGTGCTTTTTCCTGGCTAGGGTAGGGGAGTGGATCGGGGCGCTCAACCTCCTCTTCCTCTTCCTCCACGCTGATGCCTTCAGGAATGGTTACGTTCAGTGGTTCACCGGCAATGAGGAAAGCGTGGCGCCATAGGCGCTCTTGGTAGTTCTCCTGTGTTTTGATGCTTGGCTGCATTTGCAGCATCAGCTTAATGACCCGCTCGACGTAGGCCTGGCGGTCGTTGTCATCTTCAACGCCGTTGGCGTTGCGTAGCAGGTCCTGGACGCTGCGTCCGTATTCACTGATAATCAGTTCGTCTCGGGTCGTGTTATAGGCAATATCCCATTCCATGGTAGTAATCTTATCGGTGGTCATTTGGGGCTGTGTGTGACAGCATATCCAGACCTGTTCTTGGGTAACCCTATGATTAGGGCTATGGTTTGTTTAGTGGGCTTCCGGGGGCTTCTTGCCGGGCGGAGGCGGTTGTGGGTGCCTCGACGGGCTCAGTTGAGGCCGCGGACGCAGGTGCGAAGATAGGTTTTTTAAAAGGCAGGGCAAGTTAGGCTATGTTTATTAAAGGTATCTAATAGACAAATGGTTGACTATTAGATACCTTTAATAAACATTAACCTATTCAACAGTAACAGATTTTGCCAAATTCCTCGGCTGATCCACATCCCTTTTAAGCTCAACGGCGATGTGATAACTCAGCAGCTGCAGTGGTATTACCGACAGCAAGGGAGAAAAAGGTTCTTCCGTCGCCGGAATCTTAATCACGTGATCAGCAATTTTACTGATCGTTTCCTCGCCTTCGTTAACAACGGCGATGACCCGCCCTTTTCGAGCAATGACTTCTTGAACGTTGCTTACGATCTTCTCGTAAGCCGACCGGTTGGTCGCGGTAACGAAGACCGGCATATTTTCATCGATCAAGGCAATCGGGCCGTGTTTCATCTCAGCGGCGGGGTAACCCTCCGCATGGATATAGCTGATCTCTTTTAGCTTCAACGCTCCTTCTAATGCAACGGGGAAGTTGTATCCCCGGCCTAGGTAAAGGGCATTGTTGTGGCCGCATACTTCTTTGGCGATGTACTTGATGTGTTCGTTCGCTTTCAGCGTCTGCTCCACTTTTTCGGGGATCAACTCCAGCTCCCGGACCAACGTCTGGAAGTAGGTATTGCTTATCGTACTCAGTTTCTGGGCAAGGCTGAGGGCGAGCAGGGTAAGCACGGTAACCTGGCCGGTGAAGGCCTTGGTGCTGGCAACACCGATCTCTGGGCCACAGTGAATGTAACTACCAGCGTCCGTAAGGCGCGCAATGCTACTGCCTACGCTGTTGACGATGCCGTAGGTCAGTGCTCCTTTGGCTTTTGCCATGGTTAGGGCGGCCATAGTATCTGCCGTCTCTCCACTTTGGCTGATGGCGATAACGATGTCTCGTTCCGTCAGGATTGGATTGCGGTAGCGGAATTCGCTGGCGTATTCCACTTCAACATTGATCCGGGCCAAATCCTCAATAAGGTACTCCCCAATAAGGCCTGAGTGGTAGCTGGTGCCACAGGCAACAATAATGATCCGGTCCGCCCGGACAAAACGGTTAGCATATTCTTCCACTCCCCGCAGGGTTACCCGGCTGTCCTTACTACTGATTCGGCCACGCATGGCGTCCAAAATAGTCTTGGGCTGCTCATAGATTTCCTTGAGCATGAAGTGGTCATAGCCTTCCTTCTCCAGGGCCTCAATCTTAAGGTCTAGGGTCTCGATGAAGGGAGGTTGTTCTTCGTTGGCAGTATTGCGAAGTTGCAAGCCCTTTTTTAGGCTGATACTGGCAATTTGGTTGTCTTCGAGGTAAACTACCCGCTTGGTACTGTCAAGGAAAGGCGAAGCATCAGAGCCGATGAAGAATTCTCCATCACCAATGCCGACAACCAGTGGGCTCGCCTTACGAGCGCCCACCAGTAAATCCGGATCTTCCCGATCAATAACGGCGATGGCGTAGGCCCCCTCTACCCGGTTCAGCGCCAGGCGGACAGCTTCGGCGAGGTTCAGGTTTCCTTCTTTCTGAATCTCTTCGATGAGGTGGACCAGAACTTCTGTATCGGTATCACTGGTGAAGGTGTGGCCTTCTTTAATTAGAGCGTTTTTAAGAACCGCGTAGTTCTCAATGATGCCATTATGAACCAGGGCTAAACGGCCACTACCTCCGGTGTGGGGATGGGCATTTTCATCATTAGGCTCCCCGTGAGTAGCCCAACGAGTATGCCCAATGCCAAGCCTACCACTGGTATCTTGTCCTTTGATAAGCTTGCGCAAACCTTTGACTTTTCCCTGCTTTTTGTAAACACAGAGTTTGTCGTTAATTACTGCAATTCCGGAACTGTCGTACCCTCTATATTCGAGGCGTTCCAATCCTTTGATGATGAGTTCATCGGCTTGTCTATGGCCGATGTAACCTACAATTCCACACATATTAATGTCTTGAGAGTGTTCTCCTTACGGATGAGTAGTTTTTAGGTGGGTTCCGGTACTTAACGCTGGTTATAACAGCATAGTTTGCTACGCTAAAATTAGGACCTGCTTTTTTGAAAGCGGGTTAGGCGATTTTAAAATTAAGTTGGCCCCGGAGCAGATTAAACTCCTGCTATCGGGGCCAACAAAAGTCCTTCTGTACAAGCTGTTAGTCCAGCCGTGTAAACGTTACCAGAACACTGGCTGGCCGTACAGCGGCCTGTGGCCCGGCAAGGGCCATTCTGGAAGGGTCCCGGTCAACGGGGATTACCCGGAGGTAAATAGTTGGGGGAAGCTCTCCGTCAACTATGCGCTGCATGTGTACGGAGAGGCGGGGCGCATAGAAGGTATTGCCATCGTCATCTTCAAGCGGGTTGCCGCCAAGAAATTGAAGGATGGCTGCATTTGAGTTGGGGTTGCCCAATCGTTGGCGGTCTTCTATCGGAAGCAACAGCCCATCATCATTCCTGTAATACATGGCAATGAAGTTAGGAGAAGGGAACTCGAGGTAATCCAGGCCTTCTACGTCTTCGCGGTAGAAGGTGAATTGAGCTTCGTTGATGACAACATTCTGCAGAGCGCTAAGGTCAGTGAACGTGATGGCGGTCATAAAGCCCGCCTGGCCAGCGACGGCAAAGGTCTCGTTATCTTCTCCTGGGGCATCGAGGTCGCCAAAGGCGGTACCCGTGTAGTCCTGCTCGTAACTTGGAAGCCACAGGGAGAGTGGTGTACGGTAGAAGGTCGGCTCCATGTCGATGGTGTCCGTGTAAAAGTAGAAGATGCCGGCAAATGCAGACTGGCCACCGTTGTTTGGCTGTGGTTGAAGGGTAATGAGGCTGCCACTTTCATCCGTCGGTTCCAGATACATGCCAGCGAGAAACTGCCAGAAGGTCGTATCGTTTTCGAAAATCCCTGCGTCAGCCATGTTGAGTCGGTCCAAGAACTGGTCGTCAAAGGCAACGCGGATGTGGGGGAATAGGACAGAATCTCCGCTGGAGATAATGGTGTCGTAGAGTAGGGTCGCGTTGAAATTGGCGGTGAAAGCCTGGTCACGGTTCAAATCGTTGAAATCGGCAAAGAGGTCAAGGTTAGAGGAGTAGTCCAGGTTTTGGTCAACGGGGTCGACCAACTGGCCCATCCGTATGGGGAAGGTTTGGCCGTTACCGTATAAGCCGGCAGAGGTGTCGATAGGTAAAAACAGGACGACGGAATCAACATTGACAAGGTCGTTGCCGGCAAAAAGAGGCTGGTTTACCAAACCTGTAGCCGAGTTGCGAGGAAGCGACGGGATGATGTATGCACCGTGCTTGAGCTGGCCAAAGACATCGTTGGTAACCTGGCCAAAGGTGAAGGACGCGAGGCCTGCATTGGCCGAAGCGTCGAAGCTGAGGATACTGTCTTCGCGGACAACGGTTGTGGTAAAAGGAAGGTCCGAAACCTGACCAAGATCAGCCTGTTCGCCCGCTAGCAGGTCAGAACCCACAGTAATGGGTTCGGTACAAGAGGTGAAGGCGAGGAAGAGTGCGCAGAGCGTAAAAAAGAGAATTCGTTTCATTCGATCGGGGAGAATTATTCAATAGTCCGTAAATCCAGGCTACTGAATGAATTAAAAACAAGTCCTCCTCCCGAAGGGAAGAGGACTTGTTGGGTAAAGACGTTAAAAACGTCCGGAAGGGTTGGTTGAGGAACGCTGTTTATTTGGCTACCTCTTCTTCCTCTTCCAGTAAACTGTGGTAGAATTCTACACTGGCAGCCGGTGCTTCTTCTCCCTGTACATCGAGTACGGGAATTTCAGCATTGGAAAGCAGGGCAGCATTGTGCTCACTGATTTCAGCAGTACCCTTAATTACAGCATCGCTGAATTTGATGGCACCAGCATGAAGGTCAGGCTTACCGTTGTTCATGAAAGGAGCAAGGTCCTCTTCGGAAAGGGCGTTGATGCTGGCCTTCATGGCGAATTCAGGGTCGATTACGTCTTCAGCACCGTCTTGGTAGAGGCTGTAGACAATCTTGCTGTCGGTGAAGAGTGGTTCTGTGCTGTAGGCCGTACGAAGGTAGAACGGGATGAGGCTAGTCATCCAGCCGTGGCAGTGGATGATGTCTGGCGGCCAACCGAATTTCTTAACAGTTTCGATCACGCCCTTACAGAAGAAGGCCGTACGGTCTGCGTTGTCATCAAAAGGCTTACCATCCTTGTCGTGGTGGATGAATTTGCGCTTGAAGAAATCCTCATTGTCGAGGAAGTAAACCTGCATGCGCACGTTCTTCTCGGCCAAGGAGGCAACTTTGATGATCAGTGGGAAGTCATTGTCGTCAACGATGATGTTCATACCTGATAGGCGTACAACTTCGTGAAGACGATGGCGGCGTTCGTTGATGGTGCCGTAGCGGGGCATCAGAACGCGGATTTCCATTTTGCTCTTCTGAAGGTGAGGAGCCAAGGCCCGCACCGTAGTAGAAATATCTTTAGCGATGGTATATGGCTCCATCTCCTGGGTGACAATTAGCACCTTTTTCTTACTCATATCTTGGCGGTATCAATTCAGGTTTTTCGGGTTCCGAAATACGATAATATTTCGGACCTCTGGCCGTAGCCGGGTGCAAATTTACGAAATATTATGCACACGGACTATATTGGCGCCCGCTTGGAAAAGTTAGGGGCTCAGTGATTGAGTCGCTGAGTAAGTGAGTTGGCAGGTGGCTACCGCAAGGAGTGAGTTGCTGAGTCACTCAGTGACCCACCAACTCATTAACCCGGTGAATGTGCTCCCGTCTCATGTGGTAGCCACTCAGTGATCCACCAACTCAATCACTCACACCTTGCTTTTTTAACCTATTTTGCACCCGCGTCCGCGCCAAAAAAATCATGCATGAAAACCATTTCTACGGCTAAAGAACTCCGCGACATTCTCGATGGGATCAGCGGAACTGTAGCCTTTGTCCCTACGATGGGCGCCCTTCACAACGGCCACATGGTCCTCATTGAAGCCGCAGGCGAAAACCACGACATTGTAGTAGCAAGTATTTTCGTCAACCCCACCCAATTTAACGAATCCAGCGATTTGGATGGTTACCCGAGGATGCCGGAAGCCGATGCCGAAATGTTGGGGAACCACGGCTGCCATTACCTATATTTACCCTCTGTCGCGGACGTTTATCCGCATGGCGCTGGACATAACCCTACGGCCGCTCTAGATTTTGGTAGCCTGACTTCTCGTATGGAAGGGACCAGCCGACCTGGGCATTTTGACGGTGTCGCCCAAGTGGTTAGCCGGTTGCTGGAGATTGTGCAGCCCAATACATTGGTGATGGGACAAAAAGATTACCAGCAGGCAGCCGTTGTCCGGTCCATGATTCGGCAAATGGGCACCGATTTTACCCTGCTGGTCGTGCCCACCGTTCGCGAAACAGATGGCCTCGCCATGAGCAGCCGCAACCGCCGCCTCAGCCATGAAGACCGCCTTGCTGCCGGAACGATCAACCTCCACCTCAAGGCCGTCGTTGCCGGGCTGCGCGCTGGCTGGAGCCCGCGCGCCCTGGAAGAATTGGCCATCTCGGCCCTTTCTTCCAACCCCCTCCTTCATCCGGAATATATGGAGGTTTGTGACGGCGATACCTTGCAGTCCTACGTCCCAGGAACGGTGGCCCGAGAAATTGTTATTGCAACGGCTGTTCGCTGCGGGCCAGTACGGCTTATTGATAACCATGTAGTTAGCCTTTAGAGGCGCTGGTTAAACAATTTACGGCGTCCCAAACGTGCTTTTCCTTTTGGCTGTGAACGAAACTCTTAACAGCTTCATCCGTTCCTTTGGCGGCGCTTAGCCGTCTGATAGCCGTCTGATAGTTGTCAGGCTAACTATTTACTGCATCCCATAACTACAGGATCATGTTGATTCAAAGGTTTAAAGGAAAAATTCACCGTGTAACGGTAACGGAGGCCAACTTAAACTACGTTGGTTCCATTACTATTGATGGTATTCTGCTTGATGCCGCTGGCATCATTGAGGGAGAGAAAGTACAGATCGTGAATAATAATAACGGCGAACGCATCGAGACTTACACCATCCGTGGTGAGGAAGGATCGGGCATCATTTGCCTGAACGGCGCCGCCGCGCGCCGCTGTCAACCAGGGGACCTCGTCATCATCATTGCCTACGGCTATATGACGGAGGAGGAAGCCCTGACTTTTGAACCGAAAGTTGCCTTCCCCGACGAAAATAACCGCGTGTAGGTATGTCCAATCCACAGTCCCCCCTTGTCCGTTTTCAAGATCTCGGCCGCTTTGACTACAAAGCTGCCTGGGACCTTCAAACTGAATTGCATGCCGCAACCGTGGCCCGCAAACGAGAAAACCGTGACCGGATTAAAGCAGGGGAGGAGCCTGAGCAACAGTTTCACCACCTTCTTTTTGTGGAACATCCTCCGGTTTATACCCTTGGGAAATCTGGCTCCGTTGACCATCTGCTGCTTAGCGAAGAAGAGCTAGCAGCACAAGGTTTTACCTTTCACAAGATCAACCGGGGTGGCGATATTACCTACCACGGCCCCGGCCAGTTGGTGGCTTATCCCATTTTTGATCTGGAGGAATTCTTTACGGATGTACACAAATATGTCCGTTTCCTCGAAGAGGTCGTTATCCGTACCTGTGCAGACTTTGGCGTCCATGCTGAACGGGACGAAGGCTACACCGGTGTCTGGTTACCCAGCGATGCTTCTCGCCGGAAGCCCCAGCGCAAGATTTGCGCCATTGGCGTCCACCTTAGTCGCTGGACGACCCTCCACGGCTTCGCTTTCAATATCCGGCCCAACCTGACCCACTTTAACAACATCGTTCCTTGCGGTATCGACGAGGATGACCGCGCCGTTACCAGCCTAAGCGTTGAGGTTGGCCGGCCGATTGAGCTGGAGGAGGTGAAGGAGGTAGTGTTGAGACACTTTGGGGAGGTGTTTGGGTTCCAGTTGGAGCGTTGATGTCGAAATCGCATATCACATATCATCCGCGTTAGCCTCCCTCGTCCTCTCCCTTTTCTCCTTCTCTGCGGATCATGAAAGACTTTGCTTATTATTAATTAGCAACCCACCCTTCTTCCGCTCCCCTGCATCTTTCCCCCGTAACTTGCCACTAATGCAACCCCGCAATACTATGACGGAGCAACAATTGATCACTGGATGTAAGGCTAATGAACGCCGCGCGCAGCGCGCGGTCTACGAGCGCTACAGCCCCGTGATGTTAGCCGTTGCCCGACGCTACACCAGCCGTGATGCGGATGCCGAGGATGTGCTGGTTACTGCCTTCTTTAAGGTCTTCGACAAGATCTCTTCCTTCAAAGAAGACGGCAGTTTTGAGGGGTGGATCCGCCGAATCGTCGTCAACGAAGCACTGATGATTCTGCGCAAGAAACACGCACTGAAGCAGGCTTCGGAATTGGACGACGTTAACCCATCCACCTTTTCCGTGCCAGCAGTAGCAACAGACCGTCTTGCAGAAGCCGACATTATGAAGTTGCTGGAGACAATGCCCGTTGGCTACCGGACCGTTTTTAACCTCTACGTTGTAGAGGGCTATAAGCACCGGGAAATTGCGGAGATGCTGGAGATCAGCATCAATACCAGTAAATCACAGCTCATCCTAGCTAAAAAACGGATGCGCCAACAGCTTGAAAGATTGGGGTATACGGCCAACTCGTAATACTCCTTTAAAGAACTAACCGACAAACAGTCTAACCGACTAATAAAACCATCTTTAATCATGGCAGAATTTGATCCCTTCGAGCGGGAGTTTCGCCGGCAGGCCTCCGGCCTGCGGCGAACGCCCTCCAGCCGTAGCTGGAACCGCATCGAGCGCCGGCTGGACCGCCGCGCTAGCGGCGGCAATATCCTCAGCATCCGCCCCTGGATGATTGCCGCACTCGTATTACTAGTCGCCGGAACCTTCGTGCTAAGCAACGTTGTCTCCGACAATAACAGCCTTTTGGCCCAACGGTCGCAAGGCTTCGAGGAGCTATCTAATCCTTACACTCCAGAGGAGGCCTTTGTCCCTAAAGACTACCATCCTGAGCAAGATGCAGGGGAAGACATCGTTCGTGATGAAGGCTTCCGAGATGTAATGGTCTCTAAGAAGCACCGGGTGACATCTTAGTATGCAAAGAAGTATCAGGCATCAGGCGATAGGCATCAGGTTTCCCCAAACCGCTACTGGTGCCTACCGCCTAATGCCTTTTCACTTACCGACTACTTACTTACTTCTTTCTTGCGGTATATTACCACCATGTACCGTTCCTTATTCATAATCTGTCTTTTACTGACTGGGCTCAATACCGGTCTTTTAGCACAAGGCAGCTCTTACGCTGACCAGGTTTCCGCTATCGAAGAAATGCTCGCCGACGGAAATTACAAGACCGCTAGTA
>JBLIGS010000108.1:0-9481 GCA_047637095.1 Neolewinella sp. | reverse complement strand
GCAAGACAGGATGAGGCCGGCTTTATTCAGCTTTGCTCTTATGTCACTTCCTTGCACCCGCGTCCGCGCCCAAACGAGCAGAAGTAGGAAGGGGATGGTGTAGATTGGATCGGCCACCGAAATGGTGTTCCAGGCCACCCGGCTCTTTGCAAAAGGCTGAAAAAATTGGGTCCCATAAGCCGTAAAACAGTCGAGTAGGGGATGGGTGACGATGGCCCCGAAGGCCAATAATGTCCAGCCTTTCCAGCCAGCATTATCGATTTTAGTCGGGAATTTCCGTAGCCACCGGAGTAAACCTATAACGCCGAAAATGATGGCAACCACGAGGGTGATCGCCCCCACAATCTGTGGAATGTTGTACACCTCAATCGGCATCAGGTAACTGCCCACCAGCATCACGACAAAGAATCCCAGCAGTAAAGCTGGCCAGACCCAGGCATTCTTTATTGGCCCATCCTTGCCGCCATACATACGGTGCATGGCCAGCCCGACGGCCGGTGCCATCAGCACCGCAAAGGCCAAGCTGTGGGTGAACGCGCGGTGGTAAGCCAATGAGCTCATGGGGTCACTTACGGCGTTGGCAAACACATCCAGGTCGGGAATCGTTCCACAAATGCCACCCCAGAGCATGGCCCGGTTACCAACTTTACGACCAAGAATGGCTTCACCAACGGCGGCTCCGAGAACGATTTGAGAAATAGAATCCATTTGAAAAGGTAGATGCAGTGAAAAGAGGTGGCCCGGTAAAGGTCCTACTCCCTAACGGTTCAGATGGTGAATAGTCGGTAACATGTTTGAAAAAACCAATTGGTAGACCCATTAGCCGTTTGCCTACCTTCGTACTCAATGCGCCTATTCTCCTCCATCTTCGCCCGCCTGGGCCTTCGTACTTCAGTCCTCGACCTACGGATAGCCTTATGGCTTACGGTGGGAATGACGGTTGTTGGCACCATCGGCCTTATCCTAATTGAAGGATATTCGCTGGTGGATGCTTTTTACATGGCGGTTATCACTATCACGACCGTCGGCTTTGGGGAGGTGGCGCCACTCAGCCGTTCCGGTCGGATATTCATGTCCTTATTCATGATCGTCAACATCGGTGTAGTTGCCTACGCGCTGGCTGCTTTTTCTTACTACGTGATTGATGGTAAATTATTTGAACAGATGGAAAAGAATCGGATGCAGGCAAAAGTTGATGCCTTGACGGGCCACACCATTCTTTGTGGCTTTGGCCGTTACGGTAAAGAAATTGCCCGTCACCTGTTGTTGCACGAGCAGGACTTTGTGGTAGTGGAGGAAAAAGAATCGAAGTTGAGCGGGACAGAGTTTGAGGAGGTTGATATCCCCTTCGTTGTGGGCGATGCTACCGAAGATGAGTCGCTGGAAGCTGCGGGCATTTCCCGCGCAGGCAGCCTCATCACCGCCCTCAGTGATGACTCCGACAACCTGTTTATTGTTTTGTCTGCCAAGGACCTGAACCCCAAGCTTCAGATCGTTAGCCGCGCCCACCAGGCGCGCAGCCGGCAAAAGATGATAAAGGCCGGCGCAAGCCACGTCATTATGCCCGAGCAGATTGGTGGGTTCTACATGGCTACCCTGATCAGTAAGCCGGGCGCTGTCGAATTCTTTAGCTACGTTACCAATGAACTGGCATCGGATATTGGCTTCGAAGAGATTCGGTTTGATCAGCTTCCGGTTCCGCTACAGGATAAGAGCATTCAGGAAATTAACTTTCGTAAAAATGGAGGGGTGAATGTGATTGGCCACCGGCTGGCCAACGGAAAGTATGTCGTTAATCCGGGCCCTGGGGCAAAGTTGGCAGAAGGCGAAAGTTTCATCACCGTTGGTAGCCAACCACAGATACACAGCCTGCGCAAATTTCTTAAAGCTTGACCTATCTTAGCCCTATGCAAATGTCCCGACTTAAACGAACCCTGCGCTATTGCCTGATCCTTTTTGCGGTACTGGTTCCACTTTACTACGTCATTTATACGTTGTTCTGGAGTGAGGTCCCTACCGGAGAAGCTTTCAAAACCAGCATGATGTACGGCGTAATCAACGTGGTGTTCCTTGGAGCATTGCATTACTTCTATGCTTCGGCACCGAAGGAAGAGGCTGGAGATTAGAGGTTGGATTTTAAACATCCCGGCCCCACCACTATTCTCGGGGCAGACTCGCGATATACCGGTAAAGGAATGGCGAACGAAAATTGCGGCGGTGGCCGGGATTCTCAAATGTAAAGCGGTAGTAAGGTGTACGGCTTAATGGTGAAGCCGCTTTTGGGAAACTTTACCACAAGTCTTAAGGAAAGCTTAAAAACCAATAAAACGGATTACCTGATGTGACTTTTTCTGACGGCAGCGTCAGAAGGGTGTATTTGATGTTTAAATGGCCAGGAATAAACTGGTCACCTACTTCAAAAAAAAATCACTGCATAACTCTTTGAACGACACACTTTTTAGGTTAATCTTTGTATCTTGGTTTAAAGTAATTCCCTTGATAATCCCACGAACAAGTATTTAAAGTTTGCGCCATTTTCCGAAAGGAGAGTGGCGCTTCTTCTTTGTGGACCATGGGGTACACAAGTGACCGAAATTTTGTGGAACTTTACAGGTGCTCACAACTTGATCTCTAGTTTTGTATTTAGTTCAGGCGAGCTTCTATTCCGCCCAATCAAGATTTAGCCACGTGAAAATTTTCTTACTGTTTATCCTACTCTTTCCTTTAGGGCTTTTTGCCCAATTTGATATGAAGACGGCCGACGTTGCTCCTCACTCTACGGCCGTACGGTTTGAGAAAGGCATTACATTGGATGGGCGGCTTGACGAATCAGAATGGACGAAGAGTAAACCGGCTACAGGGTTTTGGGAAACCTTCCCTTCGGACACAACGCTGGTGGAAGACCAGACGGAAATTTTCTTTGGCTTTGACGATAAGAACTTATACGTGGCGGCCAAGTGCTACGTTCGGGGTAAAGACTTTGTGATTCCCAGTCTTCGGCGCGATTACCGGGCTGGCGGCAACGACAACCTCACCCTCATCTTTAACCCCTACAAGGACAAAACCAATGCCATCGTCTTCGGCATGAACCCTCTTGGCGTTACCCGTGAGGCCCTGATCTACAACGGCGGCGAAAGCGGTGATGACTTCCGTGAAGAATGGGACAACAAGTGGAAAGGCGAGAGCTACATCGGTGAGAATTACTGGTCGGTGGAAATGATAATCCCTTTAACTAGCCTACGTTTCCCCGACGGAGACCCACAGTGGTATTTTAATTCCTACCGCTTCGATACCCAGTCGAACACCCGGTCTACCTGGCACCGGATTCCGCAGAACCAGATTATCATGAGTCTGGCTTATATGGGCACCATTGATTTTCAGGGTGGTGCGCCGCAGGCGCAGGGTGGTAACCTAACCTTCATCCCGTATGTTGGCGGTGGCGTAAGCAAAGATTATGAAGAAGGGACGGACCCGGTTTGGAACTCCGGTATTGGCGGAGATGCTAAGATTGGCATTGGCTCTGGCCTTAACCTTGACCTAACGGTTAATCCTGATTTTAGCCAGGTGGAAGTAGACCAGCAAGTAATCAACACCAGCCGTTTTGAGATTTTCTTCCCAGAACGGAGACAGTTCTTTCTGGAAAATGCTGACCTTTTCAGTTCCTTCGGAACAGAGCGCGCTAACCCTTTCTTTAGCCGCCGAATTGGCATCGCACAGGATACTGCCACGGGCGAGGCTATCCAAAACCAAATCTATGCCGGCGCTCGCCTTAGTGGTAAAATTGGGGACGACTGGAGAATCGGTCTGTTGAACATGCAGGCCGCCGCCGAAAGAGACCAAGGTTTACCGAGTTATAACTACACGGTAACTGCGCTGCAACGGAGGGTAGGAGAACGCTCCGCTGCCGGCATCATCGCCGTCAACAGGCAAAACTTTACAAATTTCTCCGACAGCACGGAGACCAACAGTGAATTCAACCGGGTGCTGGGGTTTGACTACAACCTGGCCACCAAGAACAACAAGTGGAACGGCAAGGTCTTCCTCCACCGGAGCTTTTCTGATCGGGAAGATGGAAACGACTATAGCCATGGCTTCGAACTAGAATACCGGGAACGGAACTGGAACCTAGAATACAGCCACCTCTACGTTGGCGATGAATACAACGCCGAAGTAGGTTTCGTTCCCCGTCGCGATATTTTCAGTCCTTTCATCGGCATTCGCAGGATCGATTACCCGGCCAATCCTAAGGTCGTTCAAAAAGGCCCAGGCCTGCGTACCCGGTCATTCTTCAAACCCGGCGACGGCCTTGCCGATTACGGTGCGCGCCTTTTCTACGAATGGCAATATGCCAATACAAGCCGCTTCGGCTTCTACGCCCGGACGACCAAAGTGGAACTCTTCGAACCGTTTGATCCGAGCCGTTCCGATGCAACACCCCTTCCGGAAGGAGAATACAACTATGCCCGCTTTGGTGCCGAAATTTCTTCCGACCGGCGCAAGAAACTTAGCTTCTCCCTTCGACCGGAAGTTGGCGAGTTTTACAACGGCAGCACCTACGGCACAAGCGGAAGCATCACATACCGTTACCAGCCCTTCGGTGCCATCAACCTTAGGTTCAATTACCAGTTTATTGACCTGCCGGAACCATACGCCAGCAAGGCCTTGTTCCTGATTGGCCCTCGGATTGACCTAACGTTCAGCAAGTCGGTTTTCTTGACGACGTTTCTGCAGTACAACGAGCAGCTTGACAACTTTAACCTCAATGCCCGACTGCAGTGGCGCTTTGCGCCGGTGTCCGATTTCTTCCTGGTATATACCGACAATTACGACACGATTGGGTGGACCACGAGGAACCGGTCGATTGTGGCGAAGGCGACGTATTGGCTTAATATATAAAGGCCTTCCGCCAGCTCGTAGACGGCCTTCTGCCTTGTAGACGGTCGCTTCGCTTCCTCGTAGACGGCCTTCTGCCTTGTAGACGGTCGCTTGTAGTGCTACCGCACACGACCAACTAGTCCTCACGGAGCCGTGCGGTAGCACTACAAGCGCGCAGCGCATCTACAAGCTGGCCGAAGGTTTTAACAGAGTTGAGCGGAGCTATTCCAATGTGCGAAGCGGATTCCTTGACTCTTTTGAGACACAACCACTAGACTAACTCGCCGCGGCCGCAGGCGGTCACTGAGCACGTTCGGCTGCGCTCAGTGGAGTCCGAAGCCGAACGTGTGCAAAGGAGGTTGAAAGGCAAGGATACTTTGCGTAGCATTTGGCGTGAGCGCGTTGTACGCGCCGCGTTGGTTAGAGCGCCTTGTAGGCGCGTTCGAATCGAACAAAGCGAGTGTGCTTGCGGCAGCAAAATCACCCTGAACTCTGTGCAAACTCTTCTGAACTCGGTGACCAAAAAAGCCGCTAGTTGTCGGCTTTGCTCAGTATAAGCGCCAATTTTATTGACCCTGTAGCTCCTACCTCCTGCGGTAGCTGACTTGGAGACTGATTGGTCATAAGGTGTCCGTACAACGTGCTCACATTATTAGGGTTAGCTACAGCTTAAAAAATAGTAGCTTCCAACCGCTCCCCCAAGTCAATAATCTCCTCCCTTTTAGCAAGTGCCTCAAGCCAATTTTTGGGGATGTCATCTGCGCCGTAGAGCAGGGCGGCTGGTGCGCCTGCAACGCAGGCGGTTGTATCCGTGTCCTGTCCGAGGTTGACGGCATTGAGCACGGTTTGCCGGTAGTCCTCGGCGTTGAAGATGGACCACAACGCGGCCTCTAAGCATTGCACCACATAACCAGTTCCTTGCACCTGCGTCCGCGGCAGATTGGCAAAGTCGGCCTGAATAAGTGTTGCCAGGGCGTCCAACTCTTCGATGGGGAGGTCGGCGACCATCAAAAAATCGAGCAGTTCGCGGCGGGCCAGGTCCAGTGCCGCCTTCTTTTCTTCCTTAGCGATTAGGTGGGCGCAAAAGCGCAGATACAGAAAGCAGCAGCAAGCCGATCGGATGTGGCCGTGGGTCAGCGCGGAGTGTTGCCAGATTGGCGCTATCCACTCTGCCACAGGCTTATTGCGGAGGTAGGCGTAGAGGGGGAAGATGCGCATTAGGGCGCCGTTACCGTTGTCGGATTCCTTTGCGAGCTGATTTAAGGTCCCCAGTTCTTCGGTCTTGTTTTCCCGGATCATTAACACCAGCCGTTCAATCGAATTACTGGTCGTCATCCCGATATCAAAGACTTCATTGTTGGGCGTCCAATAACCGAGGTGTTTATAATTGATCAGTCTTTGGGTTTGGTCTTCGAGGTTAAACTCTCCGGTAGCCAAGCTCTCCGCTAGGCCAAAGGCCAGTGAGCTGTCATCAGAGAAATAACCAGGCGGCTGCATATACGTGCCGTAACCCCGGATGTCGGTTACCGGATTTTTATTTAGTTCTGATCGGGTTTGAAATTCAACTGGGACGCCGATGGCGTCGGCGACGGATAGGCCTAGGAGGCCGGTGGTGATGGTGTTCATAAGTCAGGGTTGAAAGGGGGATTAGCCTAAGGATTGAGGTCTCGATTGATACGCAAAATGGAATCTTGTGGAACAGACGAGGATTTAGCAAATTCGGGCCAGCGATTTATTACTTCCCGGACTTCGTCAATAATTCGTTCCGGTTTCTTGATGGCAAAGCTCTTCGCTAGGCCAAGAAGTTCCGTTCGGCCGGGATTTTTGCTCTCTCCCCCCACCGTCATGCTGTGATAGCCATGGGATGACTGGGAAAAAGTGAGGTCGTAAGCTGGTGCCAACCGCCAATTGCCCGAGGCATCCATCAAAAAGGAAATGTTCTTACTGTGGTCATCCCGGTTGTGGGCAAAGACGTTGAAAGCTGCCAGGCGAAGTACTTTTTCATAGGCCGCTCTGTCTTTTTCTAGCCGGAAGGCAGCATCCATTACGTGGCCATAATCCATATTGGTAAGGCGAAAATTATCGTGCATCAGTCCGGCAGCGGAATGTAAATGCAAGCGGTCGTTTCCTTGTCGGTCAAATCGTTTTGTGCCAAAGTAGGTCCGGCCAGACTTCCCGGTGAACAGACGGCTAGTGTGCATGTCGAGCCCAGCAGCCAAGGCCATTTTGTGGTACGTCAGTTCGGTGCTTGCGATGTCTTTAGGGTCCAGTGTTGCAGGGAATTTTATGATCCAATGTTCGTAGCCCTCGGGGAAGGAATTTGTGCCGGTTATCAACTGATCCGTAATGGGGTTGTAGCCAGCAACAATCTTTGGCCGCGCACCGCCGGAAGAACCGCCCAAACGAACCAGTTCTTCAACAACATCAGAGCTTTCTCCCGCCAGAACGCGGTTGGCTTCCAGTACGATTGCGTCCAGATCAATATTGTTCGTTTCGCCAGCTACGTCATTTCGTACCGGATGGTAACTTAACGCACCTGGTCCACTTTCTCCTACGAGTGCCAGGCGATCAAGCACGTTGATGTTTGCCAAACTTGTTCCCTTGTCGGTAAGTGCCCGGTCCATGACGAGCCGTCCCCAACCATCTGGCAATGAATCGGAAAAGACACCGAATAGGCCATCAAAGATGTCCGTTTCAGGCCGTTGAATGTTCACCGTTTGTTGAAGATGAAAGGGCGATAAGGATAGCTTTTGCGCAAGAAAATCATCCTTGTACTTGAAGAAAGCCTTCCGTTCGCGCAAGACGATCTCCCCCACCTCAATGGGGGCTCCTGTAAACCTGATCTTGATGAGAATGCGTTCCATTTATTTCTTAGGTCGGTCACTAAACAACTTCTCAATCTCCGCCAAATCTTCAATAGGTTTCAACACCTTATCGAAATCAGTCAGCCGATCCAGTAGTTGGGTGATTAGCAACAGGTTCTCAAGGGAAATCTGCCCGGTCTGCTCGAAACGGCGCAAACTACCAAGGGAAACCTCGGACCGACGGGCAAGATCAGCCTGGGAATAGCCTTTCTGCTTCCGCAAAGCCGCAGATTTCTCAGCCAATTCGCGCATCACATCGGCGGGTTGTTTTAAGACACTGTACTTGTTCATAAGTGCTCGCATTTTAGTAAAAATAGCTAAAAATTCGCATAATTACTAATATTTTAGTATAAAAAACAAGTACTTGCCATTGCTTGATTAACTGTTTATACTCAATTTCAACTTCTCGACCAGTGTTTCCAAGCCTTTAATATTTTCCACATCGGAGCGCATAAAGCCTGGTAGGCTTTTTAAGCCCGCTACCCCTGCCATGATACCGGTGGTAATAGAAGCAACCTTGTCTTGGCAATAAGCGACCAGATTCAATGGGTTCCCCCGCTGAAGGAGCAAATAATTAGCAGCATGGGCTACGAGCTGACTACTTATGACCGCGACCTCATTCGGATGCGTAGCCCGTGCATTGATGGCGGCGTATTCATTAATCAAATGGGCGGGTAGTAAACCAAGTGGAACGGACCGCATCGCAGGCGCATTTCCAGGGTTTTGTCGGTTACGTTGAAAGTCTCTGATCTCTTCGATGGATTTTTCCCCCCGATAATACCAACCCATTGAACCGTGTCCGTTGCGGCCGTAACCTTTGGCGGTAACTCCTTCCTCGTATTCTTCCCGCCACGTTTTTACCAGCAAGGTTTCGGTAAATGGTTCATCAGCCAGTAATGCCTTAACTAGCCCGATGGTCATTTCCGTGTCGTCGGTATAATCCCAAGCGTGGTAGTTTTCGGTAAAGAGTGTTTTACGATCGTTGGAAATTTGGATGTTGTAGCGCACGTTCACGAAACGAGTAAAATCCACATTGTCCCGTATCCAGTCGCGGTCCTGGAACTCTACTCCGGCTCCGAAGGCATCGCCTACTGATATGCCAACTAACAGGTTGTGAAGTTTTTTAGCTGATAACACTGGTCGTTAATTCAAATACTTAGCCACAATCGGCATCCGCCGCCCCATACCAAAGCTCTTCTTACTCACCCGCAGCACCGGCGCCGTCTGGTACCGTTTAAACTCGTTGATATTGACAAGGCGGAGGGTTCGCTTGACGAGGGCTTCGTCGAAGCCCATATCGATGATGTCTTGTGGACTCTTTGTCTTCTCGATGTACTGGTAGAGTACGGCGTCGAGTTGGTCGTAGGGAGGAAGGGAGTCGGAGTCAAACTGGTCAGGTTTGAGTTCTGCGCTGGGCGGTTTGGTGATGATGTTTTCGGGGATGACTTCGCCGTCCTTGTTGATGTAGCGGGCGAGTTCAAAGCACTCCGTTTTGTAGACGTCACCGATCACACTGAGGCCGCCACACATGTCTCCGTAGAGGGTGCCATAGCCAACGGCCATTTCTGATTTGTTGGAGGTGTTCAGCAAGATGTTGCCGAATTTATTGCTGAAGGCCATGAGGATCATCCCCCGGGCGCGGGCCTGGAGGTTTTCTTCGGCAAGGCCTTCGTCCTTGGCCCAAAAGTGGGTCTCCAGGGTATTGATGTAGGACTGGTAGATGCCTTCGATGGGGACGATGT
>JBLIGS010000107.1:0-9481 GCA_047637095.1 Neolewinella sp. | reverse complement strand
GCAGCGCGGTGCTGGACGACCAGCTGAAAGGCGATCATAGCCTTAGCTACGTGAGGTTTTTAGCTGGGAAGTACAGTGCCGCGATGGTAAGTTATAACTGTACCGAACTTTGATCTTGATGCACTAGAGCCTAAATACTAAAGTCTAATTTATTACCTTTGGCCTATACATACGCAGAGGCTTCGTGCTGGCGTTTGTTCCCAGGATTCAGGTGCCATATCAAAAGCCCGTTTCCGGTAGCGGCCTCCGGGCCATCCAATAAATGCAGTCCTCCTTCGGGAGGCGGAAATATATAGTTCAGTCTTTCATCATTGATTTATAGCCGTTTAGTGGCATTAAGCGCTTTTGGGCGCGGCCGCAGGTGCAAGGAAAAAGATGAAAGAGCAGTGTTTAAGCAACGCTGATGGAGATATCCTCCATCCGTGTTCTCATTGGTAACCCTACCGGTTCCGTTCTTCGGTGTACAGCCTGGGTCTGCTTTTTAGCCGACTTACCCGATGCAGTTTAGCCAACTTCTACATCAGCCCCAGGGGCTATCGCAATTGCGCCAAATGGCGGCAGGTGACCGCTTGCCCCATGCTAACCTGTTGTTGGGATCGCCCGGCGGAGGTGGCCTCGGAGCCGCCCTAGCCATTGCTACCCTCCTCCTTTGCGAAGACCGCCAGGGAGAAAATGGCGACACTGCCTGCGGAAGCTGCAAAGCCTGCCGTAAAACCGCCGGTTACATCCACCCAGATCTCCACTTTTCATTCCCGACCATCGGGCCGCGCATGACGAGTGATCCCTTCCTTGTCCAGTGGCGGGAAGCGCTCAAAGAAAGTCCCTACATGGAAGCCAACGATTGGCTGCAGCGCATTGGGGCGGAGAACAAACAGGGCAACATCACCCGGGAGGCCTGCGGTAACATCGTTAAGAAACTCAGCCTCAAAATTTTCGAAGGCCGCTACAAGATCATGTTGATCTGGTTGCCGGAGTACCTCGGAAATGAAGGCAATCGCCTGCTCAAGATGATTGAGGAACCGCCGGAGAATACCATTTTTCTTTTGGTAACCGAGCGGCTGGAACTCATCCTGAATACCATCCTGAGTCGTTGTCAATTGACCAAAATAAGCCCGCCTTCGGCGGAGCAGATGACGGCAGCGCTCTACGCCAAAGGCTTGCCTTCCGACCGAGCGACTGCGGCTGCACGCCTTGCCAGCGGCAACTACAACCTCGCCCAGGCCATGGCCGAAAACGAGGCCATTAGCCACGGACCACGCTTCCTCACCTGGATGCGGGCCTGCTTCCAGGGAAGCGCTGCTGGCCTGACGGCCTGGACGGATGAGTTTGCCAAGCTTGGCCGCGAAAATCAAAAACACTTCTTGCGCTATGCTCTCCACTTCTGGAGGGAGTTTCTCCTACTCAGCGTGACGGACAATGCCGACGGTAATGTCCGCCTACCCGCTAATGAATTAGAGAGCGCACGCAAACTCCTCCCGCTGGTCAGCCATGACCAATTGGAGGATATAACTACCATCATCAACGAATGCACCGAATACGTTGGCCGGAATGCGAATCCAAAGATTCTCTTCCTCGACGCGGGCATCCGGATTCATCAAATTCTCCGCCGACCCAAAACGGGCATGGCGTAAATACATATATCATGGGATGCAAATCCTGCGGAACTGGAACTAATGCGGACGGCACACCGAAAGGCTGTGGCTCCAAAGGTTCTTGTAATACCTCTTCCTGCAACAAACGAAGTACCTACGATTGGCTAGCCGATCTTGGCATTGATGACCCTTACGCAACCAGCATTGTTGAAGTCAGCTTCAAGGGCGGTGCCTCTAAGGAATTCTACCACGCTCCTGCGGAGTTGGAAGTCTTTACCGGCGACAACGTCGCCGTAGAGTCTGCCAGCGGTTACAATATTGGCCGGATCACCCTTAGTGGTGAGCTCGTCCGCCTACAGATGAAGAAAAAGAAGGTCAAGGAAGTCAAGGTGACCGAATCCATCCTCCGCCGGGCAAACGTCAGGGATATGGAGCGGCTGGCCGAAGTCCGAGGCCTAGAAAAAGAAACCCTGGTGAAAGCCAGGGCCATCTCTCGCCAGAACCACGTTAAGATGAAAGTCTCCGACATAGAATACCAGGGCGATGGTAAAAAGGCAACGATCTACTACACCAGTGAAGAACGGGTAGATTTTCGCGAACTCGTTCGCCAGTTTTCCCACCAATTTCGGGTGAAGATTGAAATGCGGCAGATTGGCCCACGCCAGGAATCCGCCCGTTTGGGTGGCATTGGTAGCTGTGGCCGGGAACTTTGTTGCTCTACCTGGCTGAGCGACTTCAGCATCGTCAACACCGCTGCTGCCCGCTACCAGAACATCGCCATCAACCAGTCCAAACTCTCCGGCCAATGTGGTCGACTCAAGTGTTGCCTCAACTATGAGTTGGATACCTACATGGAAGCCCTAGAGGCTTTCCCTAAGAAGGCAGACAAACTTCAGACCGAAGCCGGCCAGGCCATCCTCATCAAAACGGACATCTTCAAAGGAATCATGTATTACACCTACCGGGAAAACCGGGGACTGTTGTACCCAATCCCTGTGGCCAAAGTCCACGAGATCATCGCCCTCAACAAAGCTGACAAAAAGCCGGCTGATCTGCAGAGTAACCAGTTGGTCGTTGAAATTAAAGAGGAAGTCTTCGGTTACGAAGATGTTACTGGCGCCATTGAACTGCCGGCTGAAAAGCGGCGCAGTAAGCGGCGCAAAAAGACCTCGGGTGGTAAGGCTGGCAACAGCCGTAGCCGGCCGGGTACTGCTAAAAAGAAACCCTCCGGAGGAGAAGCTAACAAGGCAACGCCGGAAACTAAAACCGAAGGCGGAGAGAAGAAAGACTCCTCCCGTAGCAAGAGCCGCCGGAGTAGGAGTACTAGCCGCAAGAAACCGGGGGCGAAGCCCGCGGCGGGCAAGGCTAACCCTACTTCAAAACCAACCGCTGGTGGAGGACCGAAAAAGGCTGCTAAGCCGGATTCGCCAAAGCCGTCAGGAGGAGATCAACCAAAGTCTAGCACTGGACGTAAGCAGCGGAGAAGCAGGAAGCCGAAGGGTGGTGGAACACCTCCGGCGGAGTAGCTCTGCTCTTCTAAGTCCTTACCTTTGCACCTGCGTCCGCGCCCCAATAACCTTACAGGGCTTGAGACGTTACCAATTTGACCAATTAGAACATTTATGTCTTACGATCTCATCATCATCGGTTCTGGCCCTGGCGGCTACGTTGCCGCTATTCGCGCCTCACAGCTTGGCCTTAAAACCGCCATTGTCGAACGCTATAATGACCGCCTCGGTGGAACCTGCCTGAACGTCGGTTGTATCCCTTCCAAGGCCTTGCTGGACAGCTCCGAGCACTACCATGCTGCTGCTCATAAGTTTACGGACCACGGCATCAAAATCAGCAACCTCGGTATTGATATGCCGCAGATGATTAAGCGGAAGAATGAGGTGGTGGACCAGACCGTGAAAGGCGTCCAGTTCCTGATGAAGAAGAACAACATCGACGTTTACTACGGCCACGGAACATTCTCCAGCCCGACGGAACTTCACGTTGCTGCTGCCGATGGCGGCGAAGACAAGACGCTCACGGGCAAGAATTTTATCATCGCCACCGGCTCCAAACCAATCACTCCGGCCATGATGAACTACGACAAAAACCGGGTGATTACCAGTACCGAAGCCCTGAACATCGCCAAGGTGCCTAAGAAGATGGTCATCGTTGGTGGTGGTGTTATCGGCCTGGAATTGGGAAGCGTTTTCGCCCGTCTAGGTACAGTCGTTGAGGTAGTCGAGTTCCAAGACCGGATCCTGCCGACCATGGACAAGGACTGTTCTAAGGAACTGACCCGCGCTATGAAGAAAACCGGTGTTAAGTTTCACCTGAAGCACAAAGTTACCGACGTAAAAGGCACCAAGACCAAAGCCAAGGTGACGGTAGAAAAGCGTGACGGTGGGGAGCCATTTGTCATCGATGCGGACTACTGCCTGATTGCTATCGGCCGTCGTCCATACACTGATAACCTCGGCCTAGATAAGGCTGGTGTCACCGTTGACGAACGCGGCCGCGTCGCCGTAGACGATCACCTCGCCACCAACGTTCCTCACATCTACGCCATCGGCGACGTCGTTCGCGGCGCCATGCTCGCCCACAAGGCCGAGGAAGAAGGGATGTTCGTTGCCGAAACCATCGCCGGTGAAAAGCCACACGTTGACTACAACCTGATTCCAGGCGTCGTCTATACCTGGCCAGAAGTCGCCGCCGTTGGAAAAACGGAAGAAGAACTAAAGGCCGCTGGTGTCAAGTACAAGTCCGGTAAATTCCCATTCAAAGCCCTTGGCCGTGCCCGCGCGAGCATGGATACTGAAGGGATGGTAAAGGTCTTGGCTGATGCAGAAACCGACGAAATACTGGGCGTCCACATGGTCGGACCACGTACCGCTGACATGATCGCCGAAGCCGTTGCGCTGATGGAGTTCCGCGCCAGCGCCGAAGATGCTGCCCGCATGAGCCATGCTCACCCAACCTACACGGAAGCCTTTAAGGAGGCTGCTATGGCGGCGACGGGGAATCGTGCCCTTCACGTCTAGTGAGTGAGTTGCTGAGTTTGTGAGTTGCCTAGTGGCTACAGCATATTACAGGCGTCACATAACAATCCATTAGATTAAAATCCCCTTTCAAGCATCACTTGAAAGGGGATTCCTTTTTTAAGGCGGCGAAAGCCGCTCATGAACGAAGTGGGATGAAAATACCTATAATGTGCGGAGCCACTCAGTGACTTACCAACTCAGCGATTTACCAGTTTACCAGCTCAGCGACTCAGTACTAAGCGCAACCCCCGATGGTCCGAAAAGCCCGTCTCCACCCGTTCAATGTCATGGATGGTTAAGCTTTTGTCGACCAGTAAAAAGTCGATTCGGAGGAAGGGTAGGGGGCCGGTGAAGGTGGTGCCAACACCGTTGCCGTACTCGGCCCAGGCGTCTTTAAGACGGTCGGTTAGGATGCGTTGGTAGGTATAGGAAGAGGGGACATCGTTGAAGTCCCCACCGACAATGACGGGGTGGGGGCTTTCCTTAATGGCCTTACGGATGTCTTCGGCTTGGCTGGCTCGGATGGCTGCTGCCGCGCCGTAATTACGGAACATGGATTCCGCCCGGTCTATTTCCTGGCCAATGTCCTTATCCCTGCCGATCTGACCAGCCATGCCACTGATGCGGTTGGATTGGAGATGAGCGTTGATAATCCGGATGGTACCAATCTCCGTTTCAACGTCGGTAATCAGAAAACCGTTATAGTTGCCAGGACTGGCAAATTTGTCCGCAATGAACGTCGGATTGTCGGCGTAGGTCGCAATTGATTTTTTATTAGGCTGGTGCCGTTTGCTCAACTTACTAGCAGCTTTGATATCATTCACATAGCCAGACGTTTCCTGAAGGAGCATGATGTCAGGCTTTATGGAGGACATAAATGCCGTCCGCAAGGCCGGCTTAATACCCTGCCATGCACCGTTTTTATAGCCTCGGACATTAGCCGTAAGCACGGTTATATTTTTTGCTGGCGTAGCTGGCGGAGACGAAATTGTCACTACGAATAATCGACCAATTAACGGAAAGCCTCCAGCCAGAACAAGCAGCGGAAAAGCCGCTGCTTTCCAGCTTTTCTTATACAGCGCCCAAAGGGCGAAGAGTAGGGTCAATAACAGTAATCCGGGAAGAAGTAAGGCAATTACCGCTGGCGGCCACCAAACATCCGGTGGGATGAAACGGGCCAGCAAGCCGGCACCAGTTATGGCGGCAAGGACATTTCCCAGAAAGAAGATTAGTTTCTTGAACACGGTGGTAGTGGGACTTCTTCTGCGCTTTTCCGTTACAACGGCGCTTTAAATGCTAATAGCTAAACGCTAGGAATTGCCTACTCATTGGACGCCCGGAACAGAAAATCTTTTTCGTCCTTGGTCAAGCTATTGTAGCCTTCTTCCTTGATTTTATCAAGGATGGCGTCAAGCTGTTCCTGGTGAGTGGCTTGGGGCTTGTTGTCCTTTTTCTTTTCCTGCTTGCCGCGCCCACCTGCCTTGCGCATGAAGGAAGGGCGGGTTTTGGTAGTAGTCTTATCCTGAACTGGACGACCGCCGCGGTAAGCGGCGCGAGGGCCACTCTGGTCATGCTCCTTGCTTGGATGCTGAATGCCGTGCCAAGTATTCTGAATCCAGTCGATGCTTTTAACTATCGGTCTTGTCACGTCAGTTCCCCTCCGGAGGTAGAAGACGTAGAGGAAACCGAAGATAATTCCTCCAATGTGGTCAATAGTTCCACCGATGTTTCCAGTCGATCCTAAGCCGATGAATTGAATGACGATAATGGCGAAGACAATCCATTTGAGGCGGACATCGCCTAAAATGATAAGGCGGATGCCGTATTCCGGCGCGAAGATGCCGGCTGCGGTGAGGATACAGGCAACGGAGCCTGAGGCACCGTAAGCATAGCTCATTCCAGTTCCAAGGCTCGAAACATTGAAGGCCAGGAAATAGGCCACGAAGCCGGCAAGGCCGCCAGCAATGTAAAGTGGCAATACCCGCTTGTCTCCCAGTAAGTCACCAAAAATACGGCCGAACCAAAAGAGGAACAGCATATTGAATAAGAGGTGGAAAAAGCCCTCATGGAGGAACATGTGGGTGATGAGCGCCCACGGATGGGTCAACATATGCCACCAGTCGTGGCTTACGCTGAAAAAGTCGAGAATGTTCTTATAAAAAGTGGGAGGGTTGCTCGGCCAGCCGTTAGCGATCTGGAAGATGACAAACAAAACACTGACTGCTAGGAACACAGCGACGTTGACAATAATGATCTTGTTGATCATGTTGCCAAAGTTGAATTCCCGTCGGACGTCGTCCCAGATTGATTGTAGCATAGTAGTTATGGGCTGCGTTTAATAAAACGTTGAAGCGGGGAATAGTTGAGTTTAATAAAGAAAATCGAACAGACTATTCTACGGAGGACAATTTTGTAGGGACCAATCTGCCAACTACCGTTTGCTATCTACCATACTACCGACTACCATCTACCGTATAGTTTACTACGGACTAACACCTACCATACTACCGACTACTACACTACCTTTGCGCCATGTTATTATCTGTAGTCGTCACCGTTTATAACGAGCTGGAAAACATTCGTCCACTCATTGATCGTATCAACACCGCTCTGAAAGGGATGGAGTATGAGATTATTTATGTCGACGATGGCAGTTCGGACGGAACGGTCAAGGAACTGAAATCTTTGGATGACCCACGACTCGTCGTCGTGGAGTTCCGTAAGAACTATGGCCAGAGCCTGGCCCTCATGGCCGGCATCGACATCGCCCAAGGAGAATACATCGCCACAATGGATGGTGATCTCCAGAATGACCCGCTCGACCTTCCTGCTATGCTGGAGATGGTACAGGGTGATACCGAATGGGACCTTGTTGTTGGAGAACGGGTTAACCGGAAAGACGGAGCGCTGCTCCGTAAGATCCCAAGCCGTATCGCCAACTGGATCATCCGTAACCTCAGTGGCGTTCACCTCCGGGACTACGGATGTGCCCTCAAGGTCTTCCGTTCCGAGATAGCCAAAGACATGGGCGTCTACGGCGAGCTACACCGGTTTATCTCCGTCCTCGCCAGCCTGGAAGGCGCAAGAATTACCCAGATTCCAGTCCGTCACCACGCCCGCCAGTTTGGTGTTAGCAAATATGGCCTTGGCAGGACCTTTAAGGTCGTTTCCGACCTCATGCTCATGCTCTTCTTCAAGAAGTACATGCAGAAACCAATGCACCTCTTCGCTCAATCTGGATTGATATTACTCACCTTCGGTGTATTCATCAATGTCTACCTATTGGTCATTAAAATAATGGGCAACGACATCTGGGGCAAGCCGCTGTTAATCCTCGGGGCCATTCTTTTCCTTGGCGGTATTCAACTCATCACCGTCGGCATCATCGTCGAAGTGCTGATGCGGACGTATTACGAGAGCCAGAATAAGCGGCCGTATCGGGTGCGGGAGATTAAGAGGGGGGAATTGGTATAATTGGTTCGTTGGTCTTTTGGGCTCCGCATGTTGTAGGCGAAAATTAGCCTAAGTCTACAAGCGAAATGGCGCAGTCATTAAGCGTCTACAAAGTTGCGAAGCAAATGTAAACCAGGCCGCAGGTTGTCTAGCCTCCCTCGTGCGGTAGCCTACAAGCGCGCAGCGCGTCTACAAGGGAGCGCAGCGACCGTCTACAAGGCCGCAGGCCGTCTAGTAAGCTAATGCAAAGCGTTAGCGTTACCGCTCGTAGCCAAACCGCTTCAACAACCCCTCATCATCGCGCCAATCTTCCTTGATCTTCACATGAAGTTCGAGGTAAACACGCCGTTGTAGGAACTCCTCCATCCGCTTGCGGGCTGCGGAGCCGAGTTCTTTGATGGCCGAGCCACCGCGGCCGATGAGGATGGGCTTTTGTGATTTGCGAGAGACGTAAATCAGGGCAGAGATACGGGCAAGTTCCTTGCCGTCTTTTGTCTCCGTGTCTTCGAAGGATTCGATGTCTACTTCGACGGAGTAGGGGATTTCCTGGTGGAATTGGGTCAGGATTTGCTCACGGATGATTTCGGTAACGAAAAACCGTTCGCTGCGGTCCGTTAATTCTCCGTCGGGAAAATACTTCGGCCCTTCGGAGAGCTGGTCGACGATGTCTTTCAGGAGGTCCTGGACACCAGTGTTTTTAAGGGCGGAGATTTCGTAAATCCGCTCGGGCTTAATCCACTTCTTAAATTGCTTTTCGAGGCGGTTAATGCGGTCGGTACTGACAATGTCAGACTTGTTGAAGACGAGGTAGAGCGGAAAGTCGGCACGACGAAGTTTACTGACCAGCATATCGTCTTCATCGTATTCTTCCTGTGGGTCGACGAGGTAGATCATCAGGTCGGCATCGTCAAAACTGGCGTTGACGTAGCGGTTCATCATCTCCTGCATCTTGTAGTTGGGATCTTCGATGGCGCCGGGCGTATCGGAGAAAACAATCTGGAAGTCCTCGCCCGTCAGTATGCCGAAGATCCGGTGGCGGGTGGTCTGGGGCTTAGCCGTGATGATGCTCATGCGTTCGCCGACCAGGGCGTTCATGAGGGTAGATTTACCGGCGTTGGGCCGGCCGATGATGTTTACGAAACCGCTTTTGTGCATAACCGCAAAGTTAGTCCTAAACAGTCAAGTCGCCAGCTGATTTTCTTCCAACATGTGGTAGCGGCTGTTTGACTGCCAGACTTAGGGGCTGCTTGACTTTTTGGGCGCGGACGCAGGTGCAAGGGAAAGGTTTAAGGCAAACGCATCAAAAGTAATCTGCTCAAAAATGACCGAAATAGGGCCCCTCGGCTCCGCTCGGGGTCCGATTTCGCACGGGATCAGCCGTTCTGACTGCGTCAGAACGGAAAG
>JBLIGS010000106.1:0-9488 GCA_047637095.1 Neolewinella sp. | reverse complement strand
AAGGCGCTGAATCCCTGAACGAAGAACTGTCGGCTTACGAGGCCGAACTCAAACTGGTCGACTCCCTAGGCTTCTACGCCTACGCCCTAGATGGCGCAACAAAAGGCAATGGCCGTGGTATCTTTTACGGGAACTCCTCCGCCCAGTGTACCCGCTGCCACGCCGTTTTTGAATACGGCGGCAACGTCGGCCCAGGCCTGGAAGGGGTAGGGGGGAGAATGTCTCCGAAGGAACTCCTGACCTCCCTCGTCTATCCAAGTGCAGCCCTTGCCGCCGGCCACGAAACTGTGCTCGTTACCCTCAACGACGATTCCGCCCTCTCCGGCATCGTCCTCGATCGGACGGCGGAGGCCCTGACCATCCGCATTGGTAAAACTGAACGCAAAACAATCCCCATGACTGACATTGCAGAGGTGGAGACTTTGCCATCGAGTATGCCTTCGGTACTGGGTAAGTTGGACAGGAAAGAGGTGAGGGATTTGGTGGCTTGGTTGGCGGCGTTGGAGTAGTATAAACAGGGAGATTACAGTGCACTAAGCCAGCTCGTACAACGAGCTGAAAGCCAACGCGGTGCCTGCAAGGCCCTTGCACCAAACGATTAGGAATGACCAGCCTCCCTCTTTCTCCCTTAATTCTCTTGCTCCGCGTGCGGATTTACTTGTACCCCAACCGTAGGTTTTAGGCTGGGAAACAAACCTTGCTCTTTCCAACTACCCCTGCACCCGCGTACCCGCCCACAAAAAAGCCCGGCAATCCAAAACGGACTGCCGGGCTCCCGGAACCTTAATAATCGGGCAAGGGCAAGCCTGGCCCCTACAGCGTTATTTCTTCACAAATCGCATCGTCAACGACCGCCCATCCACGTCCCGCACCGTCAGCAGGTACATCCCTGCGGCGAGGTTGGAAACGTCGAGAGAACGCTTGTTGAAGTTGGTCGGCATGTCCCGTACAACCGGCTGGCCATGGGCCGTAAACACGTTGAGGGTGTAAGGACGGATGTCATCGCCGATGATTTCAACGTTGAGGTTGTTGTCCGTCGGGTTCGGGTACAGCTCCACGGCCACCTCGCCAGCAAGGCTCGATGTAGACGTCGGCGTATCGTTGCTGAATTTGAAGGTCGTATGCTGGGCAACGAAATTACCCGTGCCGTTGGGCACGCGAGAAACCGAAACATTGGTCTCTTGGTCTACGTACTGGACGGAGTCAATGGACGAACCGTCCTCATTAGACAGATAAATCGTTTCTCCGTCGCGGTTGAGTTTGAAACTGGCGTGAAGCCCTTCTTGCCCGCCGTCTTCGTCGGCCCATACAATCAGGTAATCATCCGCAGGGATGGTTGTTCCTGCTGGGAATTGCCATTTGAACAGGTTGTCGCCGTTGTCAGAAAGGTAGACGTCGGAGAGGTCCATGGCCTGGTCGGTGTTGTTGTAAAGCTCGATCCAGTCGTCCGTTTCTCCGTCAGCATCCCGGGTGGTACCGAGGGAATCATTAACTGCGAGGAATTCGTTGATAACAACATCCATGGCGGTAATGGCCTGTGGTTCGGGGTAGCCGCCCATGTCTTCCAGTTCTTGGTTGAGGGTTGCTGCGCGGTCCGTAAGCAGGGCTTTAATACCGTTGTCACCAATGTCGTCCTCGAAGTCACTGAAGCGGTAAAGGGAGTTTACATCGTCTTCGACGGCATCTTCGATCAGGGCCTTGTTCTGGTCAATAATTGCGTGCAGGCGTGCAGGGCGGAAGTTGTCCTGCATCAGGTCACAGAAGTGACTACGGTAGCTTTCGTAGTAGGCTGGGACGTTGAGTAGGCGGTCAACCAAAATACGGTTGGAACCGCGCTGGTCGATGTCAAAACCGCTGCCGCCGTCGTTGAGCTGGTCCTGAACCCGTTCTAAAATGTCCTGGAAGTCCTGGTCCCATCCGTTACAACAGTTTGGGATTATATCAAGGACCTGGGCCGTAACCTGAAGGTTCTCGGTAGGCAGGTCACCGTTTTGGATGGAAGGGCAATTGAGCTTGTTGTCCGTCAGGTTAATAATGGTGCAGAAATTATCCCCGCAATTTGAGTCTTCCGTCTGGATGGTCATGCAAACTTCGTAAAGAGCGTGTACTTCGAAGACGTTGTCGCCGGAGCCCTGTGCAAACAGGCCGGCCGTGAAGCAAAAATAGAGTAAAAGGTAGATGTTCTTCATTTCAATGATGTGTTCTTTTGGAGGTGTGACGGTTGAAAGGTAGCAATCGTTGGCTGGCGCGGACGCAGGTGCAAGGTAAAAGTTTTCAAGAGTAGGGGGAAGTAGGGTTTTGGTCGGTCGGCTGACGTGGGGACGTGAGCATCCCTTCCGCTAATTTCTTAGGGCATAGCCCTTTGCCCTGTACAAAGAGCCCTTAATCTCGCAAAAAAACCGTTTCTTTCGTTTGCAACCCGTAAATGATCCTGCACCATGAAAAGAAGAAACTTCATTAAAACCTCCGCTGCCCTCGCGGCGGCGGCCGCCTTCTCCTCCTGCGGAACCTCCGCCGAAGAGGTCGCCGCTGCGGTAGCCGACTCTCCTTTGGCGACGGTCCGGACGGCCCACATCGGCATCGGTAACATGGGGTTGGAAGACCTCAAGGCTATTGCCTCCCATCCGAAGGCGAAGGTGACGGCGCTGTGCGACGTTGATAGCCGCTACTTAGAAGCAGCAAGTAAGCTGTTCCCAGAAGCGAAGACCTATAAAGACTACCGGGTGATGCTCAGTGAAATGGCCGACGATATCGACGCCGTTGTCGTTTCTACACCAGACCACACCCACGCCCCAGCGTCCATGAAAGCCATGGAAATGGGCAAACCCGTCTACTGCCAGAAACCACTGACCCACCATGTCTCCGAAGCCCGCGCGATGCGCAAGATGGCAAAGGACAAAGGCTTGGTTACCCAGATGGGAATTCAGGTGCATTCCTTCTACGATTACAAACTGGCAACGTTGTTGATTCAATCGGGCATCGTTGGCAAAGTCCAGCGGGTACATGCTTGGTCACCCAAGAACTGGGGCTACGACGGAGAAGCACCGGAGGGAGAAGACGCCGTGCCGGAATACCTAGATTGGAACCTCTGGCAGGGTACGTCTGTTGAGCGGCCATTCAAAGAGGAAACCTACCACCCCGGCAACTGGCGCAAGCTTGTCGACTACGGATGTGGAACCCTCGGCGATATGGGCGTCCACATCTTCGACACGCCATACAACGCCCTGGCGTTGGACGTGCCGACGACCATCAAAAACGAATGTCGTGAGCCCAACGGCTTCGGCTTCCCCGAGCACAATGTGGTAACCTACTCCTTTCCAGGAACGGAGTATACTACGGATGACTTCCAATGGATTTGGTACGACGGTTCGGGGGCTCCGGACAGTGCCAATGCCGAATTGAAGCTACCCAACGGTGATGCACTGCCTGAGCAGGGAGCCCTCTTCATCGGTACGGAAGGAACCTTGTTGCTGCCGCACTTTATGGAGTTGCCCAAGAAGATTGTGGATGGCGCCTACGTCGACATCAGCGCAGAAATCAAGACTGTTGAAACGGCCAACAACATGCCAGAGCCGGTACGCGACTATGGCTCCGAAAGCCCGAAGCACTACCACCAGTTTGTGGATGCCTGCATGGGAGAAGGCGAGGTTACCGCGCCCTTCGACTATGCTGCCCGACTGACGGAAACCATCCTGCTGGGCGTAATTGCTGGCCGCTTCCCGGGGCAAACCCTGCATTGGGACAACGCTACTGCTCAGTTTACGGAGGCGGAAGCGAACCAGTATTTGGACGCACCGTACCGGAAGTTTTAGGCAATAGCCTATCAAGTCATTGCCTTTAAGTCTTTCCCTTGCTCCTGCGGCCGCGCCCTAATGATTATCGTTCGGGCGCGGACGCAGGCGGTCACTGAGCGAAACCGAATGTGTGCAGGGGATTGTTTTTAAGAGCAGGGACCTACAGCCCCAACGCCTGCTCAAGAATGTCGTCGATGCTCGAAAAGTCAGCATAGCCATTAGAGATGAGGCCTTCCTCCGTCTCCGTTTTTAATACCATTGCAGGGTATCCCTGCACCCCTTTCGCCGCACAAGCCGCAAATTCCGACTTCGCCATTGCAACATACTTGGCGTCGGTCATCTTGGCTACAAAGCTTGGAATCTCTACTCCAATCTGCGCGGCATAAGCTCCGTATTGTTCGAGGTCATCGGCGCTAAGGCCGTCAACGTAAAAGGCCTTCAGTAATAACTCCGCATAGTCCATCTGCTTGTCCGGTCGTTCCTCCCGGACAATACACATCGCAATCGCCGGCGGTAAGCTGTCCATCATTATGGTATTGTTGCCATAGGTGGTTTGGTGCTTGACCTGAATGATTTCCTTGGATTTAACCTTATTAGGTTATCAGTTGGGGTGCTTTTTGTGTCGTTAATCTATTGGTGGTAAGTAAGTTGGGTGTTTATAAATTGTTTTTCGTCATCGTTTGGTGCGGAACGGTTTTATGGCTAAGGTCCTTGAGAAAGGGTAGGAGGTGGGCCCATCTTTGTATTGTCAGCAGGGGAAACGTACTCACGCAAATAACCTGCAAAACAATATTCCTTAATCTTTTAATTCATTAACGATGAAAATTGATTTCCTCCTTCCCATCGACACCATGGATATTATTGGCGGCGACGGCGACACGCCTAACTGCTGGGACAATCCTGATGACGATAACGGTGGTATTCAGATCCCCGGCGGTCCGACCATCTTTATTCCTGGCTTCCCTACCAACGGTAACGGATAAAGGGAATATCCCTGGACTGCCCACTGAAGCCTGCTTTATGGCAGTCCACTTTAAAAGATCAACCAAATTTATCAATAATTTTTCACTAAGGAGGTAGCGGATCATCTATTTAAAATCTGCCCTCTATCCTAAACATTTATATTATGAAATCTTCATTTTTCACTTTCGCTCTTCTTTTCTGTGGTCTCACAGCATTTGCTACGGGTAATAACGCTAACACTACCGTTACGCCAGCCGATGAAATCTGTTATACCGTTACGGTTAACGTTGGTATTCCCGGTGCAACTACTGGTGTTGAAGTTACCGGCTGTGGTGATTCTGCAGGTCAGGCGCTTGGTGAGCTGATTGCTGGTATCGACGGGCTGGTCTAAGACCAAGATGTCTTTCTCAATGAAATGTCAGCGGAGGAATCTGCTAATGGCCGAGTCTCCCTGGCACTTCTTTATCTAATTTAAAATTTAGTACGATGAAAATCGATTTTCTGCGTCCCCAAGACGCACAGGGCATCATTGGCGGTGACGGTAACGATCCGTCTTGCTGGGACAATCCCGATGACGACAATGGCGGCATCCAGATTCCCGGCGGCCCAATAATCTTCATTCCTGGCTTCCCTACCGGCGGTAACGGTTAGCAAGTAATGTTGGCGGGCAACGTCCAAAAAAATAGCCCTTTGGAGCCCGCAACTACGACGAAACCATATTTATTCATAACGGAGGCGTACTATATATTCAACGTCCGCCCCACTATTAAACATTTTTATTATGAAGTCTGCAATTTTCACTTTCGCTCTTCTTTTCTCTGGTCTCACTGCTTTTGCTACGGGTAACACCGAAGTCACTCCAGCTGATGAGATTTGTTACACCGTAACCGTTAACGCTAGTATTGGTGTTGTCAGCGGCGGTGTCGAGGTCACCGGCTGTGGTGACTCTGCTGGGGAAGCCCTCAGCGAACTGATGGAAGGCATCACTGGCCTGCTCTAGGCCAGCGATCTGCTGAATCAGACCGGGGTGCAGGTGCGGCGATTGCCGTCGCATTTGCCCCCCCATTTTTCTCGAAGCGCGTAGCCCGGATTAATACCCAGGACTGTCCATGAAACAATTCCAGAATACCCGGAAGATACATTTCAGGAGTCGCCACTAACCCATTGTCCGGGCACGCTCTTTTCTTATTTATTCTATTGTCTTGCAGATTTTACAGACTTCGTTTCTGGACGGGGAAAACCCTCCTTGTGTCTTTTTTAATCATTCATCCACAACTTCCTAAAGGAGTTGTACAACATTATTCCAAAATGAAAATCTTCCGTTATTTATTCGCACTATCCCTCTTCTGCATATTAAGCAGTATTACAAATGCTCAATCCCTTTCGATCATACAGGGTATTGAGGTTGAATACTTGGCCACTGTTGGTGATCAGGAAATGTATGACAAAACAGATAATTGCCAGCTCTTTGCCAAAGGCGGGGTCTCTATGTACATTATCGCCAAAGATTTTGATAATGGCCAGAAAAAAGTGCAACAGACCACTTCTGTAACCGGCCAGGTAACGTTTAATGTCCGCGCCAAATCTAAAGTCGCCAAGCAATTTTATATTGACCGACTGAGCGGTGAACTGACAGCCCGTTTACCGATGTTCGACGAGGTCTTTCTCGTAAAAGAATCCATCCCTGACTTTGATTGGCAGCTTACCTCCGAAACCAAAGACGTTGCCGGCTACACTTGCTCCATGGCTATTGGTAACCATCGTGGCCGGACCTTCAAGGCTTGGTTTACGTCCGAAGTACCCATGAATGCAGGCCCTTGGAAGTTCTCTGGCCTGCCGGGCCTCATTCTTGAGGTTAACGATGAAGAAGGAGACTACAACTGGTACTGCAAATCCATCAAGCCATTGGGCCAAGAAGGAGCTGCTGCGATCGTTGCGCCTCAGGCTAAAAACGAGGTTACCCACCGGGAATACTTTGAATTGGCCGAGAGCAAGATCAAAGAACGATTTGAAAAGCTAGCCGCTAACCCGAACATCACGGTTACCGGTAACTTCTCCATGGCTAATGGTCTTGAACGGACTAAAGAATAGGACCATGGAAAATATACGAACTAGGTTCGTTCTTCCTCTGCTTCTGTGTCTGTTTAGCCTGGGTCTTACAGCCCAGACCTACACAGGCACAGTTGTCGATTCTGAAGGGCTCGGCCTACCAAACGCACAACTCGTTTTTCGTACTGGCCAGGAAATAAAGGGCTTCTCCATCACGGATGCCAACGGAGATTTTACCCTGGAGTTTCCCGCTAGTTTGACCGATTCAACCGTGTTGGAAGTCCGTTATTTCGGCTTTGCAACAACGCTTATTCCAGCGAATCAAATTACCGAGGCTAAGCTACGAAAAATCGTCCTTCGCGATGAAGCGGTGGAGCTGAAGGAAGTCGTCGTCTCTGCCAACATCCTACCCCAGGTTACAAGGGGTGACACGATCGCCTTCAATACAAAGGCTTACAGCGATGGTTCCGAAGACAAAATTGAAGACCTCCTTGCTAAACTGCCCGGAATAGAGGTTGATGATAACGGAAAGATAAAAGTGCAGGGAAAGCCCCTTGATAGGATCCTCATCGACGGTGAAGACTTGTTCGATAAGGATTACAAACTGCTCTCCCGCAATGTCCCGGCCGACTTCGTTACCCGCATTGAAGTGATGCCTAATTATCAGACCGATGCCCTCGTTGGGGACCTGGAAGGGCAAGGTGGTGTTGCCCTCAATCTGAAATTGGATCCAAGTAAGAATGGGATAGCTTTCGGAGAGCTAAACGGAAAGCTAGGAAGTGCCAATTCCAGCTTCGTTCAGAGTAACTTTTTTCACCTTGGGAAGAAGGTTAAGACGATCAATTTCAGTGATTACAGCACACTGGGGGCTGCCTCAAGCGCAGGAGGCGACCTCCTACTAAAAAGCCAGGGTTTGGGCAGCCGCCAGCCTTCGGCTGGGCAAGGGATTCTCAGCTCTGCGGCCGCCCGCCGCAACCGCCTCGTTCGCCCAATCGATTACCTGAACAACAAAACCTTTGGCACCGCCCAGTCAATGTTGTTTGACGTTGGCCGAAATGCCAAGAATCGTCTGTTGTTTAATGTCCTGCACGATGAATTCAAGTTCAACGAGCAGCAGCTGAGAGAAACAGTTACGGAACTGGGGGTAGACTCCTTTCGGCAGCAAAGCCAACAGACTTACCAGTCCACCCGGATTTGGATAAAGAATGATTTGAATGCTACCCTCAGCCGAAACAGCCGGATTGATGTCCGGGCTTCCCTCTCGGGAAACCTAACCAAAGCCGGAACTCAAATTATCAATAAGACCCTGAGCTCGGGAACCGTTGATGAGTTGGGGACAAACCTCCGGGAAACACCCCTGAACCATTTACTTAGCCTGCGGTATGTTCGCAGGATGAAAGAGGGCTTAGCCCTCCGGTTGGTGGCCAACTGGCAGGTGGATAGTTACGACCAACAACAGGCCTATCGAGGAAGCGTTTACAACGATATATTCCCATTGCAGGATGCTCCGGTTGTTGATCAGTTGATGAACCAGCAAACCCGGAACCTCGATTTTGAAGCAAATATACTGCACCGATTCAGCGGGAATAAGCTAGAATACAGCTTGGGCCAGCGGAATGTTCGGAGTGCCATAGTCTCCGGTTTAGACCCTTCAGAGGGAGCGGGAATTAGCGCGGTGAACTTGACGAAGTACAACCTGTCGGAGTCTTACCTGAAGACGAGTTGGGCTAGGAAATGGGAACGACTGCAGGCGTCGGGAGGGCTTACGGGCTCGTTCTTTGACCTCGATAATTCATTGGAATCCGGTAGGACGACAACGTTTGTGCTGCAGGGGCAGGCCGATTTGAATTACCAACTTAACGCCCGCAATAAGGTGCGGGTATGGGCTAATGACCGGCGCAAAGCGCCGCAGGCCGAGCAAACCATCCGGAGCCCTTTCCTGGCGGACGGAACCACCCTCTCTCTTGGCCTTGACTCCAACTACCTGATTCGGGAATACGCCTTTGGGTTAGACTACGCCTACAATAACCAATTTTCTCAATATGGTTATGGCTTACGATTGTTTCGAACGGTTACGCCCAACGCCATTCAAAGCAGCTTGTTGGTAGACAATTTTATCATCGTCAACCAACTCTTACCCGGAGCAACATCAGCCCTGAATTCGGCAGTTGCTAATCTGAATTTTTACTTGCCCGAGCATAAGACGCACGTTAAGACAAACCTTAGCGTAACACAGGTTCAGAACCAGCTTGATTTTGGACAGGAGGAGCTCTTGGTTTCTTCCCTGAACTACCGGCTTGGGCTCTGGGTGAATACCCAGTTTACGAAGTCATTCAAGTACGGTTTGTATACTGCCTATGACATCTACCAGAATGAATTGGGTGATGAACGGTCAAACCAGTCCCAGCTCTTTATTGGAAACAAAGGGGTTGTAATTTTGAATAAAAACCTCAAGGCCATCTTCCGTTATGATATGTATTTGCCACAACTTGGTCAGGATAGTCGGGCGGTTCAGCTGCTTAGCTTTGAGTCGACATGGAGCATTTCGGACAGTAATTGGGAAGTTGGACTGGGCGGTGCTAACCTTCTAAATCAAGGTATGGTTATTGAACGAAGCATTTCTTCTTATCAACGGTTTACTCGAGCTTACAGTCTGCGGCCAAGATCGATTTACATAATGGC
>JBLIGS010000105.1:0-9539 GCA_047637095.1 Neolewinella sp. | reverse complement strand
GGCTACAGCCTCGTCGCATGGTACCCCCGTCAAGCCGATACCGAAGCCCTTCGTAACTACTGGCAGCCCGGCCTCGAAGGGACCCAGCAGTACAGCTTCAACTACACCTTCTTCGACAACCCATTCTTTACCCTGCTGGAGAACCGGAACAGCTTCAACCGCGATCGCTTGTTTGGCAACCTCTCGGCCAGCTACGACATCAGCCCGACCTTGAAGGCCACGATTCGTACCGGTATGGACTACAGCAACGAACAGCGGCAGTTCCGCCGCAACTTCAGCTCCAACCGTTTCAGCCAGGGCGGGTACGCGGAGAACGATGTCCTTTACCGGGAAATCAACACAGACTTCCTGCTGGATTACCGGCCCAACCTCTCCGGCAACTTCAGCATCAACCTGCTTGCTGGTGGTAACCGCCTCGACCAGGAAGCCCGCAATACCCAGAGCCAGGCACTGACCCTGGCGCAGCCGGGCATCTTCCGCCTCAGCAACGCCGCCAGCCCGGTGGAAATCTTCGACCAAGTCGCCAACAAACGCATCAACAGTGTTTATGGCCTGGCTAAATTTGGCTACAAGAACTTCCTTTACCTGGATGTTACCGGCCGCAACGATTGGTCTTCCGCCCTCGCAACTCCAGACAACGCCGACAACACCAGCTTCTTTTACCCATCCGCCAGCCTGAGTTTCCTTGTTGATCGGGTATTGGACCTGCCGAAGAACATCAGCTTCCTCCAGCTGCGTACCAACTGGGCGCAGGTAGGCAACGATACTGACCCTTACCGGACGAGTTCGACCTTCGTGGCGCAGACGCCGTTTGGTGGCCAGCCAACCTTCAGCGAGCAAGCCGTGTTGGCTGCGCCGGGCCTGCTGCCCGAGCGGACCACCAGCTATGAAGTTGGAGCCGACGTTCGTTTCCTTGACGACCGGATTGGTCTTGACGTAACCTACTACCGGCAGAGCACGGAGAACCAGATTCTCAGCCTTCCAGTACCACTGTCTTCAGGCTACCGCCAACAGATTGTGAACGGAGGCAAGGTGAGTTCTTCCGGTTTGGAGGCTGTGTTGAGTTTGCGTCCGGTTTGGAACGACAAATTCAAGTGGTCCAGCCGTTTCAACTTCAGCGCGAACAAGGCGACGGTGGATGAACTGCCGGAGGGGACGGAGCGGTTTACCCTGGCTTTCAGCCGGGTGTACAACTCGGTTAACCAGACCGTCTTTTTCATCGTCGAAGAAGGCGGAGAGATTGGCGACATCTGGGGAACGGGGTACCTCCGAAACGACAACGGAGACCTCGTGCTGAACGGTGACGGTGGGTTCATTGCCGATAACAACCTCAAGAAATTGGGCAATGCAAATCCCGACTTCCTGCTTGGTTTTCAGAACAACTTTGCCTTTGGCAACTTCAACGTTGGCTTGTTGCTGGACTGGCGCCAGGGCGGCCAGATCGTTAGCCGGACGTTGGCCCTGGCCGGTGTGGCCGGCCAGTTGATCGAGACGGTGGACCGCCCTGAGGGCGGCATCCTCATCGAAGGCGTCCAAAACACTGGTACCACCGAAAGCCCGGTCTACACCCAGAACACAACCGCGATCTCGGCCGAAAGCTACTACCGCAGCTTCTACAACCGGAACCACGAGGAAAACAACGTCTACGACGCCAGCTACCTCAAAATCCGAGAACTAAGCCTGACCTACCGTTTCTCTCCGAAGCAATTGAGCAACACCTTCCTTCGGGAAACCGGCGGACTGAGCATCAGCCTGATCGGCCGTAACCTGCATGCCTTCACGGAAATCCCCCACTTTGACCCGGAGCAATTTGCTATTCAGGGACAGAACATTGTGGGTGGTGTGGAGGACATCACTTACCCCTCGGCGCGGAGCTTTGGGTTGAACCTTGGGCTGGATTTTTAGGCTTAGCCTACAAGTGGCGGCTCCTCCGCTCCTCTATCCCCTCCATTGCACCCGCGTTCGCGGCAAAAAATAACATCAAGATGAAAAATATTATAGGGCTTTTGTCCATCCTCTTTCTCTTCACAACCTGCACCAAGGACTTTGAAGGCATCAATACCAATGAGAATGCGCCTTCGGAAGTACAGCCAGAGCTGCTACTTCGCCAGGTTTTATACGGCTATGGCGATGCCATGAGCTACGAAGGTTTCGTAGCTGGTAACCTGCTCAGTCAGCACTTTTCGATGATTGATTTTAATCTCTTTGACCGCCACGCCCTGAGCTCGCCTCAGGAAGGCGGCAACCCCTGGCCGATCCTTTATACGACGCTTCGGGACAATGAAACGATCCTTGATCTGAGCCGGGCAAACCCGGCCAGTGCCGTCTATGAAGGCCCTGCTTTGGTGATTAAAGCCTACCTGGCCATGACGCTGACGGATATGTTCGGTGATGTGCCTTACTACGATGCTTTCCGTGGCCGCTCCTCCGGCGAAGTAACCCCGGCTTATGATTCCCAGGAATCAATCTATACTGGTACCGGCGGCATCATGGATATCTTGGAACAGGCCGTCAACATCATGGACGCCGATGCTGGTGTTCAGCGTTTGGGTGGTGACATTCTCTTCGATGGTGACCTCGATGGCTGGATTAATTTTGCCAACAGCCTGCGCATTAAAGCGCTGATGCGGATCTCTGACCGGGTATCTCCTGGCAACCAGATTCAAGAAATATTTAACACCGGCCGCTACATGAATGTACCGAATCGAGACGCAACCTTTGAGTTCACTGCGGGGCCGCCAAACAGCTTCCCCCTCGCTACGGCCCGTATCGGTATCTTCAACGTTTTCCTGATGTCGGCAACCGCCGAAGATATCCTGAGACCGCTCAATGATTCACGCACAGCCGTTCTTTACCGCCCCAGCGCTGTCAATGGCGGCTTTCGGGGCATCATCAACGGCATTGACGCCTCCAGCGGCATCACCCCCGACAATTTCTCCCGCCCAGGCACCATCTGGCGCGAGAATACCGGCGATCTCGAATTCAATTTCATGACTTCCTGGGAAACCGACTTCCTGCTGGCCGAAGCGGCCCTTAAGGGGCACCTTGACGAAGAACCGGAAGAATGGTTCCAACGTGCCGTCGTGCAGGCATTCGCCTACTGGAAAACGGAACGACCCGCCGGCTATTTCAATAACCTCGACCCGTTTACGGCGGAAAATGGTCTCGAACAGATCATTACCCAGAAATGGATTGCTTCCATCGGCAATGCCTATGAAGGATGGACGGAATGGCGTAGGACAGGCTTCCCTGCCCTACGGCCCGTCGAAGCCAGCCTGAACGCTGGTCTTTACCCAGTCCGGATGCCTTACCCGAGTGACGAACAGGCGCTTAATTTTGAAAACTATCAGGCGGCTGCTGCTGCGACGGATGATAATTCAATTAATGTACGGGTTTGGTGGGACTTGGAGTAGTCTTTTGGTTAGTTGGTCATTTGGGCTGCCGTGAGGGATAGACGGCAAGGTGTTGCAGCAAACTGTAAGTATAGTGTCCAACGGCGGCAGCCCAAAAGACCAACGAACAAAAAGACCAATTGACCGATTTACCAACGAAACAAAAGACCAACATGAACATCACCACCTGGCAATGGATTCTCGTAATTGGCTCCAGCCTTTTGCTCTTCGCTGTCGCGCCAATGGCGCGGACGGCCGCGGAGTTTTTTGGCGGTGCTAAACGCGACGATTCTTCGGGGACGACGGTGACGACAGCGCCGGGGACGATCGCGCTGATCAGTAGCCTGGTCATCAGCTGGTTGTTTGCCAAATCGATTACGAATGCGGCGAACCTCGGCCTGGCCTTTGGCCTGGTGGGCGGGGTGGCCTATGCTGCTTACTACGTTAGTTTCGGCATCGCTGGTTGGGTGATTTACCGGATGCGGACAAAGGGTGGGTTTACGTCCATTCATCACTTCTTGCAGAGCCGTTATGGCACTGGGGCGGTGGTTGTTTTCTCCTTGTTGATTTGCTTTCGGTTGTTCAACGAAGTGTGGTCGAATACCATGGTCATCGGGAGTTATTTCGGTGGGGTGGGGGACGTGGCCTACTACCTGGCGATCCTGGTTTTTACGGTGCTGACGTTGGCGTACAGTTTGAAGGGCGGTATGTCGTCGAGCATCCTGACCGATGTGATTCAGATGGCGCTGTTTGGGATTTTGATCACGGTTATTCTGCTGGCCATTTTGCCGAAGACGGATTATGAGATAGCACCGTTCCTGAGGTCAGGAGAATGGGGCTGGGCGACCGGCGGTAACCTTTTGTTGGTGGCCGTTCTACAGAGCTTTAGTTATCCGTTCCATGATCCGGTGTTGACGGACCGGGGCTTTTTGAGTGATCCGAGGACGACCTTGAAGGCCTTTTTATGGGCGACGCCGATTGGCTTTATGTGCATACTATTGTTCAGCGTCGTCGGCATTTATGGCGGCATGGTTGGCGTGGGAGGACAGGCACCAGTGGAGGTGGCCAAGCTGCTTGGTGGACCGATTCTGCTGGTGATGAATTTCATCATGATCACCTCGGCGGCGAGTACGCTGGATTCGACTTTTACCAGCTTCTCGAAATTGGCGGTGGTGGATTTGGCGGGCGCGCAGGTGCAAGGGGTGGATGAAAAAGCAAGGGGTGAAAAAACCATCTCCTCCGGACGTTGGGCGATGGTGGCCATCGTTGTATTGGGTACCATCCCGGTATTCCTTAACCCGACGATCTTATCTGCCACAACGGTCTCTGGTGCTATGGTGGCCGGCTTGGCTCCGGTGTTTTGCCTCTGGCACATCAAGGCACCGCCGCTTAGTTTCTACCTCTCGGTTGGCTTTGGCTTACTGTGTGGGTTTATGCTGGTGTTTGGCTTCTGGCCAGAGAGCTGGCTTTTGACGGAAGGCAAGTATGATGCTTTGCTAAGTGTGACGCTGGTGGAGTTTGTTGGCTGTGTCTTACTATACTTTATGGGGATGATCATTGTCCCTAACAGAAAAACAATCGCTTAATGGAAACGCCCAAAGATCTCACCTGGCCAGAATTCTCGCGCGTAGAAATGCGCGTCGGAACCGTAGTGGCCTGCGAAGCGTTCCCTGAAGCTCGGAACCCTAGTTACAAACTCCGGATTGACTTCGGAGCCTTGGGGATACTCAAATCTTCGGCCCAAATAACAGACCGTTACCAGGGGGAGGACATTATTGGTAAGCAGGTTATAGCGGTGGTTAATTTTCCACCCAAGCAGATTGCTACTACGATCAGCGAATGCCTGGTGCTTGGTGCAGTGGGAGAAAACAAAGTGGTAACCCTTCTGCAACCGGGTTTGCCGGTGGCGAATGGGAGCAGAATTGGATAATGAAGAATAAGTCCACCCAAACAACCTCCTTAATGAAGCCCTCCGCCCAGTTAACAAAGTCAACTACTACGTTCGCAAAGTCGGGCTATGATGGTTGGCCTTTGGGGAATAATTTTGGGTTGTCACGAACAAAAACCGGATAATGAGAAGTGACCTAACCCAAAACCCTTAAAATAACCAGCAATGATTTTGTACCATAAACTAAGGTCTACGATTATCTTACTACTCGTTCTGACGAGCGCAGTAGCTTCTGCGCAATTCGTCCCCCAGCGCGTGGTGGCCTTTAAGAATGGGCTTTCTTTCCTTCATGAACGGGGAACCTTCCCGACTGTACAGGGCGATACTGTGCTTAATCTATCATTTCCTAACTACTCTGTAAATGAGTCTGGAAAACTTACTTTTGAATTTTGGGGACGATGATAGAAACAATGATTGAGAAAAAGATCAATACCCTAACTGGGCCAGTGCTGGTCTTCGGCGGGGCCTACTCCAATCTGCAGGCGCTTACGGCCTTGCGGGCGGAGGCGGAACGGCGGGGCATTGCCCCGCAGAACGTCATCTGTACCGGCGACACCGCCGGCTACTGCGCAGAACCCGAAGAATGCCTTAACCTTCTTGAAGACTGGGGTTGCCACGCCATCGCCGGCAACGTTGAGACCAACTTGGTCAACGGCCAGGACGACTGCGGCTGCGGCTTTGGCGACGGTTCCCGCTGCGATATGTTCGCAAAGCTGTGGTACGACTATGCTGCCCGCAACGTGCAGACAAAAGGCATGGCCTACATGGCCGGCTTGCCGGATATCCTCCGCTTCACCTACGCTGGCAAAGAAACCGTCATCCTCCACGGCTCCCCCCGCAACCAGTCTGAATTCATCTGGCGCTCCACGCCAGCAGAACTCAAACAACAGTTCCTCGCCGACCTAAAGGCCGACGTCGCCATTGGTGGGCACTGCGGACTGCCTTTTGCGGAGCAACTGACCATCGCCGAGCCATCGGATGCGTCCTTTGGCCTGACGAAGTTGGTAGAAGGCTCATCCGATGAAGGGCTAAAACAGCATAATGCCTCCAGCTTCTGGCTCAACGCCGGCGTCATCGGTATGCCCGCCAACGACGGTACCCCCAGGACTTGGTTTTTGGTTCTCGACGATGCCAACGGCTTCGACTTCGATTTTCAACCGCTGGACTACGACCACGTTTCGGCCAAGTCGAAGATGATCTCCGACCGCCGGCTGCCGGTATCCTACGCGGCCACCCTCACCACTGGCGTTTGGGACAATACCGAGATTATGCCCGAAACGGAGGAAAAAAGGGAAGGCATCCGTTTGGAGCCTAAAGTATTGAAGGCGGAGGCATTCCCTGCTTCTTCAACTTCCTCTGCACCTGCGGCCGCGCCCAAAAAAGCCGCCAGCAAAGCCGCAGAAGCTCACCAGTACAACAACCCCAAAGACATCCGAACCTTCGGGAAAATCGTTGATTGGCAGCCCGAAATGGGCAACAAATTCTTCGATTGGTACGGCTCCGTCACCACCGGCGATACCGCGCTCTCCGAGCGCGAAAAAGCCCTCATCGCCCTCGCCGTCAGCCATGCCATCCAGTGCAGTTCTTGCGTCGATGCCTACACGACTAACGCCCTCCAGGCCGGCGCCGACGAGGAACAAATGATGGAAGCCGTGCACGTCGCCGCCGCCATCAAAGCCGGCTCCACCATGATTTACGCCCGGCAAATGCAGCGGCAGGTGGACAAGGTGACGATGTGAAAAAACGTTCTTTAGTGCTTCATCTTCTTCCTTCGGAGCATGCCTCCATGCACATCGTTAATGCTCGTCATGGTGATGAATGCCCTAGGATCAATGCCCTGAATAATGAGCGTAAGCTTGCGGATTTCCAGCCGGGTAATGACCACGTAAAGGATGTCTCTATCCTTGGCTTCGCCTGTTTCGCCGAATCCCCCTCTGCCCCTAAATAAGGTTACTCCGACACCAATCTGCTCGATTATGGCTTTGCGGATAGCATCGTCGTGCTGGCTGATGATGGTGGCTCCGGTATATTCTTCGACGCCGTCGATGATGAAGTCCAGGGCCTTGGAGGCAACGAAATAGGTAAGTAACGAGTATAGGGCCTGGTCGACAGAAAGGACCGTAGCTGCGACGGCAAAAATGGCAACGTTGATCAGGATCACCCAATCGCTCACCTTGGCTCCGAACCTTCGGCTCATGAAAATGGCGAGTACTTCCGTTCCGTCCAGCACACTGCCACCCCGCATGGAAAGGCCGATGCCGGTCCCTAGTAAAAAGCCGCCAAAAACGGAGATTAAAAGCGGATCATCGGTGAGAACGGGGAAATGAACGAATTGGACCACAAGGGCCAGCAAAACGATTGCAATGGCCGTTTTAGTGGCGAAATTAGCCCCAATTACCCGGTAGGCCAGGAATAAGAAAGGGAGGTTGATCAGTAGCAGTAAGACCGAAAGGGGAACGCCGGTCACTTCTTGTAATAGCAGGCAAATGCCGGTCACTCCACCGTCGATGAAGGAATTGGGCATGAGTAGGCCTTCGAGGCCGAAGGCTGCGAGGGTGACGCCCGTGACGATGAAAAAGGCATCCGTTAGGTAGGATCGAAGGGATTGTTTGAGGAACACAGGGCAGGTTTAGTGGGAAGGTAGGTTAAAGGGGAATTGGAGTTGCTGGTTGGTTGTTTTGTTGGCCAAATGTATATATGCATTTATACATTTGGGCTGGGGGTTTGTTTCCCGTATACATGTATATGTACGGTTGGGGTTTGGCAGTTGTTCTTGTATATATGCATATGTACAAGTTGCTTTGAAAAGCAAAGCGCCTCTCAGCGCCAAAATCAACCCCCACACTTTCATCCCCTTGCCTCATTGGATGGATTACTTTTTTTTGCTAAAGTACTATTTGTCCAAACTCACGTTTGATAATGCCGCCAACAAAATCTCGTTGTGCCCACCAAGGGTGGGGCAGGCTGATGCGTTCGTCTTCGTAGCGGATGTCGTCTAGAAAGATGAGGTCGATATCACATGTTCTTGGCCCCCAGTGGGATTTTCGCTCACGGCCAAGTGCTAGTTCTATGCCCTGGGTGATGTCTAGTAGGGCATGTAGTTGGTCTCGGATGGAATCGAACCTTTGCCCTGGCTCGTCAACAATAATGACCTGGTTGAGGAAGTCGGGTTGGTCTTCCATGCCCCAGGCTTTTGTTTCCAGCAGCGATGATTCTTGGACGATCGGGCCGACCCGTTCGCTGATTAAACGCCGGGCTTCGGCCAAAGTCGCATGGCGGTCTCCAAGATTAGCACCTAAAGCAAGGGTCAACATAGGCAGATATTCAACGTTGCGTAGTAATATTGCCGAAGGTATCAAAAACCATTAAACCGAAAGACCCAAATCGCCATCACACTTCCTCCCTTCATTGCCATCGAAGGCAACATCGGCGCCGGTAAAACGACGCTCTCCCGCCGCCTCTCGGCGGACCACAACCGACGTCTAATCCTGGAGGAATTCAGCGATAATCCTTTCCTGCCTCCCTTCTACCGGGAGCCGGAGCGCTACGCCTTCCCCGTCGAGCTGTTCTTTATGGCCGAACGCCACAAACAACTGCAGAATGAGCTGGCCCAGGCCGACCTCTTTACCAACGGTGTCATCGCAGATTACATCTTTATCAAGACCCTGCTCTTTGCCCGAAACACCCTCGCTGAGGAAGAATTCCGGTTGTTCAGCCGCCTCTTCAAGGCCATGGATGCCGGTTTCCCTAACCCGGACCTCATCGTCTATATCCACCGTCCGGTAGAAGCGCTGCAGGCCAACATCGCCAAGCGTGGCCGGGACTACGAGAAGGAAATTAAGGATGAATACCTGTCCTCCGTCCAAGCTGCCTACTTCAACTATTTTGGAGCACAGCAGGAATTACCCGTTCTGGTCCTGGACATTGGAGATAAGAACTTTGAGGAAGACTTGGGGCTTTATGACCGGATGGTCGAGTTGATGGGGGAGCGTTATCCGGTGGGGATTACGCAGGTGACGGTTTAGTTGGTGAGTAATTGCCGCATGGGGCAGGTGTTGTAGCACCGAATTTTCTTCGCTGCTGCCTTTGGAACTCTATCCTATGGCCGCCGCTCGTTGGTGTATCTCATCCTGTTCTATCCTTCGTTTTTTTTACATCCGCACCTACTTGTGTGGGGGGGGGCGCGGACGCAGGTGCAG
>JBLIGS010000104.1:0-9541 GCA_047637095.1 Neolewinella sp. | reverse complement strand
CTTCTTGCTTGGCAATCGCATCGTCGGAGAAATTTTCTTGGACGTTTTCATCGATGTGTTGAATCAGCGGGAAGGTCAGGAAAGCCCGCATGATGTTCAATTGCTCTTCTGGGCTAAAGTCGCCCCGCCGTAAGGGAATGATGTGCTTTAGAAAAACGTCGGAAAAGCTTCCATAGTCTTGGTCCAACCGGTCAATACCTCCAGCAATGTCACTGGTGTCGATGCCCATCATTGCCCGGTCAAACCGGAGGATTTTTACATCAGATTTAATGCCACTTACATCTGGTGGGGGTAATACTTCGTTGGAACCGCCACATGAACACAGACTAAATGCGAGTAATAACACTCCGATCCCTAATTTTACGTTCACTTTCATATAAATACTAAACACCGGCCAAGCCGGTTCGTTTGAGAAAATATTCTACATCAATAACCAACGGACCCACATGTACAAAAATTTCAATACCCCTCACAGCTTCTTCCTGGGTCTGGCCTTCATTTGCATGATGGCTACGACAACAGCTCAAGGAGAACTACAATTTGGCATTCAAGTCAGCCCAACGTTCAGCGGCATGACGACTAATAATAATTTAATCAACCGGGATGGCTCCAACCTTGGCCTGAAGTTGGGCATCATCGGAGAATACTACTTCGGAACTGGAGACACCTACAGCTTTCATACCGGACTGGGCTTCCACTTCAACGCCGGAGGAACCTTGTTCTACGAGAACCAGTTTGACCGGGTAGATATCTGGCAGGAGTCCTTGGACAATGCGCTTACGACCGTGCCTGACTCTATTGCAGGTGGATTGTCTTATAAGTATGACCTCCAGTACTTAGAAATTCCTCTGGGGCTTACCCTCCGGACACGTGAATTTGGCTACCTCCGCTACTTCGTTCGCCCTGCTATCCACCTAGGTTTCTTGACACAGAGCCGGGGCAGCATAAAAAACGCAGGTTTTGTTGACGGTGAAGAGGACTTCGACATCGGCAAGGAAGTAAATGGTCTGAACCTAGGCTGGAGCCTCGGCGCTGGCGTGGAATACAGCATTTCTGATGGCACAGCACTTATTGGTGGCTTCGCCTTCCAGTCTGGCTTCGCCGACGTTACCACCGACAAAGGCACCAGTCTCGTCCGCTCAGGCCGTAACCCAACGGAGGATGATAGCCGAGGTAAGGTGAACTCCTTGGTGATTATGCTAGGGGTAATGTTCTAGCTCCCCAGGCTAAAGCACTCTCTGGGTGCGAATGGCTAAAGCATTCTCCGAGTACGAAACAAACAAACCGTCGCTGTAATCACAGCGACGGTTTGTTTATTTGTACAACGTTTATTGAGCGTCGCGTTCGGAGAACGCTTTGGGCAGCTTAAAATCCTCGGTAACCAACCGTAACCAACGCTTGCATCCTCGTCCGGTCGGTTGTAACTACGTTGGAGTCGAAGGCAAAGGTTTTGTAAGGGGCGTAGTAGCCGCTGTAGACGTCGGCCCGTAGGGCCGCATCCACAAATATTTTGCCTTTGCTCCAGCCAGCCCCGATGGATACGCTAGTCGTTCCGCCGGCCTCATCGTTACGGATGTCTAGGTTAGGAATCGTCCGGTAGCCAACTCCAGCCCTGACCTGAAATGGTTTTACATTGACCTCTCCGCCCATGCGAATGCCGATGCTGCTGCCAAGGGTGTTGTCGATGTCTTCATTGGTTATCTCGTCAGCTTCGGAGAAGTCGGCAAAACTGAAACTGCTGCCAGCGTAGTTGGAGTAATCTGCGTCGAAGGAGACAAATCCTTTGCTACCAACTAGGTAACCTGCGCCGAGCAGGAATTTCCAAGGCGTTTGCAGGTTGATGGCCGCCTCGCTTCTTAGGCTTAAGCCCGTACCACCCTGTGCTACACCGTCAATGGTGTAGTTGTATTCCAGCGTAGTGAAATAGGTTTCATCGATGGTCCAGAAGGTTGGGGAATGAACGGCAGCGCTTATTCTGATTTTAGGACTTGGTAGGTAAATGGTGCCAAACTTGAAATTTACACCGGAGCCGGTCATCTCAAGGGTTTCATCAAATCCAGCATCGTCGAAACTGGTAATTTCGCCCCTCTCGTCGACTTCGTCGTAGACTTTTGTTTCGGCGAAATTGATGAAGGGAATGCCAAGGGTGATACCCCAGAGGAACTTTTCTTTGTAATTGCCTCCTGCACCGATGGCAAACTCATTTAGGCTGCCGGACCGTTCAACGGTCCCCGTCCGCCGGATTTTTCCACCAAGGTTCTCTTCAAGGTCGAAGTCGGAGTAATAAGAACCATCATTAAGGATGGCGCGCCCATCTTGATCGAGGGGTAAGGGTATCGATGAAATAGTTGGGTCGATGTCAAATATCAAATCTCTGCGAAAAGGATCTTCAAAATCGTCGTTTAGGTCTTCCACAATCGCATCGATGATGCTTCCTTCGCTGAAACCATCATAAGAAATGGTCTCATTGAAATCGGCCAAACGGGTCATACCGACGCCGATATTGAAGGTTGACCAGTTTACCGACTGTGTAGGTTGGGTATAGATCACACCAAAGCTTGGGATGGTTGGTCTTGGCCGGCTGTCGGATATTTCCTGGTTTCCAAAATTGCCCAGTAGGGTTGCCTTGGTCGGCGCTGTAACGAAACCGCCGGTGAGTTGGACGCTACTGTAGCGGTTCCAGCCGATGCCGGCGGGGTTGGTGTGCAGCGTGGTGTAATCCACGCCGATGCTGGTCATGCTTCCGCCGGTACCCATGAAACGGGCCGTTCCTAAAGGTTCGGTATTGCCGAACCGGATGGCATCTTCCACACGGGCAGGAAGTACCCGAGGAAATACCTGGGCGAAAAGGTCAGTGCCAATAATGCTGACGGTTAGTAGTAGGCTGAGAACTAGTCTTGTCATGGTTTCAATTGCTGGAGATAGTTAATATAAAGGGTTTGAGGTTTTATGGGTTCAATGAACGCGAAGTATCTGTAAAGCTTAAGACAAATTTATGAAAAATGATTGAGTGATCTAACACAATCGTGGGCCTGTCAGCGAGGACTTTTAGCGCGCGCCCCGCGGTCGTTCACCCTTTGGCCTCCACCCACAAAAAAGGGTGGAAGCACCGAAGCACTTCCACCCAAAGATGTATAAAATCGTTTCAGAGCTAAAAAGTGCTCGTTAGGTTCGGTTTAGAGTCCACCTCCACGGCTGCCTCGGCTTGGTGTAGCTGAGCGGCTGCTACTGCGGCTTGGAGAAGCGGAGCGTGTGCTGCGACTAGGAGAAGCAGAACGCGTACTACGGCTAGGAGAAGCAGAACGACTTGGTGTGTAACTACGTGTGCTACGGCTTGGAGAAGTAGAACGAGTACTACGACTTGGCGTTGCAGTACGGGTACGGCTAGGTGCTGTAGAACGGGTGTTGCGACTTGGCGTTGCAGTGCGGGTACGGCTAGGTGCTACCGTACGGCGGCCCTGGTCGATGCGGCTGTTGCTGCGCGTTGCGCTGCTTGGCGTGCCAGTGGTCCGGCCACCGGAGCGGGTAGTGGTTGGGCGGGCGGAGGTACGAGTAGCCGTACGGCCTGCGTTAGAACCGCGAACGGTCTGCGGAGTCGTTGTTGTCCGTGCATTACGGTTGATGCGACTAGCGATCGACGTAGTGTTGGCACGTGGACGAGTGGTTGTGTTAGCACCACGGTTGTTGTTCACAACGTTCACCGTGTTGTAGGTTGTACCACCACCGTAAGATGGAGGACAGTAGTAGCCGCTGTTAGCGAAGCTGCCGCCGCCGAAGCCACGGTTAAAGCCGTTGCCAAAGCCTCCACGGTTGAAGCCGTTATTCCAGCCGTTGCCGAAGCCTCCACGGTTGAAGCCATTGTTCCAGCCGTTTGAGTTGCCCCACTGGTTCCAACGACTATTGCGGTTGAAACGGTTAAAACTGCTACCGAAATAAGGATTGCCGAATCCAACGTTGATGAAGCGGGGACCGAAGGCGGTCCGGACAACACGGTAGTTGCTACCGGTGTTATAGATCAATACTGATGGCCCTGCCTGACGGTAGAACGAGTCGTAGTAACCAGCGTCAACGTAGTACGGATCGTAGTAGTTGAAGTTGCCTGTAGGGCGGCGGAAACGGCGGATACGGCTGCTGTACTCATAATCATAAGTATCATCATCGTATTCAGCAGTGGCGTAATCGTCGTCGGCATAGCCGTCGTCTTCTGCATCGTCATAATCACCGTAGTATTCGGTATTGTTGTAGTCGTCCGGGTTGTAATAAACGTCGTCATACTGCGCCATAAGAGGCGTTGCAACGAAGAGAAGGGCGAGTAGGCCCAGAACCGCGGAAAAGAAATTTTGCTTGCGCATAATGTTGGAGTTTGGTGTAATCCGTGAGTCTGCCACTTATTACAAAGGCTAAAGTAGTACTTTTGGGCTTGCCTTTTGGTTAAGGAGGGCTTAAAGCAGTCGTCGGTTTCGTTAAAACGCGGGTTGACGACGTGGATAAAAGCTTTTTCGATAAAATCGGAAGACTTTTTGCCGCGGACGCAGGTCCAATGTTATGACGAAAAGAGCAAGGTTTAGTAACTTCTTTGCTCTTCGAACCATTCTTTGCACCTGCGGCCGCGCCCAAATAAAACGTTGACACACAAGAATTAGTTCAGATATGGCAAGTGCAGTTACCCCAAGAGATGAAGACTACAGCCAGTGGTACCTCGACATTGTAAAGAACGCCAACTTGGCTTCCAACTCAGCCGTTCGTGGTTGTATGGTGATCAAACCCTACGGCTTCGGCATTTGGGAAAGGATCCAACGCCAACTGGACGATATGTTCAAGGAAACCGGCCACGTTAATGCCTATTTCCCGCTCTTTATCCCCAAGTCGTTCCTGAGCAAAGAGGCTGAGCACATCGAAGGCTTCGCCAAGGAGTGTGCCGTCGTGACCCACCACCGGCTGATGAATGACCCCGACGGTGGCGGTCTCATTGTTGATCCTACGGCGAAGCTGGAGGAAGAACTCATCGTTCGGCCTACGTCCGAAACCATCATTTGGAATACTTACCGAGACTGGATCACCAGTTACCGCGACCTTCCACTGCTGGTAAACCAGTGGGCCAACGTTGTTCGCTGGGAAATGCGCACCCGCCTTTTCCTCCGTACCGCCGAATTCCTCTGGCAGGAGGGCCACACCGCCCACGCTACCGCCGAAGAAGCCCAGGAGGAAACCCTGAAGATGCAGGAGGTTTACGCCACTTTCGCTGAGGAGTACATGGCCATGCCCGTCATCCGTGGGGTGAAAACCGAAAACGAACGTTTCGCCGGTGCCAACAACACCTACACCATCGAAGCGATGATGCAGGATGGAAAGGCCCTGCAAGCTGGAACTAGCCACAACTTAGGCCAGAACTTCGCGAAGGCTTTCGAGGTGAAATTTGCCAACGAAAACAACAAAGAGGAATACGTTCACGCTACCAGCTGGGGTGTTTCTACCCGCTTGATTGGTGGCCTGATCATGACCCACTCTGATGACGAAGGTCTTGTACTGCCTCCTAAATTGGCACCTACCCAGGTCGTCATCGTCCCGATCCCGAAGCCAAATGAAGCACTGGATGCTAAGGCGAAGGAAATAATGGATGAGCTGAAGGCCCGTGGTGTCCGCGTTACCTACGACAACGATAAGAAGAAGCGTCCTGGATTTAAGTTTGCTGAAAACGAGCTGAAGGGTATTCCTATCCGCCTCGGTCTCGGTAAGCGTGATCTAGAGAACGGCACGATCGAAGTTGCCCGCCGCGACAACAAGACCAAAGACAGCCAGCCATTGGATGGCGTTGTTGACCACGTTGTTGACCTGCTGGATGAAATCCAGAAGAACCTCTTCCAACGCGCACTTGACTTCCGCACCGAGCATTCTACCCACGTAGATACGATGGAGGAACTCCAGGCAGTCCTTGATAAAGACATCCCCGGTTTTATCTACGCGCACTGGGACGGTACTACCGAAACAGAGCTGAAGATTAAGGAAATGACCAAGGCCACCATCCGCTGTATCCCTAACGATGCTCCGGAGGAAGAAGGAACTTGTATCCTTACCGGTAAGCCGAGTAAGTGCCGGGTGATTTTTGCGAAGGCGTACTAGTACACTGTAAATATTGACACCATTAAGCTTGGCCTTTTGTGCGCTGACAAGGCAGGAAAACCCGTCGCTTACCAGTATCGCTACTTAGGCGATGAAACTTAGTTTACGCTGTACTAGTACACTGTAATCTAAGTTTCATCGCCTAATTCGCGGTGCCTTTTACCGCCTAACCGCGTTGGATAAATCCTCACTTAGCTACGGCTAGGCTCCGGTTTTTCCGCCTTGTTAGTCGGCAAAACCCACCAGCGGCTTAGTCAACAAACTTGGTTTACAGTGCACTAGTGCATCAAGATCAAAGTTCGGTACAGTTATAACTTACCATCGCGGCACTGTACTTCCCAGCTGAAAACCTCACGTAGCTAAGGCTATGATCGACTTTCAGCTGGTCGTCCAGCACCGCGCTGCCGGCGTTCTAACTAGCACCAACTTCAATCTTGACGCACTAGGATGATTCGGCTAAATCCCGAAAACCCCGCATTACTTCAACTCTTCAGTCAGCTTCAGGATAGCATACTAACGGACTTCCCCGAATATGCCCGTCAGCGCATGGGCACAGCACCGTCTAAAGTGTTTGATTTGCCAATAATTGTAGGAGACAATTGGCTGGTAGAATACTGTGTCTCAGGAGGCAAAACAATGGCTTTGGTCTTTGATAAGGAGGATGGTCTCCGGAGGGTAGAACTGGCTGCTCCCTCGGTTTTGGAGCCGTTGCTTTGGGACTTTAGAAGCTTGTCTAACCCTAAGGGACGCCGCGTAAATAACTTACGTCTTTTGGCCGCCTTATTTTGGCCCCACCAAAATTAAAAATCATTTCCGTAGCTAAGGCTATGCAAAGGATTTGCAATCTCGGTGAGAACAAAAGCGTCAGGTAAAACCACGTAGTAGCCGGGTAGCGAAACCAGTAAGTTATTTATACGGCGTCCCTAAGATCGATTCCCCCCGGATACCAAGGGCTTTGTGCACGGCCTTGATTGAACCTTCCTCCGGGGAAGTCGCTGATCATTGTCCCGGACGGAGAGCTTTACCTACTTCCCTTTGGCGCATTGTTGACGGCGTTGGGCCATTTAACCCTCGCTCCTCCAACTTTTCCCTGCACCCCGCGTCCGCGCCCTCAAAAAAAACAAAGCCCCCAAACGATTTACATCGTCCGGGGGCTCTGAAAGCTGAAGCCTAAAAGCTGGAACTTACTTACTCAGGAAGCCGCCAAGAATCTTGGCACCCATGCCGAGCACATCATCCATAACGTTACCGTCTCCGTCCCGATCGAGGAGGGTTCCGGCGAGGCCGAGGTCCGGCGAATTTTGCTGTGGGTTGCTAGACCCTTTGGTCACCATGTCGATCAGGGAACCGGCGAGGCCGCCTGCGTCGAGACCTTGGTCCCGCTTTGTTTTACCGAGCATACCCATCAGGATGGGGGCGAGCGTGGCCATGAGGGGGCCAATTTTTTCGAGGCTGAGGCCGCTGCTTTCGCTGACCTGCTTAGCCGTTGCTTCTTGGTCATCGCCGAGGACGTGCTTCAGGATACCGCCGCCGTTGAGGGTTTTGCGAAACTGTGGTGGAATGTTTTGCTGCTGACCGGTTGCTTTGCCGCCCATCAGTCCGCCGAGTAGGTCGCCGAGGCCACCGCCATCTGTTCCTTGGGTGCCTTTCATCAGGCCACCAATCAAACCGCCTAGGCCACCGCCACCGCCGCCGCCGCCGGACTGCTGACTCAGCATGCCACCGATGAGACTGCCAAGTAGGCCGCCACCGCCGCCGCCGCTAGTACCGCCACCACCGGCTAAGCCAGTAACGAGGTCCATGAGGCCGCCGCCAGTAGGCATACCTTGACCGGGTGCTTCGCGCCCGCCCTTCATCAGGCCGCCAAGCATGTCGAGGATGCTACCATCGTGGTCACGATCCAGGGCATTGTTGAGAGACTCTGCTCCTCCGGGTTTAGAAACGTTGCGGGCGAGTGCGCCCATAAGGGAACTGAGAATAGCGCTGGAGGCCTTGGTTGTCTGTTGTGGAGTGGCTCCCGTTTGCTGAGAGAGGACGTCCATGAGGCCGCCACTTAGCTGCTCTTTGAGCTGCTGTTGTAATATTTGTGATAGATCCATGTCCGTAATATCGGACAATCCTTTAAAAAATAAAAGCGGCGATTTGGAATCGTTCCAAATCGCCGCGCAAAGATTCAAACTACTCTATATCGGTTTCAGGACATTTTGGATCCTATAGTAAATTTAGAAGGCGGTAAAACCTTCAAAGTCTTTCGTGAGACTTCTTTAAAAACGGGTGGCTAAACGGAAAGATTGTTGGGGTGAGTGTTAAAGTCTGGAGTTTGGGGACCGGATGGTCTCCTTTTTTTGATCCCCGTGGGGTAAAGCCGAGAAAGGCAAAGGACTTACCTTGGCTATATGGCTAAACAGTTTTCTGCTTTTAACGAACGACTGACAAATTTTGTCAGCCAACAGCAAATCTTCTTCGTCTCTACCGCCCCGGCCGATGGACGGGTGAACTGCTCGCCCAAAGGCATGGACTCCCTCCTGGTCTTAGGTCCTAACCGCCTGGTCTGGCTCAACGGCACCGGCAGTGGGAATGAGACGGCCGCACACATCAAAGAAAACGGACGGATGACGATTATGTGGTGCGCCTTTGATGGTGCACCGCTCATCCTACGCGCCTACGGAACGGCCAAAACCATCCATGCCGGAGAAGATGGTTGGGACGAACTATATGCCAAATTTCCGCCCATGGGGGCGGCCCGCCAGATTTATGACCTTGACGTCGAGATGGTCCAGACTAGTTGCGGCATGGCCGTTCCTTACATGGATTTCAACAGCGAACGCACCCAGCTCCGGGAATACTGGGACAAGAAGGACAACGAAGGTGTTTTGGATTATTGGGAACTGAAGAACAAAAAAAGCATTGATGGACTGTCGACGGGTATGGAAGAGGTGTTAGGCGAAAGGCGTTAGGAAATAGTAGGAAGGGAGGAGTAAAAAGCGCGGTCTTCGTGATAAAAGCCGACCTTGATGCTCATAAATATCCCGGCTTGGTAAACTTAGAACGCCGCGAAGTAATAACGCTATGCGATGTCTAAATTCTAATGTCCGAGTACTTAACTCCTAACATCTAATCAAAATGTCTGACATCCGAATCACCCTCGCCCGCAAAAAGACGGAGCTTAAACAAATCATCGGCCTGCAGGAAACGAACTTGCGGGCATCGGTCGGTGAGGAGGTAGCCGAGGACCAGGGCTTCGTTACAGCGGTCCACGATCCTAAGGTCTTGGCGGCGATGAATGCGGCGGCTGCCTCAGTCATTGCTAAGGATGGAACTAAAGTGGTAGGTTATGCTTTAACGATGCTCCGAGAATTCGCCGACGATGTGCCAGCGTTGGTAGAGCTGTTTGACCGGCAGGACAATGCCGTCTACAAAG
>JBLIGS010000103.1:0-9698 GCA_047637095.1 Neolewinella sp. | reverse complement strand
AAGTCACGCAAGATAATCACGAATTATTAAGTTTAGGCAGATGGGGGCCCCAAGGCATGATTTAAGACTATAAACAATCAAATTTAGTACGTCCTTGTTTCTGTTTCTCAGCGTTCTATCGCAACACCTGTAGCGAACCCAGCGTTATTACCCCGGTTCCAATAAAGGGCCTATTGCCCAGACTCTCCCCTCCTTTCAGGGTTCGTCAAACTACTACTCCATGCGTACGCTTTTACTCCTCTTCTTTCTGGTCTCTTCCTCCGTAGCTTTTACACAGGACCCAGCCGATATTTTTCACAAAACAGTTGACCTAGACTCCATCAACCAGGTCAGTTTTGACATCTACACCAACGATCAGTTCGAAGTACGCCCCTGGCCTGGAGATGACATCCTAATTGAAACCAGTGTCGTCCTCAACAACGGAGAGCCACACATCCTGAAGTTTTTCATGAAAAAATTGCGTTGGGACCTGGAACCAGAGGTGAACGGTAATCAGCTTAAATTGGAAAGCGGTGACAAAGTCCGCCGGGTGGTCCAGGGTACCGAAGGGTCAACTTCCGAGACGGTTAGCATCGTGATTTATATGCCCGAGAATTTCACAGAAGCTGGCGGCGTTTATCATCGTAAGCAGCAATAATTTTTGGCTTCGCTGCTTCCTGCGAAGGTGGCAACTTTTGACAATCTCAGGAAGGGCCGAGGACGTAGGCGGTCATTAAGCGAAGCCGAACGTGTGCAAAGAAAGGCTTTTAGGTGCGAGGAACTTCCTCCTGCGTTATCCCGCCTTTTCAACGTCCACCGCACCTGCGGCCCCGCCCAGCATAAATGCTACCCCCGTTGGCCCCAATCCAACGGCAAAAGTCAAGGTGTTCGACCTTCATTCCTATGAAAAGTAGGAAATTATTAACGCTCCTAGGGGTAACTATCCCTCTTACCTTGCGTTTGCACAGTTAACACGTGTATTTTCGCGCCCGTTAAGCGGCATGAGTAACCAACAACCACAAGAAGGGCCAACTAAAGCAACCCGCCTCCAGCGGAGATGGAAGCTTGCGCGCCGTGCCCTGTTGTTGATCATTCTCCTTCCCATTACCCTTTTCCTCCTATTCCAATGGCAACCGGTCCAGAACTGGATGACTAGGCGCGTTACCAATTCGATGTCAAAGACACTGGGTACGAGGGTAGAAGTTGCCAAAGTCCGCCTCTCTTGGTTAAATGAACTTACCATTGAGGGACTGTTCATTGAAGACAAATACGGTGACACCCTTTTGTACGGTAAAACGATTGAGGCCGACTTTACCATTTGGAGAGGGCTACAGATTTACGAAGTCCTTATTGCCGACACCCACTTTAAGATCCGCCGCAACCTCGGAGACCCGGAGTCCAACCTCACCACAGCACTCAATAAGCTGTTACCAACCTCCGACGAGCCGTCCAACCCACTCAACCTTAAACTGAACCGGCTGGAGCTCCAACGAATATCTTTCGTTCAAAACGACAGTGTAAAAGGCCAACGTTTTGACGTAAGCCTACTAGACGGGGTAATCCGCCTCGAAGACCTTGACCTACCAGGAAAAACCGTTGCGATCACTGACATGGTCCTGCGGGAACCGCTGATCACCCAAACCAGCATCCTACCTTCTCCAATAGACCCCGCCTTACTGAAGATCGACAGCATCGTCCGTCAGGCAGATACAACATCCCTCCGCATAACTGCCAACAGCATCGAAGTAATCGATGGTGGATACACCCTGAATAACTACCGTAAGGAGCCCATTTCTGCTTCTGAGATTACGGCAGTGGACTTTGCTCGGCTTGGGACCAGTGATGTAGACCTCGAACTCATCGACGTACAGATGTATAAGGGGGAATTTACCGCCGCCTTGAAACACCTTAGCCTGGACGAGAAGTCAGGTTTCGAGCTGGAACGTCTTAGTGTTCAGGACCTAAAGATCACCCCCACCGAACTCCAACTCTACGACCTAGAGCTGGTCACCGCTGAGAGCAGCCTCTCCGACAGTCTCCGCTTCACCTTCCGAAGCGGATGGGGCTCCTGGAGCGAGTTCAACGATAAAGTCCGAATGGACATCAAAGTCAAGAACAGCGAAGTTGCCGTTCGAGACATCCTCTACTTTGCCCGTAAGCTCCGCTTCAACCAATTTTTCCGAGACAACATCAACCAGAAGGTTACCATCGGTGGCCACTTCCAGCGGAACGTTAACAACCTTAGGGCCAAAAATATTTTCCTGGCCCTTGACGGCAGCACCACCATGCGGGGAAGTTTCGGTTCTCGTAACCTGGCCAAGCCAGGTTCTGAAGCCCTCGATTTCGAGCTCGATCGATTGACGACCAACATAAGGACCCTCCGGCGGCTCATTCCTTCTTTCCGGCCACCGGAGAACTTTGACCGCCTCGGCAACCTTGTTTTCTCCGGATCCTTTGAAGGTACTTTCTCCGACTACGTCTACACCAATGGTAGCCTACAGACCGACATCGGCCGTACCGACCTCAACCTCACCCTACTCTTCCCCGACGGTCAACTCCCTACCTATACCGGAGAACTGGCCCTCGACCAATTTGACCTGGGTGTATGGACGGGCAATCCCGAATTTGGTCTTGTCACCTTCGACGGTAAAGTAGCTAACGGCATGGGCCTCGATGCCGCCAGCGCCAGCGCAGACCTCGCCGCCACCATCCGAGATTTCACCTTCCGGGGGTATACCTACCAGAACGCCGTCATCGACGGCCGGCTCGAAGAAAAGTTCTTCAACGGTACCTTTCAAATCGTTGATGACAATATCGACTTCAACTTCGTCGGAGAACTCGACTTCAGGGACAGCATCCCAACCTTCGACTTCGATGCCTCCATTGCAGAACTCGACCTCGAAGCCCTTAACCTCTCACAACGCCCCATTGCCCTATCCGGAGACATTGACCTCAACCTGATTGGCACCAACTTCAGTAAGATGGAGGGCCGTGTTCGACTGGGCGACTTCACCGTCATGCTCGATACCCTTAAGGTTGGTATCGACAGTCTATTGGCGTATAGCACCTTCGACGAAAACAATGAAAAAGTTGTAAAGCTCGAGAGCGACATCGCCACCGGAGAAATCAATGGCCGCTTTGACCTCGAAGAAGTTCCTACTAGTCTGACTTATTACCTCGTCCGCTATTATCCTCAATGGGCGCAGCGCCTTAAAATAAAGGCGCCCAAACGAATCCCTGCTCCTAACCGATTCAGCTTTGACCTTACCGTAAAGGACTCCCGTGGTCTCAACCGGCTGATAAGCCCTAAACTCGGCCGCCTCGTCGACCTCTCCCTCAGTGGTGGTTATGATGGTTACGTTGACACCACCCGCATCCAGCTGCTCAGCCCAGGATTATCCTTTGCAGAATTCGACTTCGAAAAAGTCCTCTTAACCATCGACGGAAAACAGGAAGACGGAGAAGTAGACATCATTATTGGCAGCACCAACCTAAATGACAAGGCCCTCCTCAACCGGGTAACATTGCTCTCGCTGATCAATGATGGCACGGTTAACTTCGGCCTCGCCTACGGCGGAGATGAAGACAACATCCTCCTTGACCGCATCGACCTTGATGGCACGCTCAGCCTGCCGGACAGCCAAAATTTCAAGCTCACTTTCGATCAATCTGAGCTCCAGATATTCAAGCAGCGGTGGGATATTCGGCGAGGCAACTACCTCATCTTCGGCCCAAAATTCATCGACGCCAAAAACTTCGCCCTCCGCAGCGGAAGGCGCAGTATCCGCCTAAACAAATTCGGCGAAGAAGGCCTTGACCTTGACCTGCTTAACGTCGATCTTTCACTGATCGACTCCGTCTGGAATTACCCTCAGCTTGACTTTAGTGGCGACTTGGACATCAACATATCCGTCCGAGATGTCTTCCGGCAGGAAGATATTTCCGCCAAGATTCGGTCCGATTCCTTCTTCATGAACGGCGACGACTACGGGTATCTGGCCATCGACCTGACGGCCCCGAATCTAAAGAGCCAGCTGACGGCCTACATGAACCTCAACCGGGATACTGCCCAGTTAATTGCGGAAGCCTCCTTTAACCTCGCGGACTTGGTTGACGATCCGTCCGTTGAGCAGCAGCAGAATTACCTTGACCTTAATGTTGGCATCAATGGCTACCCACTAGACATTGGCAGTTACTGGATAGGCAGTTCAGTTTCAGACATCACCGGTCTGATCAATGCCAAACTCAATGTTAAGGGGCCAACTTCAAAGCTGGACGTAAGCGGCTACATCGATGCCCTTGGCGGAGCCTTCACGATTGACTACCTGAAAACCCGTTACCGCTTTTACCAAAGCCGGGTTAAAATCAACAACAGTCTTTTCGACCTGGGAGGTACCAGGCTGATCGACAGGTTTGGTAATGGTGCCATACTTAGTGGTGGGGTTACCCATGAGCGGTTAAAAAACCTTGGCCTTGATGCTAGGATCGATACCGACAGGTTCCTGGCCCTGGAGCTGGCCCCGGGCCAGAACCCCCAGTTCTTTGGCACCGCCATTGGCAGTGGCAGTGTATTCTTTACGGGCAACTTCCGACAACCGGACATCTACGTCCTAGCAACCGTTGGCCGGGGCTCCAAACTGTCCATCCCCGTAGACTACCGATCTGAGGCCGGCAGGATTGACGATGTCCGCTTCGTCAACCGGACGGAATACCTGGAGCCTACTCCAGAAATAGTTACCGACCCAACCGGCGTCAGCCTCAGGATGGACCTCACGGTAACCGAGGAAGCCGTTGGCGAAATCATCTTCGACGAAGAGGTAGGAGACATCCTTCGGGGCAGCGGCAATGGTAACCTCCAGCTCAACATTCCCAGAGATGGCGACCTGGAGATGTTCGGTGATTACAGCATCACCGAGGGGGAATACCTCTTTACCCTGAAGAAGATCATTAATAAGAAGTTTTCCGTCCGGCCCGGAGGGCAGGTTTTATGGACGGGCGACCCCTTCGAAGCGACCTTGAATATCGACGCCGACTACCAGGACTTGTCTACCCCCATCCTACCATTTATTCAGGAGTACCTGGTTGCGGACGTAAACGAAAACCTTTCCCAGGCCGCTAGTGAGCCTACCCCCATCGACCTAACCTTGGAACTGGATGGCTTACTGACCAAGCCTGAAATCAACTTCAACATCCGTTTCCCGGAATTGGATGGCACCTTGGAAAGCTATGCCAATAACAAGCGTCGGCTCTTACTACAGGATCAGAATGAGCTTAACAGGCAGGTGTTTGGCCTCATCGTTGCGGGACAATTCTTACCTTCTGACCTTTCCTTTGGTATATCAGATGTCGCGGTAAACACCATCAGCGAATGGTTATCTAATTACTTAAGTCTATTGATTAACGACCTAGTGAGAGATGCCTTCGGAGAGGATGCTTTCATCTCCAAGTTCGAGTTTGACCTAGCTTATAATAGTTACCGAAATTCTACATTGAACAGCAGTGCCGACGGCAGGAATACGGCATTGGAATTCTCCGTTAGCCGAGACATCAATAACCGGACTACGATCCGGGGGGACGTCAGTGTTGTTAATAGTCGCCTGACAAATTCGGGAGCGTTGGTCGGTAATGACTTCGTATTTGAGTACGTCTTGAACGACGCCCGCTCACTAAAGCTACGGATTTACCAGCGTTTCGAGCCGGACATTACCAGCGGGAGCCGATTCAAAATTGGTACTGGGCTTAGTTGGCGGCGGGATTTTGACACCTTCCGGGAATTCTTTAAGAGTTTCAAGAAAGATGTGGAACGGGTTAGGGAGTAGGCATTTCGGTAGGTTCAGAAGAGCCGCGGCCGCGGGTGCAATGGATGTTGGAAAGAGCAAGGTTGAGGCGTTCACTTGTACATATGCATATATACAAGTGAACGAAAATGAAGAGCAAGGCTAACATTCTCAAATATGTGTATACATTTGAGGGGTCGTCCAGGAAAAGGCAAACGCCCACCCGTATATATACATGTATACGGGTAGCAAGTTCCAATTCAATTTTCTAAGAAACAGCCTTCCTCTCCCCTCCCCTCCCCTGCTCATTAACCTTCCCTTTCCACACATTCGTTTACGCTCAGTGACCGCCCGCGAAAAATTCTTAGGGACGCTCTACCCGTTAACCTCTTCAACGATCCGGTCTAACTCACCATCGACATTCTCCCAGCAGGCCACGGCATTAATCTCTAAGCAGCTCATTCCTGCGGTCATAAGCTCCCGCTGCCGCTCCGCCTCGGAACAAACATTAGCGGTCCCAGGCAATCGTCCACCGGGCAAAAGCACCGTCTTTTTTCCTATTGGTGACAATACCACCAGCGGCAAAAAAGTGCCTCTCCAGGGCTGGTGTACTTCGAAGAAATGATTCGGCAATCGCTCCGCTAAAAGGCTTTGAATCCTTTCTGCTAACGGATGTGGGACAGGGTCGTTCACGCCGCAGCGAGCTCGAATTTCCTCGCCAATAGCCATAAGGGTTTCCGGCTCGAATGGCTCTGCAGTTGCCTCTGCAGCACGCAGTAGTGCTGCGGACAAAAAGCTGGCGTTGAAGCCATCACTCAGTAAGCCCTGGGTAACCTCATTGGGCGTCCAAGTGTGGAAGATTCGAACCTTATCCGCCGTAGCGAATAAGGTGGTAAACCGTTCCATCAGCGCCGCTCCCGAGGCAGAAGAGCACTGTACTGGCAGGTATAATTTTAAATCAACAGCAGGTTTATTCCCCAAGTCTTGTAGCGGTATCCAAGGTAGATCTACTGCTGCTTGGACCGCGATTTCATCCTTTGTGCCCGGTGGAGCTTCGTTTACTTCCACCAACTTCCAGTCTGGCGCATTCCTCGGCACGAAGGGCTGCTCTAAAAGCAGCCTAGAATCCAGGACTCCCCCTAGGGAATAGTGGATTGCCTCAGGATCGTTCAATGGTCGGAGGCTACGAAAATTGCCCGTAAATCCTTCGGGCCGGTCTCCTCCGGAAAGGTCAACTAGCAAGTCTGTCCCAGAAGGAACGGGATCACCAGGAGTGATAAAAACCAGTTCTTTTGCGTGTTTAGAAGGCTGATTCTCCGGTATTTCATTCAACATTTCAGCTAGGCCCTTCGCTGTTAACTGGGTGCCGTCTGGCGCATCTATACGACTGAGACAACGATCAAAATACCAGCTGGCAAAAGCCGTTTCCCAGTCTTCGGTTGGCAGTTCTAGGAGTGGGGCAAGGAGACGGCGAAGGCGAGCAGGCTGGGCGTACCAAAAATGCCGCCGTGCATAGAAATCAGCAAGTTCTGGCAGGTGACGATGGCTATTATTTAGTTGTTGCAGCACAGTATCAAGCCGTTGCATTTGGCGAGAGGCTGTAGCTGCGCTGCTACCGCCTAGAGGTAGTTGGTAGAGGCCGGCTTCATCAATTTCTTCGATCAATTGTTCCAGTTGAATTCCTAGTTCACGGAACTCCTCCCTCTCCCCCAGGCGGGCATCAACGGTAACGTGGCTTAGTGACATTGTTGCCGCAGCCTGCTCCCGGCTGAGAAAGTCTTGGGTCTCCTGAAGTTTTTCTTCCTCTGCCTGAAGGTCCGTTATTTCCGGAGCAGAAACATCCTTTCCTGACGCTCCGTTCCACTGCTTTAGGTATTCGATCCATTGATCTTTAAAGGCTGATTGTCTCTTCCTAGCCAGCCGGCCAGAGAAGTTGGCAATAGCCGCTGACTCGGCCTGTAGGTTGTTGAGCTCTTTCCACTGGTTATCAAGCTCCCGGCGCCGAAGGAAGAGCGCCCGGCGGGCATGCCCATTGATGGCTACTAGGTAACGACGGTAAAGTTCCCGGGCTTTGACCTGGAAGTCTTCGACGTGCTGGGCGATGAAGGTCTGGCTTTCTTCCAAAGACTGGTGTCGAAAGAACCCCGTATGCAGGTTCTCTAACCCTCCAGAAACCCTAGTCAATTTGCTGTATTTTCTGATCGTCTGGTCCAACCTTTCCCTTAAATCGAGGTATTCTTCCGGTGTAAATTCGAAACTATCGGTTGAGATAAAAGGACTCAGGTAATTGCTGCCAGGTTTGTTTCCACTCCGGAGCCACAAGCCAACCGTTTCGGAGAAGTCATACTTTCCAAAAACGTTAACAGCCTGACCACCTCCACCAGAAGACAAAAATTCTTCAGGATTCCCCAAAGCGGGAAATCCTAGCCTCTTTATCATACTCTTTGCCTGAGCACGAACTGTTACCGTGTACAAACTGTTACAACAGATAGTTACACCTCGTCCCATTTGAGAGCAATTGGACGCCAACCACAATAGATACGAGGCTGCCCCCGGACCTTTACCGTTATTACCCGCTCCTGGCTGCTGAGAACTTGTTTGAAAAAATGTGCCGATCATTACTCTTTTATCACTGCATTTCACCCGCTTTCAGATAAAACGGTGTGCTTATATTCCTACTCTCCGTAATCTTTAATTACGATTAGGAGCGCCTAAAACTACGGAGTCACCAACAGTATTGGACAATATATGTACCTCTTTGTTGAATTATGTCCAATTGATCTCTGATTATCCTCTTTTATTTAGCTCATCCTACTAACCAGTCCTTATCTTTAGAGGCCTCACGGGTATGAAATCAGGAATTACTTTTTTTCATACTCTTTGTAGGTGCTGCTTTTTTTGTTCTTAATGACATGAATCATGAATCAAATAGCTGTAATTTTAACCGATGCACAACGTCGAATCTTGTGGGTCAATCGCGATTTCGAAACCATTACTGGTTACGAACTGGGAGAAGTTATGGGCCTTAATCCTGGTCAAGTTCTTCAAGGGCCAAAAACTGAGCCGGATGCAGTAGAGCGAATTCGCCAGGGGTTGGCAAGCGAGGAGCCCTTCAAAGAGACGGTTACCAACTACCGGAAAAACGGGGAGGCTTACCTATGCCGACTTGTTGTTCACCCCATCCACGATTACAAGAACCGCCTGGTTAATTATTTAGCCTTCGAAGTAGATGGAAACGTGGTAAAAAACGAGGATCGCATCTCGTTGATGAACCTAAAAAACCGTTACCGTACAAGTAGTCTTCGCGGCCTGGATGAGATCCGGCTTTTTGATCGGATCAAGCATGTAATGGAAGTGGAGCAATTATTCCTCGATCCAGACATGACCCTACGCAAGTTATCCACCCGGCTAGACACAAATACTAAGTACCTCAGCCAGGTTATCAATCACCACGGTGGCTGTAATTTCCTGACCTTCATCAACAGTTTCCGGATAGAAGAAGTAAAGAAATTTCTGGAGGCAGGGGACTTCTACAAGCATACGTTCTTTGGCATTGCCCAGCGATGCGGCTTCAAGAACAAGAGTACTTTTTATAAGGTTTTCCGGGACACGACGGGGATGACTCCTAAAGTGTATGCAGATGAGTTGCAGTTGAAAGACATAGCTGGCTAGATTCTAGACGTTAGACACTAGAGAACTAGAAGTAAGGGTACTAAGGGACTGGCCCTTATGCCTAGTGATCTGTCAAGCTTAGATTTTCGGGTAGACTACGGCGTCTTTTCCCATCTAGCCGCGTTACTCAAATCCTCATTTAGCTACGGCTAGACTCTGGTTTGAGCGCCTTGCTAGCTGGAAAAACCCACCAGTACTCTACCCGAAAATTAAACATTGACAGACCACTAGTGGGCCAGCCAGTAAGTTTCGTTGCCCAAAACTTGATCT
>JBLIGS010000102.1:0-9814 GCA_047637095.1 Neolewinella sp. | reverse complement strand
GGCGATAGTTGGCGGGCTTTGGAAACATCAGGGGGCCAAGGTAGTAAATAGGTAGGACCTCGGAGTGTCCTTGGCGCAGCCGGGACCTCCGAGCGTCCGTCCGTTGGGCGGTCTAAACAGTTACATCAGTAGTCTAGTGCGTCAAGATTGAAGTTGGTGCTAGTTAGAACGCCGGCAGCGCGGTGCTGGACGACCAGCTGAAAGTCGATCATAGCCTTAGCTACGTGAGGTTTTCAGCTGGGAAGTACAGTGCCGCGATGGTAAGTTATAACTGTACCGAACTTTGATCTTGATGCACTAGTGGCCTGTAAGGCTGTCTGCTTAACACATTGCTCTAAAATCCCACCTTGCACCTGCGTTCGCGGCCAAAAGTATTAACGGGGAATCTCAATGCTGCGCACGATTTCCTGTATTATGTCCTTCGTGCCAATGCCTTCCATCTCCCGCTCCGGCGTCAAAATAATGCGGTGATTGAGGACGGGGTAGGCCACCTGTTGGATGTCGTCGGGCGTAACGAAGTCTCGGCCCGCCAAGGCTGCTATTGTTTTCGCCAGCCGGAGAATGGCAAGCGATGCCCGTGGGCTTGCACCGAGGTACAAATCGGGGTGCGTCCGGGTGCGGTGGACCAATGCCGCGATGTAATCGAGTAACTCGTTCCGGATAAATACTTTTTCTATCAGTGCGCTGTACTTGGCCACTAATTCACGGGTGAAAACTGGTTTTACGTCGGCCTGCTGCGTCTGTTTGAAATCGCTGCGGAAGCGGTAAAGAATTTCTTTTTCTTCCTCCTGGCTTGGGTAATCGATGATGATGCGCACCAAGAAACGGTCAAGTTGTGCTTCCGGCAGTCGGTAGGTTCCTTCCTGCTCGATCGGGTTCTGGGTTGCAATGACAAAGAACGGAGGCTCCATCAGGTAAGTCGTTCCATCGACCGTGATTTGCTGCTCGCCCATCACCTCGAAAAGGGCGGCTTGGGTCTTTGCCGGTGCACGGTTAATTTCATCGATCAAGACGATGTTGCTAAAGACGGGGCCTTTGGTGAATTCGAATTCAGATTTCGCCAGGTTGAAAATTGTGGTACCCGTCACATCGCTCGGCATCAGATCCGGCGTGAACTGAATCCGGCTGTAATCGGCATCCACTGTCTTCGCCAATAACCTTGCCGTCAATGTTTTCGCAATACCAGGGACTCCTTCCACGAGTACGTGCCCGCCTGCGAGCAGAGATGCAATTAGCAAGTCAATAAATTCACGCTGGCCAACGATAAGTTTGCCAATTTCGGTACGGACGGCGACGGCGGCTTCGCGCAGTTCGTCGAGCTGAATACGATCGGCGGGGGCAAGGGTGCTGGCAATTTTTGGCTCAGCAGGTTCCCCCTGGACCAGCTCGCCAAGGGAACTTTCCATTGGCGTTTCATAGTCCTGAGGCGTTTGTGGCCCAGGTTGAGGAGTGTCGTGGTCGGAAAATTCGTCAGGGTGCATTGAATATTACTTTCAGGAGTATAATTATAGCTGGAACAGTGGCTCTATGGCCCGGTGAAAACGAACGAGGTCGGACTCTTCGAGGTATTTCTTTTTCTGGACGAGACGAATCTCGATCAGGGCGCGTTCTGCAATGCCGGTCGGAGCGCCGATGGTTTCTGCGAGGTTTTCTGGCGGAGGTTCGCCTTCTTTCCAACGGACGCCGAAGCGGTCTTTGAGGTGGAAGCGCAGGTTGTTGAGTTCCTGGCGGGCCAGGGCACCGTGGTTGCCCGATTGGTAAACGAGGCGGCTCATGGTGTCGATGAAACGTTTGCTTGAGTTTTCCCGTCGGCTGATGAGGGGGATAATCCTTTGGCGGCGACGCCCCTTCAAGATTAAGAACAGGAGAGTTGTGAACAACAGCGTATACCAAGCCAGGGCTAGGGGAGGTTGTTGTTGGATATAACTCAGGGCTTCGTTGCCGGTGAGGAGGTTGCGGCCACCTCCGTAGTTCCGTTGGTTTTGGGCGTTGCGGGCGTTGTTGCGCTGGCGTGCAACTGCGGGAGGAACCCGGCTGATTTCATCCCAGTAGACGGGGCCTTCTCCGAGGACGGAGATAGCGGCCTCGGCATATTCATGGCGAAGGCTGTCGGCCAGGTAGTAGTTTGTCAGGAAAATGGGATTGGTATGGAAATAGAAATTGCCTTCTCCCCATTTTAGGCGGACGAAGTTGATGTCTTCTTGATTAATGTAACCCAGGGCTTCATTGTCAAACGCTTCATCGCAAAGCAGGCTCGGGTCGATGTAGTGGGCTGCACGATTGTAGGGGTTGTGGTCCCACAAATGATAGAGGGTGTAGTCTTTATCGTCCAATTCCAGTTGAACAGTATCAAGGTAGGTAACCGGAAATTTCGCTTGTTGGTCGAGGTAATACTCGTTGAAGCAGGCGTCGCCGAAGAGATGGTAGCCTAGGTCTTCGGGCATTTGGTAGGCGGAGATGAAGGCGGTGTTGCCACGCTCGACGAAGTCGAGCAGTTGGGTAACAGATTTCTCGTTGTAGTAAGCATATTGACCTACGAAGATATAGTTGCTCGTTTCGTCAACGTCGTTGAGCAGGGCGAGGCTGTCTTCGGCCAGGAAAATGCCCTCGGGGCGGGCCTCCAGTAGTTCGTAAAGGGCGTAGATATCGTGCGGGGCGTCGCCTTCATAGTCGTAAGACTCCGCCCAGTTGGAGGGGCAACCATATAGGGTGAGCAAGCACATAGCTAGGGCTCCGTATGACAGTATGCGCTTAAACATAGTCGTTGGAGGTTTTAGCCGTGGCTACCCGAATCCGTTCATTCAGGGCAGTAAAGCGTTGGTAGGTATTGCGATAGCTTAACCGGTCGATGGGGTATTTACCAAACCAGTAGCGTTCGTACTCCTGGATAACTTCCCGGAAGCCAGCCAGAAAACCCGTCCCTTTCAATTGAGTCTGGTAATCCCGGTTGCTAAAGTCTTTCCGATATTTAATTAGTCCACCATCTTGTAATTCTTTGAGTAGTTGGATGTAGAGCAAACGGACGGCAATGTCGAACTGGCCAGCGCGTTCGGCACGCTCCAGCAGACTGATGGACACACCGGCGGCGACGAGCTTTTCTTCTTCAATGTCATCGATATTGATTTCTTCCTGGTCTTCTTCTCCCTCCAGGCGGGTGCGCTTGCGAAGACTAATATCTCCCAGTATGCGGTAGATGAAAAAGCCGAGGATAGCGATGAGGATGGCGAAAATGGCAATGGTCGTCCCATCGGAAAAGTCAAATTCCCAGTCTGGCCATTCCCAGTCGTCTGTTTCTGTAGGCTCCTCTTGTTCCTTTTCCGGAGGATCATCCGGAATGTATTGGAGCTCTTGCGTTAACTCCTCATGCCGGTCTTCTGGAAAGACAGGGCTTTTGCCTTCTTGAGCTAAAAGGGAGTTGAAAGAAAAGGGCAGAAAGAAAATGAAAAAGAAGAGTCTTAGCACGCCCAAACCCGCCAGCGAGGGAAGGCCGGGTAGAAGCTGTCGGGTTTTGGTGAAGTGTACAATCATGGACTAAAGTGGCCTCAAGATAAGAAGCCCGTTCGATTCGGCTTTTAAAAAAAGGAAGTCATTACCTTATTTTTGGAATAATCCCCTGATGTTATAACAATTCGCCAAATTTTTGCATTATTGCTACGTAAATTACACTTGAAAACCGGTTGGGACCAAGTAATTGGTCACAACACAACGCATCATCTTATTATGAGTAAATTCGAAGAAAAGGTAGTAACCTACTCCGCTGCCCTGAAGAAACTTGATCCAGGTGCCGACATGGACCTGCTCCGCAAAGTAATCAAAGGCCTCGGCCCATCCATCTACAACAACGACGGCAACAAAGTTGCTTGTAGTGACAAAACAGAGGTAGAGCGCGTCTGCAAGAACTACTGTGTTAAGAAACTTGGCGTAAGCGAAGAAGTAGGCATGGAAGCGGTAAAGGCGGTTTGCGCCGAGTACACCGAACGGGTAAAGCACCGCGCAGTATTCTACTACATGGTAGCTAAGAAGCTGGGCAAAGAAGGTATTTACGACTAATGGTTTGTCAACATTGACAAGCCATTAGGTGTAAGATTGTCACTGATATCCCCACATCGAAATAAAGCCCGTTGGATAACTCCGACGGGCTTTATTAGTTATTACCAACTACCACCCGGCCCGTAACACCCTCTGCCACCACCCGGCCAACGATCTCCGCCACCTCCTCCGGCATCAAAATATCTGGCGGCGGCGTCTCGTTCGCCCAGCTTGCCGTCAACGTCGCCCCGGGGGCGACCAATGTTATTGATACACCAGTATCCACCAAGTCTTTTTCCCAACCAAGAAACAGTCCTCTCAGGGCAAACTTCGTCGCCACATAAGCTGTCATATGTCCTTTCCAATGGTCCGTTCCTGTGGAGCCAATGACGACCAGGTGGCCTGCGCTTTCAGCCCGCATTGCCGGCAAAAGCCGGCGCGCCAACCGGTGGTTTCCCAACACATTCAGGTTCAGCATCTCCGGGAAAAGATCTTCGCCTTCCTCTAACAGTCGGCCTGGGGAAAATGCTGCAGCATTAAGTAGAACCACATCGTAGGCCTTCGCCGGAACCTGAAGAATATCCGTTTCTTTGGCTAAATCAACGGAGAGGCAATGCAACGTTGACGCTGGATAGTTTTTTGCCCAATCTTCCGCCATGTCTTCCAGGTCAGAGGAGGTGCGGGCCAAGGCCGTAACATCCCACTCTTTGGCGGCAAAGTATGCTGCGCATGCACGGCCAATGCCCTTCGTCGCCCCCGTTATAAGAATGTGTTTGTTCATGACCGTTCGTTTAAGAAAGTCGCCAAGGGATCAACTTCAACTTCTCCCCGGATGCCACCTTCGGTAACCCCAACCCGGATGCCATCCCACTGGCCACCGCATTCGCTGTGGATGACGGCCTTGGGGCCAATAATCAATCGGCCTCCTGGGTCGACGTGGATGGCTGCGCTGCCGGGCAGGTGAATCCGGTTGTTGATCCTCAGGGTGGCTCCCCGTTTAACGTAGATATCTGTGTTGTAATCCCTGGCGCCTTCGAGGTTGAGGTCGTTGGTTACCCGGACGGGCTCGTTGGGATTATAGGTACACCAATAGGGGAGCAGCCATTTGCGCTGCCGGCCGGTGATGTCGCTCATGCGGGCGTGCATCCTACCTATCTGGCAGGGCGTCAGGGATTCCTGGAGGTTGCTGTAATCCATCAGGTTATTACTTGTTTTTCCTGGCCCGCTATCTGCTTTTGATTTTGTCCAGGCATCGTTGTTGTGTTTCGGGGTGTCGTCGCAGCCATCCCTAGCTGTCCAGGCGTGGTAAAGGCCCAGGCCGTGGGCGATTTCGTGGGCGATGACGCCGTCCATTTCCCAGGCTGGCCGGTCTCGGGAAAGCATTCCAGTAACCTTAATAGCATCGCCCAAATAAATGCCATCAGTACCCGTTAGTTTATAACCGGCGGCGAGTTTTTCCCGCGAAGGGCCCATGATGAAGATGTTCAGCATGGAGTCCTTATCAATGGCGTATTTGTTGATCACCTCGCGGCTGCTCCGGTTCACGTCCTTGCCTTTGTGGTGGTAGAAATAGAGCTCATCGTCGTAGTGTTCGTAGATGGCATATTCGCCGTTGGCCTTTTTCCCTAGGCCGAAATATACCCGGCGGGGTAGGGCAGGGACGTCCATACTGTCCGGCTGTAACCAGATCTCTGGCGTGTTTTTAATCAGGTCAGAGGTGTGATTCATCACGTTGTACAGGTAATCGTTTGCCTCCTCTCCGAAAAATCGGTAGAAGGTATCCGTACTATTCATGATGTGGAAATTGACCCGCAAGTACCGCATGGGCAAGTACCTAGGGTGTTCCGTATCGGGTATGTAGTGCGCGTAGTTTAGGTCTCCTCTCTTGAAGGTGTACTCCTCCGGCCGCTGTACGTCTTCTACCTCGTAGGCCTCGTATTTGAAGGACTCATCCACCTGGAGGACAGGCTTAACTTCTGCGATAATGGGCTTGGGTTTACAGCCGGCTAGGGACAGCAGGGCGATGAAAATAAGGGGAAGGTACTTATACATGAAAGGCAAGTTAGGGGCTGTGGAGGAAATGGGCCGCGGCCGCAGGTGCAAGGTAGGTTGAAAGGCGAGGTCGTAGCGTCGGCATTTATACCGACACTTTGTTCATCGGCCTTCAGTCCGGTAATTTTAGGCAAAAGACTGAAGAACTTAATGGTTCTCCATTCCCCGCTCCTAAATCCACCGCTCTGCACCTGTACTTCGGCTACGCTCAGCATAAACGCCAACTACGTTGGCCGCGGCCCTTAAGACACCGGCCTTATCTTCCCCAAATGAAAATCGCCTACATCCTATTCGATAACATCACCCTACTGGACTTTATCGGTATCTATGACCCAGTCAGCCGACTAAAATCACAAGGCCACCTCCCAGAATTAAGCTGGGACCTTTGTGCCATTACACCAACGATCAATGACTCTTTTGGGCTAGAAACGACTGTTGACCTTGTCCTGCCGAACCTCTCCGCCTACGACATGATTATTGTTCCCGGAGGCTTCGGTACCCGTGAGCTTCAAGCCGATAAAAACTTCACTGATTGGTTAGCGACGGCAAAAGCCGTCCCGAAAAAAGTCTCCATCTGTACCGGTTCTCTCCTGCTTGGTAGCGCCGGCTTTCTAACTGGCCACCGGGCCACCACCCATTTCAACGAGTATGCGAACTTGGTCCCTTATTGTAAGGAAGTCGTGAAAGAAAGAATTGTGGACGACGGTGAAGTGATTACCGCCGGAGCCGTGGCGTCTTCTCTTGATCTGGGGCTCTATCTCTGCCGGCAGTTGGTCGGCGCTGAAAAGACGGAGGTCGTCCGGAAGAGCATGGATTATAATGGATAAAAAACCTTGCTACAGATAAGCGATATCCACGTCGGCAACCGGTTTGATTACCAATTTATCATCGACTCCTTCGAGGAGGCAAAAGCCTTCAAGCCCGACATTGTGGCCTACACCGGCGACTATGTTTCCTGGGAAAGCGAAGAACAGTTACCCCAGTTGCAGGAGGTGATGGCCCATGCAGTGCATGGCAGCCTCGGCACCGTCGCCATCCTCGGCAACGACGACTACTGTAAAAATTGGCAAGAACCTGAGGTGGCTGACCAGATAACTGAAGTGTTGGAAACGGTGGGTATAACCGTTCTTCGGAACCAGGTTTCCGAAATCGAAGGCCTTAATGTTATAGGTATAGACGAATGGCTGGGGACCAACTTTGATCCAGATCAGGCATTGGCTGGCTACCAGCCCGGCAAAGCAAATCTAGCCCTCTGTCACAACCCCGATGTCTGCGACCTTGATGTCTGGGGAGATTACCAAGGCTGGATACTGGCCGGCCACACCCACGGCGGGCAATGTCGGATACCTTTTTATGGTCCGCCCGTTCAGGCGACTAAGAACGAAGCCTACACCGAGGGTAAGTTTGACTTGGGCAGCGGACGAAAGTTGTACATCAACCGGGCGCTGGGTTGTTCTTGGCCAGTTAGGTTTGGGGTGCGGCCGGAAGTGACGGTGTTTCGTTTAGTACGGAGTATAGAGTAGATAGACAGGGCCTCCTGCCTCCCTACTCCTGCCTCCTTACGGTGTACTCCCTACTAATTTACTCCTTCAACCACCCCGCATATTCCTTGGCGAAATAGGTAATGATGACCGTCGCCCCCGCCCGACGGATGGAGAGCAGGGCTTCAGAAACAGATGACCGGTAATCTAACCAGCCTTTTTCTGCTGCGGCCATCAGCATGGCGCATTCGCCGGAAACGTGGTAGGCGGCAATGGGGAGTGGGTGGGCATCCGTTAGTTCGCGGATGATGTCGAGGTAGTTGATGGCTGGCTTAACCATGAGGTAGTCGGCGCCTTCGGCGGCGTCGAGGGCGGCTTCGCGGAGGGCTTCTCGGCGGTTTGCCGGGTCCATCTGGTACGTCTTTTTGTCGGTAGGTACGTTTTCGAGTTCTCGTGGAGCGGAGTCCAAAGCGTCCCGGAACGGGCCGTAGTAGGCACTGGCGTACTTGGCCGTGTAGCTCATGATACCGGTGTCGGTAAAGCCTGCTGCGTCCAACGCTCGGCGGATGCTTTCCACCCGGCCGTCCATCATCTCGCTGGGCCCGATGAGGTCGAAGCCGGCGCGGGCCTGGGCTACTGCCATAGCGTCGATAAGCGGCAAAGTCTGGTCGTTGTCGATTTTTCCGTTGACGACCAGGCCGTCGTGGCCGTCGGTGCTATATGGATCAAGGGCTACGTCTGAGATGAGGCAAATATCGGGGAATTCGGCCTTCAGCCTTGTCGCGGCGTGAAGGTAGAAGTTGTCGTCACTGGTGGCGTACGTCCCGGTTTTGTTCTTATGCTCTTCCGGTACGGCGGGGAACATGATGAAGGTGTAAATTCCCAATTCCCGACATTCGGCGACTTCCTTGACGACTTCTTCAATCCCTAACCGGAAAGTACCCGGTAGGCTGCTGATTGGCAAGCGAGCGTTCGGATCTGGCATCAAAAAGATCGGCTGGACGAGGTGGCCGGCGGTCAAATGGGTTTCACGGATCTGGCCACGGATGGCGGCGGACTGGCGGTTGCGGCGGGGACGGGAGAGCATAGGTAATTGGTAGTTTGTAGTGGGTAGTGCTGCCGAAGGAGCGCTTGCTTTGCTCGTTGCGGGGCTTGGCGGCAAAGGTAGGATGGGGAGGTTCTTAGTTGGTCATGCGGGTGTTAGTTAGTAGTGGGGACTTAGCGCCGTCGTTGGAGTGTGGGCGCGGCCAACGTAGTTGGCGTTTGCTCCGATTTTGGTTCACAGCCTTGTCCACTAGACTAAGTGGTATCCGCATCACGCCGAGGGTTTAAACCAGTGCATTTTACCCCGTAAAACCGGTATTACTTCGCCAAATCCCGAATCACCCGCCAGTAATTCGCGTGCTCCAACCGGAGCACCCGCTCCGCAATCTTCTCGGGTGTATCCTCAGGGTCTAACCGGACGGCTGCCTGAAATACGGTGTTTCCTTCGTCGTACTTTTCGTTGACGTAGTGGATGGTAATCCCACTTTCCTTCTCGCCGTTGGCCTTTACGGCGCGGTGAACGTTGGCTCCGTACATCCCTTTACCACCGTAGTCGGGCAATAAGGCGGGGTGAATGTTCAAGATGCGATTAGGGAAGGCTTTTACTAGGTAACTGGGCACTAACCAAAGGAAACCTGCCAGCGCGATAAAGTCCACGTCAAACTGCTTGAGGTCGTCAAGTAAATCGTTGGTTTCGTTGAAGGCTTGCCGCTTCAACACCAGGGTTGGAACATCTCGTTCGGCAGCCATCATTAGTGCCTTAGCCGTAGGTTTATTACTAACGAGTAGCGCGATTTCCACACCGTATTCAGGATGAGCCTGGAAACGGTCGATAATCGTGCGGGCATTGGAGCCGGTGCCGGAGACGAAGAGGGCAAGTTTCATGGAGCGAAGGTAAGGAGAGTAAGTAAGTGGGGAGTAAAGAGTAGTAAGTAGTCACGTTTAACATGTATGGGCTGGACTAAGTAGTCGGCCACAAATAATTATGCCGTATTCACAGCGGCCCTTCGGCGCGCGTCGAGATGCGCTGTAGCCGTTACAGTATAATTTTTTATGCTTGAGGACTTACTTACTCTCCACGACCCACTATCTCAAGTCAAACTTCCCAATCACCTTACCACCCGCCTTAAGGATCAACCTCATCGCGACTCCCCGAGGAAGGTTGGTTGGGAGTTGTAGGGTTTCGTTGTAGGTTCCGGGGCCTCGGA